>NZ_JBHRWI010000076.1:0-194075 GCF_042647905.1 Amycolatopsis halotolerans
CAGGGCCCACCGATCCTACGAATGACCAGTTCAGACCCAACAAAGAAGGTAGGACACCCGGCATGACCCGTCCCGTCCGCATCGTCGTCGCCATGTCCGGGGCCACCGGCGCTCCCTTCGGGGTCCGGCTGCTCGAGGTGCTGCGCGACCTTCCCGACGTCGAGACCCACCTCGTGCTGAGCACCTGGGCCCGGACGACCATCGAGCTGGAGAGCACCCGCACTGTGCGGGAGGTCGTGGAGCTGGCCGACGTTCACCACCGGCCCGGTGAGCAGGGCTCGCTCCTGTCGTCGGGCTCGTTCCGCACCGACGGCATGGTTGTCGTGCCGTGCAGTATGAAGACGCTCGCCGCGATCCGCACCGGCTACGCCGACAACCTCATTACCCGAGCCGCCGACGTCACCCTCAAAGAGCGTCGCCGCCTCGTCCTCGTCCCCCGGGAGACGCCGCTGAGCGAGATCCATCTCGACCACCTGCTGGCACTGAGCCGCATGGGCGCGCGGATCATCCCGCCGATGCCCGCTTTCTACAACCATCCCCGGACCCTCGACGACATGGTCGACCACATCGTGACCAGGATCCTCGACCAGTTCGAGCTGCCCGCCCCGGCTGCCCGCCGCTGGCAGGGCCTCGGCCACGCCCGCCACGAAGCGGCCTCGTGACCGCCACCGGTACTCCTGCGCGTCCGGTCTTTTCCTGGAGATTCGCATGACTGATTTGGCATTTCGTTCCGCGCGCCAGCTCGCTGCTGCCGTCGCGGCGAAGGAGGTGTCGAGCGTCGAACTGCTCGACCACTACCTCGACCGGGGGCGGCGGTTCGATCCGAAGGTGAACGCCGTCGTCGCCCGGGACGAGGAGGGCGCGCGGGCAGCGGCGCGGGCGGCCGATCGCGCGGTCTCCCGGGGCGAGCCGCTCGGGGTCCTGCACGGCGTCCCGGTGACGGTCAAGGACTCCGTGGAGGTCGCGGGCATGCGGGCCACCGGCGGCTCGGCCCGCTGGGGACAGCACGTCCCGGACCGCGACGCCGAGTCGGTGACGCGGCTCAAGAACGCGGGCGCGATCGTGTTCGGCAAGTCCAACCTGCCCGCCGACGCCCGGGACTGGCAGACCTACAACGAGATCTACGGGACCACGAACAATCCGTGGGACCCGGCCCGCGGCCCCGGCGGGTCCTCCGGCGGGTCCGCCGCGGCACTCGCGGCGGGGCTGACCGGGCTGGAACTCGGCGGCGACACCGCGGGCTCGATCCGGGTGCCCGCGCACTTCTGCGGTGTCTACGGGCTGCGTCCGTCGTACGGGATCGTGCCGGGCCTCGGGACCGTGTCGGGTCATGCTCCCGGGACGCTGGCGGACACCGACATGAGCGTGCTCGGCCCGCTCGGCAGGCACGCCGACGACCTCGGCCTCGGTCTCGACGTCCTCGCGGGAGCGGACCGCGAGCGCTCGCCGGCGTGGCGGCTGGAATTGCCCGCCGCCAGGGCGGACACGCTGCGGGAGTTCCGGGTCGCGGCCTGGCTCGACGACCCGTTCTGCCCCGTCGACGGCGAGCCGGCCGCGATCTTGCGGGAGACACTGGAGGCGGTGCGGGCCGAGGGCGCTGTGGTGGTCGAAGGTCCGGGGCCGGTCGGGCTCGAGGAGACGATGGCTCTCTACCGCCCGTTGCTGATGGCGCAATCCGGGCTGATTGAGCCCGACGAGTCGTACTCCGGGCTCGTGGCGCTCGCCGCGGCGGGAGGAGGCGGGTTCGCGTCCGACGCGACGCTCCGCTTCCGCGACTGGCACCTCCTCGACGAACGCCGGCAGCATTCTCGCCGCCGCTGGGCCGGGTTCTTCCGCGACGTCGACGTGCTCCTCTGCCCGGTGAGCCCCACCGCCGCCTTCCCGCACGACCAGCGGCCGGATCCGAGCTGGTCGCTCCGGACCCTGCGGATCAACGACTCGGACCGGCCGTACCGCGAGATGCTGCCGTGGATATCGCTGTCCTCGCTGAACTATCTGCCCGCGGCGGTGGCGCCGGTGGGAGCGACTCGGGACGGGCTTCCGGTCGGCGTCCAGGTGATCGCGCCCCATCTGCACGACCGCACCGCGGTCCGCTTCGCGCAGTGCCTCGCGGAGGCGATCGGCGGGTTTCGCCGCCCGCCTGGATTCTGAGCGCTGCCGCAGGGTCGCCGATGCGCTTACCTGCGCGGAAGCTCGCGAATCGCCGCCGCCGCACCGATCCTCGGGAAGCTGGCGGACCGGCTCTTCGTCGGATCCGCTGACACCCGGGCCCGGGATTCGGCGGATCCGACGAAGCCGCGGAGGGGGTCCATGACCGCACAATGCGGCATCGCCGAATCAAGGAGGATCCGACGGTGAGCATTCCGAGTTCCGCCCCGGTCGTGCGGCGGACCGAACGGACCACGTTGGCGCTGCTGGTCGGCGTCTTCATCATCGACTACATCGACCGCGTCATGATCGCGGTCGCGCTGCCGCTGATCGGCGCCGAGTTCGGGCTTTCCAAGACCACGCAGGGGCTGGTCGTGTCCGCGTTCGCGATCGCCTACCTGCTCGGGCAGATGCCCGGCGGACTGCTCGCGGACCGCGTGGGCGCGCGGCCGTTGCTGGTGATTTCGCTGGTGGCGTGGTCGGTGTTCACCGCCTCCACCGGGTTCGCGCCCGGATTGGTCGTGCTGCTCGTGCTGCGCGCGGCGTTCGGGTTCGCGCAGGCGTTGTTCCCTGGCGCGGCGTTCAAGGCGCTTGCCGAGCGGACGACGCAGGAGGGGCGCAGCCGCGGCGCGGGGCTGCTGCTGGCGTCCAACTCGGTCGGGGCCGGGCTCGGGCCGCTGCTGGTCGCGCCGCTCGTGGTTGCCGCGGGCTGGCGGCATACGTTCTGGATCGTCGCGGTGGCCGGGCTGGTCGTCGGGTTGTTGCTGTGGCGGTTGCTGCCGGCGCCGCTGCCGCGCGAGCTGACCGAACCCGAGGCGCGCGTCGCCCCGGTGAAGGTGCCGGTGTCGCAGGTGCTGCGGAACCGGCTGGTGATCCGCTGCGCGGCGATGTTCGCCTGCTTCAACATGCTCGCCTACGGGATGATCACCTGGGTCCCGTCGTACCTGGTCGAGACGAAGGGCCTGTCGCTGGTCGCGGCGGGGATCTCGGCGGCGATCCCGCAGCTGGTCAGCGCGGCGGCGGTGCTGCTGGGCGGCTGGCTGATGAGCCGGTACTTCGACCGCCGCCCGCGCTGGCTCGTGGTGCCCGCGCTCGTCGCCGCGGCGGGCGTGCTCGTCGCGATGCTGCTGTCGGACTCGGCGACCGGGTTCACCGTGCTGCAGACCGTCGCGATGTTCATCAGCGGCCTCGCCTCGATCGGCATCGTCGGCCTGCCATTGCGCGTGCTGCCGCGCGATCTGGTGGGCGCGGGGATGGGCCTGGTCAACACCGGCGGCCAGCTCGCCGGCGTGCTCGCGCCGCTGGTGATGGGCTGGCTCGCGGACCGGTTCGGGTTCGCCGCGGCGTTCGGCTTCCTGGCGGTGTCGACGCTGGCCGCGGCCCTGATTTCGCTGACCACGCGGTCGACCACGTTCGCGCTCGGCGCGCCCGCTCCGGCCAGGGAACAGGTCGGCTGAGCCACCGGCGATCGTGAGTGTTCCTGCCGGTGGGAACCGGCAGGAACACTCACGGGGCGGACGGCAGCTCCGTGCCCGGCACCGGACCACCGGCCCCCGGTGGCGCCCGACGATCCGACCCGGCCGTTCGGCCGCATTAGTGGTCTAGACCTTGACGGGCGACTGGTCCAGTCCAATTCTGAGAAGGTTCCGGCCGTGCCCGCCGCCGCACGGCCCCTTTTTCGGCACTGGAGCCCGCATGCGACGAAGAAGTCACTTGTCACGATTGTCCGCTGTCCTGGCCGCCGCCGCGGCTCCGCTCGGCGTGCTGGTCGCCACCGCGGCCCCGGCGCACGCCGCGACGCCGCTGCCGAACCACGTGTTCGCGCCCTACTTCGAATCCTGGAACGGCCAGAGCCCGGCCGCGATGGCGCAGGAAGCCGGCGTCAAGCACCTGACGATGGCCTTCCTGCAGACCGCCTCCTCGGGTTCGTGCACCGTCCTCTGGAACGGCGACGCGAGCCTCCCGGTCGCGGATTCGTCCTTCGGCGCGGACTTCCGCACCATCCGCTCGCGCGGCGGGGACGTGATCCCGTCGTTCGGCGGCTACACCGCGGACCACAACGCCACCGAAATCGCCGACAGCTGCACGGACGTCGACAAGATCGCGGCGGCGTACGAATCGCTGATCACCACCTACGACGTGCCGCGCCTCGACATGGACATCGAGGACAACTCGCTGACCAACTCGGCCGGCGTCGACCGCCGGAACAAGGCGATCAAGAAGGTCCAGGACTGGGCCGCGGCCAACGGGCGCTCGCTGCAGATCTCCTACACGCTGCCGACCACCACGAGCGGTCTCACCAGCGCGCTGGGCGTCCTGCAGAACGCGGTTTCCAACGGCGCCAAGGTCGACGTGGTCAACCTGATGACCTTCGACTACTACGACAACGCCACGCACAACATGGCCCAGGACACCCAGACCGCCGCCGCCGGGCTGGTGTCGCAGCTGGCGTCGCTGTACCCGGACAAGTCGCAGGACCAGCTGTGGGGCATGGTCGGCATCACCGAGATGCCGGGCATCGACGACTTCGGCGCGGCCGAAACGTTCACCACGGCCGACGCGGTGACCGTCTACAACTGGGCCGTGTCCAAGGGCATCAACATGCTGTCGTTCTGGGCGCTGCAGCGGGACAACGGCACCTGCCCGGGCACCGGCGCGCAGGACACCTGTTCCGGCATCCCGCAGGACAAGTGGTACTTCAGCCACACGTTCTCCCCGTTCACCGGCGGAACCCCGGTGCCGGGCAACGACTTCTCGGTCTCGGCCAGCCCGGCCTCGGCTTCGGTCGACCCGGGCGGTTCGGCGGCCGGGAAGGTGACCACCGCGGTGACTTCCGGTACGGCGCAGCAGGTTTCGCTCGCGGTGAGCGGTGCGCCGGGCGGGGTGACCGCCTCGGTCAGCCCGGCGACAGTCAAGGCGGGGGAGAGCGCGGACCTCTCGATCACCACGACGGCCGCGACCCAGCCGGGCGTTTATCCGCTGACCATCACCGGTTCGGTGGCGGGCGGCGGCAGCCACACCGCCACGTACACGTTGACGGTCAACGGAACCAGCCCGACCGGCAGCGTCATCAACGGCAACTTCGAGACCGGCGCACTTAGCCCGTGGACCGGGGGGACGATCGTGTCCTCGCCGGTGCACTCCGGCAGCCACGCACTGCAGGTGTCGCCGACGGCGTCGACGACCGGGGAAGCGGCGCAGAAGCTGACGCTCGCGCCGAACCACGCGTACACGCTGACGGCGTGGGTGCAGGGCGGATACGCCTACGCCGGGGTCAGCGGGGGAGCGACGGCCAGTTCGTGGACGGCGAACTCCAGCTGGACCAAGCTGACCGTCCCGTTCACGACTGGATCCTCCGGCGCGGTGACGATCTACGTGCACGGCTGGTACGGCCAGGCCCCGATCTACGCCGACGACATCTCGGTCAACTGAGTACTGTATAACGACCTATACAGCTGGGCGCTAGGCGGAAAACTTCGCCTAGCGCCCAGCTCTCGTTTCAAGACAAAAACCGCTCAAGACCGGCCGAGGGCCGAGATCAAGCCGCGGTGCAGCCAGTACATCGGCTTCGGGGCGTAGTCGTCGGTCATGAGGCCGAAGTTGTCGAACGGGCTGGCGGAGCCGGTGACGTCGTCGCGCAGGTCGAACATCTCGTAACTGGCCACGTTTTCCGTGACGCGGTCCTGGTTGATCGCGAGGATTTCCGTGGTGAGCGCGCGGGCCTGGTCGGCGGGTGCGCGCTCGGCGGTGTGCGTCGCCCAGCCGTTCTCCGAGACGCGGATCGGGATGTCGCGGCCGAGGCCGGCGATCGGCATCTCCTGGGTGCGGACGTTGTGCAGGGTCTGGTGGACGAACCCGGCGAGGTCGGACTGCGGCGGGATGCCGGGCAGCCCCGCGTCCGGGTAGAGGTCGATGCCGACGAAGCCGACCGAGCGGCTGAACTCCGTGCCGCCGAGTTCGGCGAGGTGCTGCCAGAACTGGGTGAACGGTTTGGTGTAGGCGACCTCGTCGAAGCCGATCTGCAGCCGGTGGAACCCGTCGCGGTCAGCGGTTTTCTTGCCCGCGATCACGCCCTGCACCAATGCGGTGTCGCCATTCGGCTTGGGTACCACGTTCTGTTCGAGTGTCACCGAGATCGTGTCGGCGACCGGGCCGTAGCGGTGCACCGTGTTCTCCACGCAGGTCTGCCATTCCGGCATGCTTTCGCCGGAGTAGCCGAGCACGACGTCCAGCCGGCGGCCCGGGGCGAGGTACCGCATTTCGTCGTCGGGGAAGGCGGTGCCGCAGCCGAGGTAGTCGCGGAGCAGGAACGGCTGGCGCCCGGATTGCAGCTGCGCCAACGCCTTCCGGATCTGGGCCGGATTGTCGGGTTTGCCGGTGGTGGAACCGCCTCCCGCGTAGCCGCCCGGGTAGATGCCGAAGGTCAGCGGCGAGGTCGTGGCGTCGGCGGCGGCCGGGGCGAGCACGGCGAATCCCGCGACGAGGGCGGCGGCCGCGGCGGCGGTCCGGATCTTGTTCATGGCACTGAGTATTGCGGCGCAACCGGGACGGACCCGATGACGGATGTCATCTTCCGGCCGGGGTATTCGTCAGCAGTCTGGGGAAGGTTTCTTCGGCCGGACAAGGCCGTTCCGGGTGCGGCGGGACGGTGCCGGGGCCGATCACGACCGGTTCTTCGCTGCCGAGGGCGGCGTCGAAGAGGGCGGGGTCCCAGCGGCTCCACGCGATCGACACGGCGGGCAGGTTTTTCGCGTGCCGGTGCTCGGCGAGGGCGTCGAGGAATCGGTTGGCGGCGGCGTAGTTCGCTTGTCCGGCCTCGCCGAGCACTCCTGCGACGGAGGAGAAGAGCACGAATGCCGACAGCGGCAGGTGCTGGGTGGCTTCGTGGAGGATCCAGGCGGAGTCGGCTTTGGCGCGCAGGACCGGGTCGAGGCGTTCGGGGGTTTGCTCCGCGAGGACGTCGTCATCGAAGACGGCGGCGCAGTGGATCACGGCGGTCAGCGGCGGGGTGCAGGAGGCGATGAGGCTTTCGGCCTGGCCCGGGTCGGCGACGTCGATGGCGGCGATGCGGACGTCCGCGTCGAGGTCCTGGAGATGCTCGGCGTTCGGCGCGGCGGGGCCGCTTCGGCTCGCCAGCACGAGATGCCGGACGCCGTGCTCGGCGACGAGGTGCTCGGCCAGCAGCGCGCCGATTCTGCCGGTGCCGCCGGTGATGAGGACGGTGCCGGACGGATCGATGGGCCGGGCTTTCCGGACCGTGGCCGGGCGGATCCGGAAGGCGTGCGGGACTCCGTCGCGGATGGCGAGCTGCGGTTCGGTGTTGCCGCCGACGAGGTTGAGGATCTCATCGGCGGGCATTGGCGCGTCGAGACCCACGGCGGTGATCTTGCCCGGGTACTCGGCGGCTGCGGCGTTGACCAAGCCCCAGACCGCGGCGTTCACGGGGTCAGGCCCAGCGGTGGTCACGACGAGTCGGTCTTCGCGGCTCTGTACTGCGTGCAGGGTGTGGGCGGTGAGGGAGTGGAGGTCGTCGCTGGCGGGGATTTCGAGGATTTCGGCTGCGCCGGGCTTGGCCGGGACGGGGACCCGCTCCGGGCGGTAGAGCATGGCTTCGGCGGGCAGGTCGACCTGCCGGGCGCCGCTCCCGGCGAAGACCGCGTTCCAGGCGACCGGGATGCCCGCGGTGTGCAGCCGGGCGACCTCGGCGAGGAGATCCGGGACGGAGGCCGGGGTGAGGTCCAGGACGAGGCTGGCGTCATCCCAAGGTCGCTTGGTCAGGCGGGCGACCGCCTCGGGGTAGAGGCCCCAGGATTCCAGCAGGCAGCACAGCGCGCCCTGGAAAGCGAAGTGCCGGTCTTGATAGTCGCCGAACATCGCGTCGAACGTTTCCGAGAAGAGCGGAGACCGTTGGCCGAACTCGGTTTCCCTGCCCGGCGGGAGTTCGGTGCCGCGGGAGACGAAGGTCAGCCGCGGGCGCTGCGCGACGGGCTGGCCGGTCGTCTCGCCGCTTGCGACGGCTGAGAGGGCGGCGCGGTCCCCGGCGGGGACCAGGGCGCGGAGTGCCAGCGGAGTACGGGTCGCGAGCGTGTAGGAGAGGTCGAGATCGGACGCCGTGCTGTCGAGGATGCCTCCGGCGAGGGCGCGCAGGGCGACGCTGTCGGTCGCGCTGAGCAGCCAGGGCGGCGTGGGGAAATCCGTGCGGGCAGCGGGTTCGGGCATGGGAGTCTCTTCCGGGAGGACGTGTGCGGGGTCGGGCCGGGGACTCCGGGATCCGCGGCGGCGACCGGACCGTCGTAGGGGAGTGGCGTCGCGGTTCCGACGTGCTTTTGACCGCTGACAAGCGGAATTGCGCTGGATTCAGCTTTGCGAGCCACGATTTCCGCACCAGTGACCGCGAATCCGGCCCGTGAGCGCACTCGGCCCGCGGCGAGGGTGCACGCGGTCCGCCCAGCAAGCGACGGCCGGACCGCGTCGGCTCTGTGTCCTGGCACTCCTCGACATATACCGCGCTCAGGCCGGGCTCGGCGGCGGCTTTCCCGTTTGGTCCCCGTTCCGTGCACTCGGTGCCTCTGCCGCTGCTCGCCGGGCAACAATCGCCGCGACGCGCGCGCACGTTTCGTCCGGGTCGAGGTGTTCGGTGTCCAGCACTGTGCACTGTGGACGGAGCGGGAGGTACTCCGCGACGTGGTCGTGGATCCGGTCGAGCACGACCGGTCCGCCCAATGCGGCCATCGCGTCGGTCGCCGCGTGCTCGCCGCGCGCGGCGAACCGGGCCTTCGCCTGCGCCCGGGGCGCGGTGAGCATGATCTCGATGTACTCGCCGCCCGCCGTGCGGGCTGCCTCCTGGAATCGCTCGGCCTGCTCGACCCGGGCCACCAGCTGCGGCATGACCACGTCGTGCCCGGCCCGCAGATGGGTTTCCGCCATGGCGAGCGCGAGCCGTCGCGCGGCGGGCAGCGTGTCCCAGAACGCGGTCCGCCAGCCGCCGATCATCGTGACGACCTGGTCGGCCTCGAGCGCGAGCACGCCGGGGTGGAGGTCGGCGTAGTGCCGCGCGACGGTGGATTTCCCGATGCCGGACGGGCCGTTGAGGTGGATCAGCCGGGCCATTCACCCGACAGTAGCGGTCCAACGGCCGTCGCGGACGTGCCCGAAGACGACGTCGGCGAAATGGTTTCCGAAGCCGATCGTGCGGGGCTCGGCGAGTTCGGCGACGAGCTTCCGGCGGTGGCTGGCGGCCTCGGCCGGATCGTGGTCGTACACGCAGGACCAATCCGGGTTTTCGATCTGGATCGGCGAATGGACCGCGTCACCGAACGCGATCAGCCGTTGCTCGCCCGCGGTGATGACGTACTCCGCGTGTCCCGGCGTGTGCCCGGCGGCGAAGCGCACCCGGACGCCGGGAAACACCTCCTGCCCGTCGTCGACCGTGCGCACCCGCGGTGCCATGGTGTCGGTCTCGCTGGAGGGCTCACGCTGCGCCCACTCTGGCTTCGCGACCAGATACTCGGCGTGCGCGAATGCCGGTTGCGCTGCCCAGCCGATGTGGTCCGAGTGCAAGTGCGTGAACGCCACCGCCTCGACGTCTTCCGGCCTTCGCCCGAGCGCGCTCAGGTTGTCGAGCAGCGCGCCGCCGTACAGCAGGCCGTTCGGCGCTCCCGGCTCAGCGGGCACCGACTGCGGTCCGAACCCGGCGTCGATCAGCAGCGCCCGGCCGTCGTGTTCCACCAGTAGCCCGCCGATGCTGGCGACGAGGTAGCCGTCGTCGTCCAGATACTCCGGGCGTGCGGCCCAGGTCTCCGCGGTGCTGCTGGGCAGCCACAACCGCGGATTTCCTTGCACAGCACCGTCCGGCACGAAGGACACCTTCGTCTCGCCCAGGTGCACGGTCTGGAGCAGCGCGGGCCGGCGCAGTCGGTCGTCGAGCACGGTTTCGTTCCCTTCCCTCGGTCTGCTCCGACCATAAGCATCAAGCTAGAAACATTCAAGCTTTAAATATTCTGGCTTGATGGAGTTGCTAGGATGGGATCATGACGGAACCTCGGGCGATCGCCGAACGGGAGCTGTGCGGTCTGGTGAACGGGCTGGCGCAGCAGATCGCCGACCACGTCCGGGAGCGCGCGGTGGCGCTGGGGCTCACCGCCGCGCAGGCGACCGCGCTGCGGGAGCTGACCGGCCCGATGACCATGCGCGAGCTGGCCGAGCGGATGAGCTGCGAGCCGTCGAACGCCACGTTCGTCGTGGACAAGCTGGAGAAACAGGGCCTGATCGAGCGGCGCGCGCACCCGACCGACCGGCGTGCCAAGCATCTCGTCTTGACCGAGGACGGCACGGCACTGCGCGAGCGGTTGCTCGAACTGCTGACGCGGGATTCGCCGCTGGCCGGGCTCAATCCGAAGGAGCAGCGGGTTCTGCAGGGCCTTCTGGAGCAAGCGATCGTGCCGGGCGCAGGCCGTCGAGGATGATGCGCAGGTTCCGCCGCCACTGGTCGCCGCTCGGGACGAGACCGATCGTGTGGCCGGGCGGGATCGCGGTGGCGAGCGCGAAGGGGATGTCCCGCCAGTCGAGGTCGGCGCGGAGCACGTTGGCTTTTTGTGCGCGCCGGACGAGTTGATGCACTGCCCGCTGCAGCCGGGTGATGCGCGGCTCCAGGTCAAGCCGTTCGCCGCGGCCGGAGAGCGCGTCGTGCAGTCCGCAGCTGGACGCTCGTAGCTGGACGTAGGTTTCGGCGAACTCGGCGAACCCCTGCCACGGGTCGGGGGAGTCGAGTGCGTGGGCGGCGCGGTCGGTCATCTCGTCGATGGTGTCGGTGAGGATCGCGGCGAGGAGTGCGTCCAGCGACGGCACGCGCCGATACAGCGTGCCGAGGCCGACGCCCGCGCGCTGCGCGATGTCGCGAGTGGTGACTGCGAGCCCCAGTTCATCGAGCGCTTCGCGGGTGGCCGCGACCAGCCGCTCGACGTTGCGCTGCGCGTCAGCGCGCGGTTGGCCTTGGGCGAGCAGCGCTGCGACGGCGGATTCCGGCATTCCCGCAGTCTAAACCAAGCGGGTCACGTTGTTCCGCTTCTGGTAGCTTGACGGAAACGGAACGCTTTGACCCGCTTACTGGAGGCAGGGACTTGACCAAGCCGATCGGCGTCGGAATCCTCGGCGCGAACCCGGACCGGGGCTGGGCAGGGCGGGCGCACATTCCCGCCATCGCCGCGTCGCCCGACTTCTCGCTGGCCGCCGTCGCGACCACGCGCACCCGCAGTGCGGAAGAGGCGCGCACGCGCTTCGGTGCCCGACATGCCTTCACTGACGCCCGGAGTCTCGCCGAGCATCCGGACGTTGACCTGGTTGTCGTCACGGTGAAGGTGCCCGCGCATGTGGAGCTGGTGACGGCCGCGCTGGAGGCGGGCAAACACGTCTACTGCGAATGGCCGCTGACGACGACCGCCGCGGAAGCCGTCGCGCTGGCTGCCGCAGGGGAGCGGGCCGGAGTGCACACCGCTGTCGGGCTGCAGGCGCGGTTCTCGCCGACCGTCCGCCGGGCCCGGGGGATGATCGCCGAGATCGGCGCGGTGCAGTCCGCGACCGTGTACAGCTCGCGCAGCAAGGGAAACACCCGCGATGTCCCCGGATGGACGGCCTACACCTACGACCGTCGCACCGGGGCCGGACTGGTCGAAGTCCTAGGCGGGCACACGCTGGATCTGGTGCAGTACCTGCTCGGGCCGATCCGCGAGCTGACTGCTCGGACGGCGATCCGGAACGGCTCGCATCGCGTCGCCGAGACGGGGGAGCCGATCGACGTCACCGCACCGGATCACTTCCTGGCCCACGCTGAGCTCGACGGTGGGGCAGTGGTGTCCGTTCATCTGCACGACGGGGAAGCGGCGGTGCCCCGGACGCGGATCGAAATCGTGGGCGCCGAAGGGAATCTCGCGCTGACTTCCGTTGTGGAGACCGATCCGTGGGCGGCGCAGCTGCAGATCGGTCGGCTGGAGCTGCGCTCGTCGAGGCCGGAAAGTCCGGAGTGGACGGTGGTTCCGGTGAGCGAGGCCAGCGGATTGCCGATCCAGGCGGCGAATGTCGGCCGGGTCTACGAACAGCTGGCGGCGGACCTTCGAGACGGCACGCACACGGTTCCCGACTTCGGCGTCGCTTCCGGTTTGCACGCGCTCATCGCGGGAGCTTTCTGAGGCGCTCCCGCGGCGAGACCGGAATAACTTTCCGTCTTGCGGTGTTCGGTGCGGAAATCGTTCGGAAAAGACGGTCCGGCGGTTGCCATGATAGAGTTTCATTCTTCGGGCACGTCGCCGGACGGAGTCGCATCGCCCTCGTCCGGCAAGGGCACAAAGACCTTTCAGCGCAAGGAAATCGACCGCTTCGGCGGTGCTCCGGATGCCGATTCGCTGCGAGCTTTGGCGGTCACTCCAACAGCGGCTTCGGAAGCTTTCGGCGGCGGCTAATCTTCTCTCCGGGAACGCGCCCCCGCAGCACGTCGCTCATCTGCGTTCCCATTGCGGAAATTACTGAGATCCTGTCGCTGAGCTAATACCTGGACTATTCCTTGCTGGCATCCGGAACGGATGCCGAATGAGTAATGAAGGGCGATATAGTGGCGATCAAAATCTCGAAGACGATGGTGATCGGTGTCGCGACGGCCGCATTGCTGCCCCTCGGCGCGCTCGCGGCCTCGGCCGCGCCGGCGTCGCCCGCCGCGCCGAGTTCACCGGCCGCGCTCACCCCGGTCACTTACACCGCTGAGAACTTCGAAGACACGATTCCGTCCCTTCCGCTCCAGCTCGGTGGGGTTGCCATCGGCACCGGAGAGCTGAGGGACGCCAATCATTTGCGCGTCGGCGTGTTCTACGAAACTTGCACTGTCGTCACCGCGAGGCGGGACCAGCGGCTGCTGTGCACGGTGGATTTGCGGTTCCGTGACGGCGACATCACCGGCGTCGTAGTCGAAGGCCAGGACCTGCTCGTGCCCGGCCCGACGTCGAGGGATGCGCTCGGGTCGATCACCGGCGGCGCCGGCGAGGGCTACAACAAGCTGCGCGGCGACCTGACCTTCTCCGGCGGCGCGTCCCGAGGCATCCTGAATATCGTCGTCAACCCGGTCTAAACGTTCTTCCGTCCGGCACGGACAGCGATGGCCGCCCCGGAACCGGGGCGGCCATCGTGGAAAACGAACCTCAGATCAGGCCCAGCTTGCGGACCGCGTCGCGCTCCTCGGCCAGTTCGGCCACGGAGGCGTCGATGCGCGGGCGGGAGAACTCGTCGATCTCCAGGCCCTGCACGATCTCGTACTTGCCGCCCTTCGCGGTGACCGGGAAGGAGGAGATGAGGCCCTCCGGGACGCCGTAGGAGCCGTCGGAGACGACGCCGGCCGAGGTCCAGTCGCCCTCGGCGGTGCCGTTGACCCAGGTGTAGACGTGGTCGATGGCGGCCGACGCGGCGGACGCGGCCGAGGAGAGGCCGCGGGCCTCGATGATCGCGGCTCCGCGCTTGGCGACGGTCGGGATGAAGGTGTCGGCGAGCCACGCCTGGTCGTTGATGGTCTCGGCGACGTTCTTGCCGTTGACCTCGGCGTGCTGCACCGACGGGTACTGGGTGGCGGAGTGGTTGCCCCAGATCGCGACCTTCTTGAGGTCGGTCACGGCCACGTCCAGCTTCTTGGCCAGTTGGGCCAGCGCGCGGTTGTGGTCGAGGCGGGTCATCGCGGTGAAGCGTTCGGCGGGCACGTCCGGGGCGTGCGACTGGGCGATCAGCGCGTTGGTGTTGGCCGGGTTGCCGACCACCAGCACGCGGATGTCGTCGGCCGCGCCGGCGTTGATCGCCTCGCCCTGGGGCTTGAAGATGCCGCCGTTGGCCTCGAGCAGGTCGCCGCGCTCCATGCCCTTGCTGCGGGGGCGGGCCCCGACCAGGAGGCCGATGTTCGTGCCGGAGAAGGCCTGCTTCGGGTCGTCGAAGATGTCGATGCCGGCCAGCAGCGGGAACGCGCCGTCGTCCAGTTCCATCGCGGTGCCCTCAGCCGCCTTGACCGCCTGGGGGATCTCCAGGAGCCGAAGCTTCACCGGGGTGTCGGCGCCGAGCAGCTGACCGGACGCGATGCGGAACAGCAGCGCGTAGCCGATCTGGCCGGCCGCACCGGTGACGGTGACGTTGACAGGGGCTTGGGTCATTGCGCTTCTCCAGCTTGAGACGACTTTGGCTAGTACCGAGGATGCTAGCCCTACCGGCGGGCGTCGTCCGGGTGCGTCCAGTCACGGTAGCCAGGATCACGTTCGGGGCCGGCGCGATCCGCCTTAAGTCGCGCGCCGAAGGGCGTAACTCGAGATCACGATCTAGTTGCGGGCCGGTGCGGGGGAGGCGGGTCCGCGGCCGTCGAGTTCGGCGGACGCGGGCGCGACGGGCGGCAGCGCCGGGAGATTCCGCCGGATCGGGTGAGAAGGCGCGGGGTGGCGCATCGGCCGCCGCGGCGCGCGAACTGTCCCAATTGCCCCGGTTTTCGGGCCGATTTCCGCCGGAGTTGTCCGGACCAGCCGGGCCGGGTGGTTCTGGGTCGTGTATTTTTGAATCATTTTTGTTGATTCGTCAATTGTCCATAATAGCTTTTGTCAACGGTTTGTTAACACGTTGCTGTGCGCAGCTAAGCAAGTACGTTGCTCCATTCAGTGGGACTCGGTGTGTAGTTCTCGCGCTACCCTGTCGAAACCCCCCACCCTCGGAAGTAATGGGAAGGAACCCATGCTTACCACAATGGCCGCTGCGCTTTTGGCCCTCTCCTCGACTATTACCCCGCATTCCTGGCCGCAGAATCCTCCGCCGGACAAAATTATCATCGACGTCGCGACCGTGAACGGGACCGGCTGCCCGCCGGACACGGCCGCGGTTTCGGTTTCGGCGGACAACACGGCATTCACCGTCACCTACAGCCAATACACCGCCCAGGTCGGCGTCGGCGCGCAGCCGACCGACTTCCGCAAGAACTGCCAGATCGGCCTGCGCGTGCACGTGCCGCAGGGCTTCACGTACGGAATCGCCTCGGCGGACTACCGCGGATTCGGGCACCTCGAAAAGGGTGCGTACGGCGTGGAACGCGCGAACTACTATTTCCAGGGAAACTCGCCGACCGCGTACGCGACGCATCGGCTGGACGGGTTCTACGACAATGACTGGCAGTTCTCGGATCAGACGGACATCGACGCGATTATCTACGAACCGTGCGGCCAGGAGCGCAACCTGAACATCAACACGGAATTGCGGGCGTATGCCGGTTCTTCGGACCCGGCGAAGACGACGAGCTTCCTGACGATGGACTCGACGGACGGCAGCGTCCAGACGGTTTACCACTTCGCCTGGAAGACGTGCCCGGATAACCGGTAACTGCAGAACTCGGACCCGTGAGCGCTTCCTCGGACGCTCACGGGTCCGTCTGCGTCACGTTTTCCGTGAGCCTGCCGAGCAATGCGGCCAGCGTCGCGATCTCGTCGTCGGTGAACCCGCGGCGCATCCGCTTGTCGTGCGCGATCGCGGCGTCGGCGAGGCGGTGGAAGGTGTGCTCGCCGTGTTCGGTGAGCACGACCTGGTGCACGCGCCGGTTTTCCGGGTCGCGGGTGCGGGTGAGCAGGCCCGCGGTCTCCATGCCGTTGAGGTGATGGGTGAGCGTGGCGCCCTGGATGCCGACGGCGTCGGCGAGTTCGCGCTGGCTCGCGTGCCGGCGGGTTTTGAGCGCGATGAGGATCTGCCAGACCGGCTGCGATCCGCCGACCTCGGCGAGTGCGCGGTCGAAAGCCTGGCCCGCGGTTTTGGCGGTGCGGGCGAGGAGGACGCCGAGCGGAGGCGTGTCGGGTCGGGGCACGGGGAGACGGTACCGCAGGTTCGTCGAGCTCTAACTGTTTGACGACGAACCATTAGATGTCTAACGTTTGTGCTGTCTCATTGATCGGCACTGGAGGGCATTGTGGACACTGCGGAGATCGCTGAACTGGGCAAACGCTGGGCCGTCGCCGAGGCGGCGGGCGATACGGACACGCTGGGCGGCCTGGTCGCCGACGAATTCCGGCTCGTCGGACCCCTCGGATTCGTGCTCGACCGGGAGCAGTGGCTGGACCGCTACCGCTCCGGCGCGCTGGCGACGCTGCGGCTGGATTGGCGCGACGTCGAGGTGCGCGTCCACGGTGACACCGCCATCGCGATCGGCGTGCACGACCAGGAAGCGACCCATCAGGGGAACCGCGTCGACGGCACGTTCCGGGCGACGCACGTGCTCGTCCGCGACGGGGACGGGTGGCGGATCGCGGGGATGCATCTCAGCCCGATGGGTGCTCCGCCTGCTTTTGCCCGCTGAACGCGGGACCGTGACGCGGGATTGGGTGCGCCGGTCGGGCGGAGCACCTCGATCTCGCGTCGTCGGGCGTGCCCGGAGCGGAGGTGCGGTCCGTGAAGGGCTCCTTGAGGGAATCAGATTCCCTCAAGGAGCCCTTCACGGACCACTGCCCGCAGCGTCAGGAACTTGAGCTGCGCGGCGCACGCCCGTCGACCGTCCACAAAGGACGCGGACTTCGCTGGAATGCCTCATTGATGACCATGCGACCGTCTGCTGAACTCCGTGAGGGGAACCCTGAGGGACTCTGAGTCCGTCAGGGTTCCCCTCACGGACGCCTGGTCCCGCCCAGGTCCTCCGACCTGGGCAAACTGCAGTCGCAGCGCCGCCCTAAGTCTCTGGCATTGACCCCCGCCGGTCCGTGGGGGCCCCTTCACGGACCGGCGGCGGCCCGCACGCGATGCGGCTGCGGATCGGTGCGAGGTCAGGGTTTGCGCCACAAATGCACGGTGGTGTCCGCTGTCGAGCCGGAAGTCGTGGCGAGGGTTTTCCCGTCCGGACTGACCGCGAGGTTGAGGATTCCGGGGAGACCGGCTCCGTCCTGTTTGCCGTCGAGGTCGCGGACCGTGACGGTGCCCGTCGCGATCGCGACGAGGTGCTGGTCGTCCAGCCCTGGTACGGCCATGATGAAGAAGGCATCCTTCATTTCCCCGTTGCCGGGATCCTGGGACAGGGAAAAGGCCGGGCGGATCTCCTTGTGCGTGGCGGTGTCCCACTGCCGCACCTTCGGCTGCGAGCCGGTCGTGCCGCCTGCGGTGGTGATCAGCGTCCGGCCGTCGGGCCGGAAAGCGAAGCAGCAGAGCCGCTCGGTTTCGGCGAAGGCGATCGGGTTTCCCCGCATCCGGAGGGAAGCCGTGTCCCACAGGCTGAGCTGACTCGTGTGGGCGGAGTGGCCGTCCCACTGGTAAACGGCGAGGGTGCGTCCGTCGGGGCTGAACTCCGAGTTCCGGAAGGCGGCCGGTGTTTCGATGCTGCCGATGCGGGTGCGGTCGGCGACCCGCCACAGTTCCAGCCTGCGCGGGGAGGACATCGGCACCGCCACGACGCCGCCGTCGGAGCTGAGCGCGGGCCAGCTGCCGTCGCGGTCGATGTTTTCGAGCACGAGGGGTTCGCCGATTTCCCTGCCGGTTCGCGGGTCCCAGGTCTGCGTCGTGAGCTGGTTGTCTTTGACCCTTGAGGCGGCGAGGGCGATGCCTTCGGGGCGGAAAGCCAGGCCGGTCAAGCCGGTGTCGGGGAAGGGGCCGAGGCGCGGACCGACCGGTTTGCGCGTCACTACGTCCAGGACGTCCATGGTGGAGTCGGCGTTCACCGTGGCGAGGAGACGGCCGTCGTGGTTGAACGCGAGGAACTGCGGATGTCCGCGTGCGGTGAGGAATCCGGATTCGACGAGGGGCGGCTGGGGTGCGGGCGGAAGCGCGTCGGGTACGGGCGGATTCGGCCAAGCGAGCCAGGCGGCGAGTCCGGCGATCACCAGGGCTAGCGCGCCGATCAGGATTCCCCGGCGCGGTGCCGGGCGTCGCGGAGGCGGCGGGGTTTCCGAGACCTGGTAGATCACCGAGTCGTTCTGCGGTGCTGGCTGGCCGTCGAGGAACTGGGCTAGTTCAGCGGTGCGCTCGGCGATGAGCTTCTCTACGGCGGGTGGCCACGGCTCAGCCGACGGCCCGATTGCTTCGAGAAGTTCGGCGGCGGTGAGCCGATCGGCCGGGTTTTCCGCGAGGCACGGGCGGAGCGCCTCGGGAAGCGCGCCCTGCGCGGCGAGAAGCGTGCCGAGCGCGAGCAGGTCGTCGGCCGGGTCGTCGCCGGTCGCGCGGGCGACGAGTCTTGCCCCGCTGCTGGTGAGCCGGACGTGGGACGCCGTCAGCCGCCCGTGGGCCAGCCCGGCGCTGTGGAGCTGAGTCAAGTCGGCGGCGATTCCGGCGGCCAGCCGGAGCACGGCCGGTTCGGGCAGCGGGTCGGGCACGTCCTGCAGAGAGGGGCCGGGCACGAACTCTTGCGCCCACCAAGGCATCGACGCGTCCGGATCGGCCTCGAGAACCGCGCTCAACGCCGCGGCCTCGGCGGATCGCTGGTCCGGCAGGGCGAGCGCGACGAGGCGGTCGTCCGGTCCGCTGCCGAGCAGCACCCGGGTCGTCTCGTCCCGGGCCAGTTCCGCGAGCACCCGGTACTGGCCGAGCCAAAGCGGGTCGCCGACCGCCGGTCTTCGCATCAGCTGCCTCCCCAGAAAGCTGCCCGAGAAGGACGATCTTGCCAGCTCGGCGGCCGGGCTGGGTACGAGCGGGCAGAATCTCTCGCCGAGACGGGCATTTCCCGGGGCGGGAGTGCTTGAATGCGATCATGGTCGCACTTCGCACTCTGGGCTCATCCGACCTCGCCGTCTCCCCGCTGTGCCTCGGCGGGAACGTGTTCGGCTGGACCGCCGACGAAACGGCGTCGTTCGCGGTGCTGGACGCCTACGCCGAGGCGGGCGGGAACTTCCTCGACACCGCCGATTCGTACATCTACCAGTTCCCGGGCAACGAGCCCGGGCAGTCCGAGACGATCATCGCCAGGTGGCTCGCCGCGCGCGGCAACCGGGACGACGTGGTGGTCGCGACGAAGGTCGGGGACAGCCCGCAGTTCAAGGGGCTCGCTCCGGCGAACATCAAGGCCGCGGCCGAGGAATCGCTGCGGCGGCTGGGGATCGAGCGGATCGACCTGTACTACACGCATTTCGACGACGAGTCCGTCCCGGTCGGGGACATCGTCGCCGCGCTCGACGAACTGGTGAGGGAAGGCAAGGTCCGCGCGATCGGGACGTCGAACATCAGCCCGGAACGGCTCGCCGAGTCGCTGGAGTTCTCCGACCGCGAGGGGCTGGCGAAGTACGTCGCGCTGCAGCCGAAGTACAACCTCGTCGCGCGGGAGTACGAGAGCGAGCGGCGGGGGATCGCGGAGCGGCACGGGCTGGCCTGCGTCCCGTATTTCGGCCTGGCGTCGGGGTTCCTGACCGGCAAGTACCGGCCGGGACAGCAGGTGGACAACATCCGCAATCTGCCCGGGCTCGCGGGCGGTTACGCGGACACCGAACACGGCGTGAAGGTGCTGGCGGCGCTGGAGGAGGTCGCGAAGGCGCGCGGCGCGGAGATGCCGACGGTCGCGCTGGCCTGGCTCGCGCAGCAGCCGACGGTGGCCGCGCCGATCGCGTCCGCGCGCACGGTCGAGCAGGTTCCGGCGCTGGTCGCGATGCAGGACGTAGCGCTGAGCGCCGAAGAACTGCGGATCCTCGACGCCGCCTCCGCGTAGGTCAGCTGTGCCGCGGCGGGTCCTGCGCGCCGACGCCCAGCACGCGGCCGAGCGCGATGAGTCCCTCGTCGAGGTGGCTCAGGCTGGACAGGACCGCGCGGGTCTCGGCCTCGTCGATCCGGTCGGCGACCGGGGTCCCGTCGTCGCGGACCAGCTTGCGCAGCCGCGTGCTGCCCGGGTTGCTGACCGCCTCGTGCACGAGGTCGACGTTCGCGATGATCCGGCCGGCGAACTGGTCCAGCCGCTCGGAGACGGGACCGGCGAGCTGGCCGGGCTGCGCGCGGGCGGCCACGTGCCGGGCGCGGAAGGCGATGCCCTCCAGCGTGGTCAGCACGTGCCAGCCGTAGTCGCGGCGGGCGCTGCGCAGGTTGATCGGGTGGGTGAGCGGTTCGATCGTCAGCCGCACCTGCTCGACCGCGCGGTCGAGATCGCGGGACATCTCGATGATGTTCACGTTCTCGCGGCCGGACAGCAGCGTCGCTGCTGATTCGACGAACTCGTGCAGTTCGTCGAGCGCGAGCGCGATGTCGTCCAGCATCACCGCGCGCGTGCGGACCGGCAGCACCACCACCGCGGCGAGCAGCCCGCACGCCGCGCCGACCGCGGTTTCGGCGACCCGGATCCACAGCACCTCGATGCTGAACGTGCCGAGCAGGCTGTACAGCAAGCCGAGCATGCTTGTCACGAAGAACGCCATCAGGAACTGCGAAACCCGCGCGGTGTAGACCATGCCGAAGACGCAGACCAGCAGCAGCGCGAGGATCGCCGGGGTGTTGCCGCTGACCAGCAGCGCGAGCGCGACGCCGCCGACGATGCCCAGCAGCGTCCCGCCGGTGCGGCGCATGCCTTTCACGAACCGCGCGCCCGCGCTGGACGTGCCGATGAACACGACGAACACCGTCAGCACGGCCCAATACCAGCGTTGCGGCGAGATCAGCTGCCCGGCCAGGACGGCGAGCCCGCCGCCCAGCACAGCCTGGATCGCGCCGCGCGTCTGGTTGTCATACGCGAACGCCTTGGTCGGTTCGTCTTCCTCGTCCTCTTCGACGGGGAAGTCCACTCCCTCCTGGAGACTGGCGATGCGCTGCGCCCGGTCGTCCGCAACGGCCAGTTCGGCGATCGCGCGGCGGACTCCGTCGCCGGGGTGCGCGCGTTCGTCGATCCGGCTGCCTTCCACGAGCATCCGGCTGTACTCGCCGGTCTGGCTGATCAGCGGCAGATCGCGCGGATCGCGTTCCATCAGCGACCGGAACCGGGACAGCCGCGCCACGAGATCGTCGGCGACGCCCTCGGGCAGCGGCTGCGAGCACGTCCGCCGCACGGTGATCACCAGCCACTGCACGGCCAGCTCCACCTCGATGACCCGGCGGCGCAGCTGGTCAGCGCGACGGTCGTCGACCACGTCGGGCGCGTGGTCCTCGATCAGCAAGACCACCTCGTGCAGCCGTTCCACCGAGGTGCGGATCTGCCGGTTGCTGCGATCCGAACCGCCGGAGGAGATGTACGCCTCGGTCGCGCGCACCGCAGCGCCGAGCCGTGCGCGGAACGCCTGCCGGTAGCGGATCAGCTCGCTTTCGGCGTTGCGGCGCAAGAGAAGGAACCGCACGACCGCGTTCGCCGCGACACCGATCGCCAGCGCGATCAGCAGGTGCGGCACCTGCGCGAGGTGCGCCTGCAGAAACATCGGGAAGAAGAACAGGAAGAACGCCATCGACCCGAGCGCGATGCCGCGCGCGCCGAACCGCTGCACGTACACCGCGACGAAGATCAGCAGCACGAACACGATGCTGTCGAGCGGCGCGTAGGCGGAGCCGAAACAGGCGGCGGTGATCGACGCGGCCCCGACCACGAGCGCCAGCAGCAGCGTGACGGCCTGGCCGCCGCCCGTGGCGTCGTTGACGGTGAACGCGCTCATCATCGCCGCGATGGCCGCGACGAGCGTGGTCGTGAGCGGGAAATGCAGCGGCTGCATCGCGAGGACCGCGATCACGATGCCGAGCACTGCCGACGCGGCGAGCCGCAGCCGGACGAGACCGGGGTCGGCGGCCGCCAGCCGGTCGAGGAAGGCGTTGCGCACGTCGGTGATCATCGGGCCAGCAGCTCCCACTGGGCGAGGGCGACGCGGCGCCGGGTCGAGGCGCGGACCCGCAGCCGGTAGTGCCGGCACGCGGCGGGGTCGGCCAGCACGAACGGCCGGGTCTGGCGCCGCCAGCGGAACACCTCGCCGGAGCGTTCGTCCAGGGTCCGCCACTGCTGTCCGTTGTCGGAGCCTTCGAGTACCCAGTCCCGCGGATCGCCTGCGCTGGCGCCGGAGGTGAGCGTGTAGAGGACCACTTCGCGCGGCTCGCCTTCGGTGGTGAAGGCGATGGTCGGCCTTGGCGTGCGGAAGACGGCCTGGGTGCGGCTGGTGTTGTCCGTCAGAGCGGCGATCCCGGTGCCGGTCAGATCGCTGAGCGGCGCGGGGGCGACCGGGGTGACCGGCTCGGCGCCCCAGCCGCCGGGTTCGGCGCGGACGTCGAACTCCAGCACCGCGCCGCGCGCGAGGACCGCGTGCGCGAGGGTGGCCGAAGGGTGCGGTTCGCCGTCGACAGTCAGGCCGTGCACGTACGGCGTGTCGGCTTCGCTGTCGGCGCTCGCGGCGCGGGGTGCTCGGATCACCAGGTCCTTTCCGTTCTCGAGATGCACGGTGGCGGAGCGGAACAACGGCGCGCACACCGCGTACCGCGGGCTGCCGACGGTCAACGGGTAGAGACCGAGGGCGGTGAAGACATACCAGGCCGACATCTCGCCGTTGTCCTCGTCCCCGGGATAGCCCTGGCCGAGTTCGCTGCCGAGGTACAGCCGGCGCAGCACCTCGCGGACGGTGCGCTGCAGCTTCGCCTGCGCTCCGGCGAAGGCGTAGACGAACGGGATGTGGTGCGAGGGCTGGTTGGAATGTCCGTACTGGCCCATCCGCACGTCCCGGGCCTCGGTCATTTCGTGGATCCGGCCGCCCTGACCGGTCTCCGGGGTCCGGAAGAACTCGTCGAGTTTCGCATCGAGGCCCTTGGGGCCGCCGTGGAGCGCGGCGAGGCCGGGACCGTCGTGCGGCACGGAGAACGCGGTGTTCCAGGCGTTGGTCTCCACGTAGTCCGGACCCCACACCGTGGGATCGAATCCTTCCGCCGGACGCCGCCAGCCGCCTTCGAGGGTGCGGCCCTGGAAGAAGCCGATCCGCGCGTCGAAGTGGTTGGCGTAATGCTGGGCGCGCTGGCGGAAGTAGACGGCGTTGTCGGCGAACCGGCGGGCCCGCGCGCCGCTGCTTTCGCGGGCGAGCGCGTCGGACAGGTTGGCGAGGCCGAAGTCGTTGAGGCAGCCTTCGAGCGCCCACGACAGGCCGCCGCGCGTCGAGGCCGGCGTGTAGCCGAGGAACGCGGAGCGGTCGAGTCCCTTGCGGCCGACGCCCGCGCGCGGCGGGGTGACGGTGGCGTTCTTGAGCGCGGCGTCGTAGGCGGCCTCGACGTCGAAGTTCGTGACGCCCTTCAGATACGCGTCGGCGAACGCGACGTCGGAGCTCGTGCCGGTCATCAGGTCGGCGCAGCCGGGGGAGGACCACCGGGCGATCCAGCCGCCTTCGCGGTACTGCTGCAGGAAACCGTCGATCATCCGGCCGCACTGGCGCGGCGCGAGCAGCGCGTACGCGGGCCAGACGGTGCGGTAGGTGTCCCAGAAGCCGTTGTTGACGTACAACTCGCCGTCCACGACCTTCGCGCCGGTGCGCCGCCGCGTGCTCGGCCGGAAACTCCGCACGACCGGGCTCGCGTGCCGGATGCCGCGCGGCGTGTTCTCGTGCGCGACGTTCGGGTACAGGAACATGCGGTAGAGGCTGGAGTAGAAGGTGGTCAGCTCGTCCTCGGACGCGCCTTCCAGCTCGACCTTCCCGAGCATCTCCTGCCAGCGTTCCCGGGCGTTGTTGCGCACCTGGTCGAACGTCGTGCCCGCCGGGATTTCCAATGTCAGGTTGCGTTTCGCCTGCGCGAGGCTGATCAGCGACGTCGCGATCCGCAGCGTCACCTCCGGCGCGGCGAACTCCAGGCTCCCGGTCACCGTCCGCCAGAACGGCCGCCGGATCCGTCCGCCTCCGACCGGGCGTTGATCAGCCTCGGCGTACACGAACATCCGCCGCGCGCCGGTCGACAGCCCGCTCCGCACCCACGTGTGCCCGGTGACGATCCCGCGCTCGGCGTCGATCCGGAGACCGCCGCGGTTGCGGGCGTTGTCGAACAGCACCCAGCCTCCGCTTTCGGGAAAAGCGAAACGGAACATCGCCGCGTGCTCGGACGGCGCGATCTCAGCGGCGATGCCGGTGCGAAACCGCACTCGGTAGTGGTGCGGCCGGTCGGTCTCGTCGTCGTGGCCGAACGCCAGCGAACGCCGCACGCGATCCGGCTCGACCGGTCCGGTCCCGGGCATCAGATGGAAGGTGTGCCGGTCGCCCATCCACGGACTCGGCTGATGGCTGAGCCCGAACGCCTGCAGCCGCGGCTCGTTCCGGTCGTCGTTGTGGCGGTGGTAGGAGTAGAACCAGTTCAGCGCCCGGGCGTCGGTGACCGGGGTCCAGAAGTTGAACCCGTGCGGGACCGCGGTGGCCGGGAACGTGTTGCCGCGCGAGAACTCGCCGCTGGAATGCGTGCCGCGCGTCGTGCGAACCCAGTCGACCGGCTCCTTGTGCTGCGGCGGATGTCCGGCGATCCGGACGTCGTCCAGCCAGCCCGTCCCGTCGGAGCCCGTCACCAGCAGGATGCGCCGCACCCTTCGTCCCGCGAACGCTTTCAGCGGACGACGCACCAGGTTCCACTGGTCGACGCAGAGCTTCTTCGGCTCGGGGGAGAACCCGGCGCGGCTGCCGTCGTCGAACTCGACGTCGAGCGCCACGTGTGTGCTGCGGTAGGTCGGGACCGGACCGTCGGAGGCCGGGAAGACCACATACGACAGTGCACTGTGGTCAGTGACCGGAATGTCCACCTCGAACAGTGTCACGGTGGGCCCGGCCTGGTAGCGCAAGGCTTTCGCCCCGGTGAACCCGACCCCGGTCTTCGCGGTCGGCGACCGGCGCGGCCCGTTGTCCACTCGCGCCCCCGCGACCGGCTGCGGATCGCCCGCTTCGAACGAGGAGAAGAACGCAGCCGTGGTCACGCCCCCACGGTAATCGCTCCCGCACCGGCGGTGCCGGCTCAGCTCGCGGTGAGCCGGATCAACCCCGCGTCGGTGGAAGCGAACCCGCAGGCGCCGAAGTAGAACGGGCGGAGATGCGGTTCGAAGTCCACGTGCAGCCACTCGCAGCCCGCGTCCCTCGCGGCGTCCCGCGCCCGGCGGACGAGTTCGGTGCCGATGCCGCGGTGCTGCCAGTCCGCGTGGACCTTCGGGTCGAGGAGGAACGCGTGGTCCGCGCCGTCCCAAGCCAGGTTCGCGAACCCGACCAGCTCGGTGCCGTCGTGCGCGCTGACCCAGCCGAGGCTGTGCTGCTTCGCCCGGTCCCACCAGCCGGGTTCCGCGCTGCCGCCGTGGGCTTCGGTGAGGGTGACCAGTTGGGCGTCGGTGAGGGCGGCGCGCCAGGAGTAGTTGATCTTCATGGGCCGACGCTCCCACGGGGCCGGGCGCGGGAGCCAGCCAATAAGCTGGTGCGGCGATGAAACACGTCAGAGTGGAAGCGACCGGGACGGGCAACTACCTCGATCCTCGCGCGTATCTCGGCCTGCTGCCCGCACTCTCGGCCGAGCTTCCTCCCGGCGCGCGAGCATTCGCCGCCGACCCGGATCACTACGACTTCTCCGGCCTGCGGTGCGTCAAGGACCTCGTGCTCGACGCCCTGCAGCGCGGAATCGCGGACGGCGAGGACTGGCTGCAGCTCGGCTTCCGCCACAACTGCTGGAAACACGAAGAAGACCTGAGCATCCGCTACATCGGGCTCAGCACCCGCAACCCCGACCCGGCGGACTGGACCGGCTTCGGCCCGGTCACGCTGGACGAGATCCTGCCTCACCGCCACGGCTGCAGCCACGAGATCGGCTTCCTCGGCGGATCCCTCACCGTCGTCAGCCGCGACCTGACCGCGACCTGGACCGAAGCCGACTGCCCGGACAAGTAAGCCGATACGCCGCAGGCCAGGAACCCGGAACGAATCCGAGCCCCTGGCCTGCGGCTATGTGCCGAAAATCAGCCGATCAGAACTGCGCGCACTGCCCTGCGGAAGGCCCGCGAACAGTATTGGCGAGCTGATGATCCGTCGGGGCAGGAGAGTTGCCCGTACAGGCCAACGGCCCGCCCACAGTGCTGCTCGAGAGCACCGGCCCCTGGTTCCCGGTCAGGTTGACCGGGCCGGAGATGTCGGTGAGCTCGATCGACACCGGCCCGGTCGAGCCGGTGATCGACACCGGACCGGCCACCTTCGTCCGGTTCAGCACCACCTGCGCCGCACCGGACGCCGCCACCGGACCGGTGATCTGGCCGCCGCGCACGATCAGCGAAGCACCGCGCGCCACGTTCACCGGACCCGACACCGTCGCGCCGTTCAGGCACACCACGCCGCTCGACACGGTCAGCGGGCCGTTCTGCACGCCGGTCAGCGTTTTGCCGCATGAGGCGTCCGGGCGGCCCAGCAGTTCGAACTCCGCCAGCGTCGCCGGGCCGCCGGTGGTCGCGGTGACCTCCAGCCGGTAGTAGGCGTAGTGCGCCGGGTTCTTCACCGCGAACGCCCGGGTCTGCTGCCGCCACGGGAAGGACTGGTCGGTCTGCTGATCGGCGACCGTCCAGTTCTTCCCGTCGTACGAACCCTTCAGCGTCCAGCTCTTCGCATCACCGGCGCCGGTGCCGGAGGTGAGCGTGTAGTGCGTGACCGCCTCGTCCGTCGACTTCAGCTGGTACTGCACCGCACCCGTCACCTTCGCCTGCGTGCGCGAGGTGTTGTCCAGCAACGCCGACGCGTCCGAACCGTCCGAAGTGGACAGCGTGCCCAGCCCGGGACCGGTCTCGTCGTGCAGCGGCGTCGGCACCGCGTCGCCCGTGGTGATCGACTTCGGCGCGTCGCCCGCGCCGGTGCCCCACGTCGACGGGTTCGGGCCCATGTCGAAGTCGAGCGTGGCGCCGTGGGCGAGCACGTCGTGCGGCAGCGACGTCGACGTCCAGCTCTTCCCGTTGACCTTCAGGCCCTGGATGTAGACGTTCTTCGCCGAGTTCTTCGGCGCGTTGATCACCAGGTCCCCGCCGGGCAGGTGCACGGTCGCCTTGGTGAACAGCGGCGACCCGATCGCGTAATCCGGGCTGCCCATCTGCAGCGGGTAGAAGCCCAGCGAACTGAACACGTACCACGCGGACATCTCGCCGTTGTCCTCGTCGCCCGCGTAGCCCTGGCCCAACTCGCTGCCCGTGTACAGCCGCGACACCGCTTCGCGCACCTTCGCCTGCGTCTTCGCCGGCTGGCCCGCGTAGTCGTACATGTAGAGGATGTGGTGCGAAGGCTGGTTGGAGTGGCCGTACTGGCCCATCCGCACGTCCCGCGCCTCCCGCATCTCGTGGATCACGCCGCCGTAGCTGCCCGGGTAGTTCGCGGTCTCCTGGTCGGCGAAGAACTGGTCGAGCTTGGCGCCCAGCTTGTCCTTGCCGCCGTAGAGATTCGCCAGCCCCTGCCCGTCCTGCGGCACGGTGAAGGCCATGTTCCAGCCGTCGGTCTCGGTGTAGTCCCCGCCCCACTGGCGCGGATCGTAATCAGCCTTGTCCTTGGTGAACTTCCCGCTCGCGTCCTTGCCCTGGAAGAACCCGGTGCTCGGGTCGAACAGGTTCACGTACTGCTGCGCCCGGCTCGTGAAGTACTGGTAGTTCTCCAGGTACTCCGCCTTGCGCGGATCGTTCGCCGCGGCCGTGTCGTACAGCTTCTTCGACAGGTTCGCGATGCCGAAGTCGTTGACGTAGCCCTCGATCGCCCACGAGAAGCCCTCGCCGGTCGAGTTCGGCGTGTAGCCCAGGAACTCCGACTGGTCCAGCCCCTTGCGGCCGACCGCCGAGTTCGGCGGAGTCACCGTGGCGTTCTTCAGCGCCGCGTCGTAGGCCGACTTGACGTCGAAGTTCGTCACGCCCTTCTGGTAGGCGTCCGCGAACGCGACGTCGGAGCTAGTGCCGGTCATCAGGTCCGCGTAACCGGGGGAGGACCAGCGCGCGATCCAGCCGCCGTCGCGGTACTGCTGCACGAAACCGTCCACCATCTTGCCCGCCATGTCCGGCGTGAGCAGCGAATACGCCGGCCAGGTGGTCCGGTAGGTGTCCCAGAACCCGTTGTTCACATAGGTCTGGCCGTCGACGATCTTCGACCCGGTCCGCGTCGCGGTGTCCGTGCCCGTCTTCGGCGAAACCGGGCTCGCGTACTGGTACTTCGGCGCTTCCTTCGTGCCGACGTTCTCGAAACCCTCGTTCGGGTACAGGAACAACCGGTACAGGTTGGAGTACAGCGTCTCCATCTGGTCCTTCGACGCGCCCTGCACTTCGATCACGCCGAGCTGCTTGTCCCAGGCCTGCTGAGCCGCGTCCCGCACCGCGTCGAACCCGGCGTTCGGGGCGATCTCCTGCTCCAGGTTCTTCTTCGCCTGGTCCACGCTGATCAGCGACGTCGCGATCCGCATCGTCACGGTCTTGTCCGCGCCCGCGGCGAACCGCAGGTAGCCGGTCACGTTGTCCCGGTTCTGCCCGGTCAGCTTGCCGCCGGTCGTGACGGGCTTGTCGAACGTCGCGTACACGAACATCCGCCCGGCGCCCGCGGACAGACCGCTCTTCGCGTCGGAGTACCCGCTGAGCGTGCCGTTCGCCGGGTCGAGCGTGAGCCCGCCGGAATTGTTGACGTTGTCGAAGATCAGGCTGGAATCGTTGCCCGGGAAGGAGAACCGCAGCACCGCCGCGTGATCCGTCGGCGCGATCTCGGTCTTGATCCCGTTCTGGAACGTGACGCCGTAGTAATGCGCCCGCGCCACCTCGTTGTCGTGCGTGAACGGCAGCGCCCGCTTGTCGCGGTTGGCGTCCGGCACCCCGCTCGCGGCCGACGGCATCACCTGGAAGCTCTGCCGGTCGCCCATCCACGGGCTCGGCTCGTGGCTCACGCTGAACGCCTGCAGCTGCGGGAGATTGTCCGCGTTGTTCTGCGAGTGGTAGTTGTACAGCCAGCTCGCCGAACCCGCGTCCGTCACCGGGGTCCAGAAGTTGAACCCGTGCGGCACCGCGGTCGCCGGGAAGTTGTTGCCCCGGGAGAACGTGCCGTTCGCCATCGTGCCGCGCGTGGTGAGCACGTTGTCGCTGGGCCGCGTGCTGGCCGGCGGCGTCGGCGTCGCGGAGATCTTCAGGTCGTCCAGCCAGCCCGCGAACTGCGCCGGGCCGTTCGCGTTGTCGTAGCCGATCGCGATCCGGTCGATCGTCTTGCCCGAGGCGACCCGCCCGATCACCGAACGCACCAGGTTCCACTGGTTCGCGTAGAGGACCTTGCTCGCGCCCTGGCCCTCCGGCGTCAGCGGGAACCCGTACTGGTCGGTCGCGCCGAGATCGCGCAGATGCGTCCCGTCGGTGAAGTCGAGGTCGACCGCGACGTTCGTGCTCGGGTACTTCAGATCGCCCTCGACGAACTGCGGCTGCACCTTGTACGACAGTTCGGTCGTCCCGGTCACCGGGATATCGACGTCGTAGACCTTGTTGTAGGAATACCCGTGCCCGGCCTTGGGCTGGCTGCCGGAATACCGGAACGCCTTCTTGCCGGTGAACCCGACCCGGTTCTTGTTGGTGTAGCCCGAATTCGGGCCCGAATCCACCACGCTGCGCATGTTCGGCAACGGCGGCGGGGCCGGATCGTCGTTGGCCAGCAGCAGCTCCGAGAACTGCATGATGTCGTCGCCGTGATTGCGCGTGACGTCCATCTGGTAGTACCGGTACGCGTCGCTCGGCGCGGCCAGCTTGTAGTCGTTCTGCTGGAACCGCTTGTCGAACGACTGGCCCGACTGCTTGTCCAGGTCGGTCCACGTCTTGCCGTCGGCCGACCCGCGCAGCGTCCAGTCCTGCGGGTCCCGGCCGGGCGCGTCGTTGGCCGAGGACACCGCGTAGTGCGTGATCCTCGTCGGCTCCGACAGCGTGAACGTCACCGACGCGGCCGGATCCCACGACAGCCACTTGGTGCCGGTGCTGCCGTCGATCAGGTTCGCGGCGACCTCGCCGCCGCCGGTGTTCTCGCTGGTCGCGCTGATGTCGGTGACCTTGCCCCGGATGTCGCCGGGGATCGCGGTCCCGTTCGCGCCGTCGACGCCCGAGGCCCGCGGCTTCCCGGCGGCATCGGTGTCGACGGCGTCCTGCGCCGGTTGCGGGTCGTTCGGCTCGAACGAAGAAACGAAGTCCGGCGGGGCGGCCTCGCCCGGCGCGGCACCGGCCGCGGCGGGAAGGACGACCAGGCCCGCCGCCGCCACGGCCGCGGCGAGCACGACGTGGAACGGTCTGGCGCTTCGGGGCATCATTGCTCCCAGTTCGTCAGGGGGATCAGGGATCGGGAAACGAGTCGGGACTCGGGGCCCCGGAAGCTCAACGCGCGGGTGACATCGATGTCAAGGCCGCCCAGCAAACCTGACCGGAAACGGACAACCGGCGGCGGCCCGGCTACGGCAACCAGGTTCCCGCCCCGCGGATCGCCCCAATGCCACATTGGGGCGGTCGGGCGGGAACACCGGGACGAGTGCGCCCGGGAAAACTGCCGCGCACCGGCGGTGCGAGCGCACCGGCGCCAAGGCCCGGCGGGTATAACAGAGTCCATGCCAGACGACGCCATCGATCCCGACGAGGAAGCCCGCCGCCGGGCCGGACTCGCACTCGCCAACGGTGACCCCACCGGGTGGTTCGAGCCCCTCTACGCGGCCGCGGAAGCCGGAGAGGCCGTCCTGCCGTGGTACCGCGGCAAGCCCTCGCCGGAACTCGCCGACTGGATCGACGGGCGGCCCGGCGACGGCCGCCGCGCCCTCGTCGTCGGCTGCGGGATGGCCGACGACGCCGAACTCCTCGCCGCCTCCGGCTACGAGACCTCCGCCTTCGACGTCTCGCCCAGCGCGATCAAAGCCGTGCTCAACCGCTTCCCGGACACCACCGTCTCCTACCGCACCGCGGACCTGCTCACCCCGCCCGCGGAATTCCACTACGCCTTCGACCTGGTCGTGGAGATCATGACCGTCCAGTCGATGCCGAAGGACGTCCACGACCCCGCCATCGCCTCGGTCTCCGGCTTCGTCGCCCCGGGCGGGACGCTCGTCGTCGGCGCGGTCGCCGAGGAAAGCATCGACCTCGACACCTGGGAGGGGCCGCCGTGGCCGCTCAGCAAAGCCGAGGTCGAGTCCTTCGCCCGCGACGGCGTCACCCTGACCTCGCTGCGGCGCGTCCGCGACGACGCCCGCTGGTGGGCGGAGTTCACCCGCTGATGCCCGAGGACCGTCCCGCGACAAGCCACGAACGCGACGCAGGCCGTCCGTGGGACGAGTCCTATCAGGACGGTCCGGCCCCGTGGGACCTCGGCCGCCCGCAACCGGCGATCGCCGAACTCGCCGCCGAGGGCGCGTTCCGCGGCACGGTCCTCGACGCCGGATGCGGGACCGGAGAGAACGCGCTGCACCTCGCCGCGACCGGACTGTCCATTGTGGGCATCGATGTCGCGGAAACCGCGGTGGCGCAAGCGAAAGAGAAGGCGCGCGTCCGGGGTCTCGCGGCCGAGTTCGCGGTCGGCGACGCGTTCCGGCTGTCCACTCTGGACCGGGCATTCGACACGGTCCTCGACTGCGGCCTGTTCCACACCTTCGACGCCCGGGAACGCCAGGCCTACGTCGCCGGCCTCGCGTCCGTCACCGAACCGGGCGCGAGGCTGCACATCCTGTGCTTCCGGGACACGGACGGGGACGCCGGTCCGCATCCGGTCACGCGAGCCGACCTGGAAGCGCCGTTCCACGACGAGAACTGCTGGCGGATCGAGACCCTCAGGGACAGCCGCATCGTCGCGAGGTTCGCGCCGGACGGTCTTCCGGCCTGGCTGGCGACCGTCCAGCGCGTCAATCCGTGAGCCTCAGCAGGACTCCAGGAACCGCGTCAGCACCCGCGTGCCGAACCGCAGCCCGTCCACCGGCACCCGCTCGTCCACGCCGTGCGCCATCGCCCGGTACGGGAAACCCTCCGGCAGCGCCAGGGGAGCGAAGCCGTAACACGCCATCCCCAGCTGCGTGAACGCTTTGGCGTCCGTCCCGCCGCCCATGCAGTACGGCACCACGACCGCCTCCGGGTCCTCCGCCCGCAGCGCCGCGGCCATCGCGTCGAACCACGGCGAATCGACCGGAGCCTGCACCGGCGGCTGATGCGCCACGAATTCCCGCGTGACCCCCTCGCCCAGCAACGAATCCACCACCGCGAACAGCTCGTCCTCGGTCCCCGGCAGCACCCGCACGTCGACCTGCGCGCTCGCCTTCGACGGGATCACGTTCACCTTGTACCCGGCGTCGAGCATCGTCGGCGTGGTGCTGTTGCGCACCGTCGGCACCACCAGCGACCCGGCCGTCCCCAGCCGCGCCACGGTTTCGTCGACCGCTTCGCCGGACGAGAGATCCACCGGCACGCCCAAAGCCGCACCAGTCCGCTCCAGGAACGCGCGCACGGTCGGCGTCAGTTGCACCGGCCAGCGATGCTCCGCGATCCGCTGCAGCGCCCCGACCAGCCGCACGACCGCGTTCTCCGAGTTCGGCCGCGACCCGTGCCCGGCCCGCCCGGTCGCGGTGAGCCGCAGGTGCGCGGTCCCGCGCTCAGCGGTCCCGACCGGGTACAGCCGCACTTTCCGGCCGTCCGCGGCGGGCACGTGATAGCTGTACCCGCCGGACTCGCTGATCGCCGCCGCGCAGCCCTCGAACAGGTCCGCGTGCTCCTTGACCAGCCAGTGCGCGCCGTAGTCGCCGCGGTCCTCCTCGTCGGCGACGAACGCCAGCACGAGATCCCGCCGCGGCCGCAGCCCGGACGCGACGGCGGCCAGCACCATCGCGCAGAAATCCTTCATGTCGACCGCGCCGCGGCCCCACAGGAACCCGTCGCGGACCTCGCCGGAAAACGGCGGTACAGACCAATCGGCCGCCGCCGCGGGAACCACGTCCAGGTGCCCCTGCACGAGGAGCGCGGGCAGCGTCGGATCGGTGCCCGGGATCCGCGCGATGACATTCGCCCGCTGCGGTTCGGACTCCAGAATCCGCGCCGAAACGCCGTACCGGCCCAGGAATTCGGCTACGTACTCGGCGGCGAGGCGTTCGCCCGCGGCCTCCCCGTCGCCCCAGTTGGTGGTGTCGAACCGGATCAGGTCCGCGCACAGCGAAACAACGTCGACCTCAGCCATAAATGCCCTGCACCGCCCCTGCCGCGATGGCCGTGACCACCTTGAACGCCTTCATCGCCTCGGTCATGCTCGGCGCCTCGAACGCGACGCGGCGCGTCCCGGTCTGCTCCACGGTCGGGATCACCGCGGTCGCCTGCGCCAGATGGCTCGCGTCGAACTCGACCTCGATGCGGTGCCGCCCCGGCGTCCGCTCGGCGCGCCCGGCCAGCGCCATCGACTCCCGCGCGCCGGTTTCCAGCAGCCTCGCCGTGCGCGCCGGCGGCAGGCAGATCGCCGCGTACCGGCTCACGCATTCCTTGACCTGCACCAGTTCCGCGTCCGGCGCGTAGTCGCGTGCGTCCTCGCACGTCTGGTCGTCGCCGCTGACCAGCAGCACCGGCACGCCGTACTCGGCCGCCATCGCCGAGTTCAGCCTGCCCTCGCTCGCGGGCACGTCGTCCAGCCACACGCCGGTGATCTGGTTTTCCAGGTAGGTGTGCGACAGGACGCCGTCGAACCCGGCCCCGGCGTGGTAGCCGAGGAACACCACACCGTCCACACCGGAATCGATGCCTTGCATCATCGACAGCGGCTTGTGCCGCCCGGTCAGCATCCGCGCGCGTTCGTCGAGGTCTTCCAGGAGCAGGTTGCGCTGCGACGAGTGCGCCTCGTTGACGAGCACGTCGGTCGCGCCCGCCGCGTACAGGCCGGCCAGCACCGCGTTGACGTCGCCGGTGAACATGCCCCGGAACCGCTGCCACTGCGGGCTCCCGGGCACGACGTCGTCGGTCCAGGTGACCCCCGTGGCGCCTTCCATGTCGGCCGAGATCAGGATCCGCATGCCGGCACTCTAGTGATCCGCGCCGCGACCATAACGATCGGACACGCAGCGGCACCGTCACATATTGCGCGCTTCCCGCCGTATGTGGTTACTTTTCGTCTCTGGGGTCGGGGATTGACGATGGGGTGGTTCTCAAGTGCGAAATAAGCACAGGCGACACGGGTTGCGCCGCGTTTTCGGTGTCGTGATGGCAGTAACGCTGGCGATTCTGCCGTTGGCGGGCACTGCGACCGCGCAGCAGCAGGCACAGCCGAAGGTGCTGCGGGTCGCGTTGACCACTGGTATCGACCACTTGAACCCGTTCACCGCCGGGCTCGCCGCGTCGACCCAGGTCGGCCGGTTCATCTACGAGTTCCTGACGACCCCGTCGCAGGACAAGGCCGAGGCCGCCCCGGCGCTCGCCGAGTCGTGGACGACGTCGCCGGACAAGCTGACCTGGACGTTCAAGATCCGCAAGGGCGCGAAGTGGTCCGACGGGCAGCCGGTCACCGCGAAGGACGCCGCGTTCACCTTCAACCGGATGCTCACCGACGCCACCGCGCGCACCGCGAACGGCAACTACGTCGCGAGCTTCCAGTCGGTGGCCGCGCCGGACGACGCCACGCTGGTGATCAAGACCAAGACCGTCCAGTCGTCGATGGACCTGCTCGACGTCCCGATCGTGCCCGAGCACGTGTGGTCGCAGATCAAGGACCTGAGCGACCCGAAGACCGACACCATCCCGGTCGTCGGCGTCGACGACGGGCCGTACCAGATCACCGAGTACAAGCAGAACGAATACGTCAAGTTCAAGGCCAACAAGGACTATTGGCGCGGCGCGCCCAAGGTCGACGAGCTGCAGCTGCTGGTGTTCAAGGACGTCGAGGCCGCGGTCAACGCCCTCAAACAGGGCGAGGTCGACGTGATCAACCGGCTCACCCCGACCCAGTTCGACGCGCTCAAGGACCAGCCGAACATCGCGCTGAACAAGGCGCCCGGCCGCCGCTACAACGAGATCAACCTCAACTTCGGCGTCCAGAACTCGGAGAACAAGCCGATCGGCAACGGAAACCCGGTGCTCAAGGACATCCGGGTGCGCCAGGCGATCGCGCAGTCGATCGACATCTCCACGATCGTGGACAAGGTCGCGGGCGGCTACGCCCAGCCCGGCGGCGGCGTGATCCCGCCGATCTATTCGGCCTACCACTGGGATCCGGCCCCGGGGGAGGCGCACAAGTTCGACCTCGCCGCCGCCAACGCCGCGCTCGACGCGGCCGGCTACGCGAAGGGCCGCGACGGCATCCGCACCGCGCCCGGCGGCGCGCGCCTCGAACTGCGCCTCACCGGGCACGCGAACCGCGCGCCCGACCAGCGCCTCGCCCAGTACGTCACCGGCTGGCTGCACGACATCGGCATCTCGGTCAAGCAAGAACTCGTCTCCGACGACGAGCTGAACGACCGCACCAACGCGGGCAACTACGACCTCGCGATCTCCGGCTACGCGAACAACCCGGACCCGGACTACTCGCTGGCCCTGCACACCTGCGCCGCGCGCCCGAACGCCGAGGGCAAGGGCGGCACCACCGACACGTTCTTCTGCGACCCGCAGTACGACGCGCTCTACGCCAAGCAGCTCGCCGAAACCGACCCGGGCGTGCGCGCCGGCTACGTGAAGCAGGCCCAGGCGCGGCTCTACAGCCAGGCCGTGAACGTCGTCTACGACTACGACAACGCGCTCGAGGCCTACCGCTCCGACAAGTTCTCCTCGTTCGGCAAGCAGCCCCAGCCCGAGGGCTCGATCCTCGAGCAGACCGGCTACTGGGGCGTCTACGGCGCGGTCCCGGCCGACGCTTCGGCCGCGTCCTCGGACAGCGGTTCCGGCACGACCGTGTGGATCGTCGTCGGCGCGGTCGTGCTCGTCGTGCTCGTGGGCGGCGGCATCGCGCTGTCCCGCCGCGGCAAATCCGCCGACGACCGGGAGTAAATCCGATGCTGTGCCAGTCGCCCGCTCCGGCCCGGCGGTCCGTGAAGGGCCCCTTGAGGGAATCCAAGTCCCTCAAGGAGTCCTTCACGGCACGCGAGTCCGATGTCAGGAACTCAAGCTGCGCTGCTTCTCCGTGCCGACCGTCCACAAAGGACGCTAAGCTCGTCGAAATGCCCGGTTTAAGCCCTCGTGACCGCTTGCAGGCGTCCGTGAGGGGAACCCTGAGGGAATCAGATTCCCTCAGGGTTCCCCTCACGGACAACGCATCCCGCGCTTGCCTCGCTACCCCCCGCGACCGGGAGACCGACCCCAAACCACAGCCGCAGCGCCGCCTTGAGTCCCTGGCGTCGGCGCGCGAGTCCGTGCGGGACCCCTTCGCGGACAGCCGCGCCGTCCAGCAGAAGGGGAGCCTCGGGTGAGTCAAGCGATAGCGCCCGACCAGGCCTCGGTGCTCGCCGACCCCGACGAGCGCCGAGGCGGCACCGGGACCCTCCGGTTCGTCCTCAAGAAGATCGCCGAGGCGGTCGCCAGCGTCTTCCTGGTGATCGTCCTCGGGTTCTTCCTCTTCCGGCTGCTGCCCGGCGACCCGGTCGCGTTCATGGCCCGCGAACGCCCCACCGACCCCGGCCAGATCGCCGAACTGCGCGAACGGCTCGGCATCGACAAGCCCATCCTCGCGCAGTTCGGGAACTACTTCGTCGGTCTCTTCCAAGGCGACTTCGGCGAGTCCTACATCGAACGCCGCCCGGTGCTGGACATGATCGGCGAACGGCTCTGGCCGACCGTGCTGCTCGTCGGCAGCGCGACCGTCCTCGCTGTCGCGCTCGGGCTGTGGCTCGGCATCCGCGCGGCGTGGAAGCGCGACAGCTTCTTCGACCGCGCGCAGACCGGCATCGCGCTGACGTTCTGGTCGGTCCCGCAGTTCTGGCTCGGCCTGCTGCTGCTCGTGGCCACCAACGGGCTGTTCCCCAGCCGCGGCATGCACTCGCCCGACGCCGGGCCCGGATTCTTCGCCCAGAGCCTCGACGTGCTGCACCACCTGATCCTGCCGTGCCTGACGCTGCTCGTGGTGTTCTACGCGCAGTACATGCTGGTGATGCGCTCGTCGCTGCTCGGCGAGATGAACGCCGACTACCTCACCACCGCCCGCGCGAAAGGCCTGCGCGACGACCTCGTCCGGCGACGGCACGCGGTCCCCAACGCGCTGCTGCCCACCGTGACGCTGGTGTTCATGCAGTTCGGCACGGTCGTCGCGGGTGCGGTCACCGTCGAAGCGGTGTTCAGCTGGCCGGGGCTCGGCCAGCTCACCTACGACGCGCTGCACGGCCCGGACCTGCCGGTGCTGCAAGGGGTTTTCATCGTCCTCGCCAGCGCCGTCGTCCTGATGAACCTGTTCGCGGAGCTGCTCTACCGCGTGCTCGACCCGAGGGTGCGTACCGCATGACCTCAATCCCCGCGAAAACCGAAAGCGCCCGCGCGATCGCGTGGCGCCGCCGCCGCGCCGGAATCGCCCGCACCTGGCACGAATTCGCCACGCAGAAAGCCGCGTTGGCCGGGCTGTTCCTGCTCGTGCTCACTGTGCTGCTGGCTCTGCTGCTGCCGCTGATCAGCGACCAGAGCGGCCTCGACGTCACCCGCGTCACCGGCAAACCGCTCAGCCCGCCGGACAGCCAGTTCTGGCTCGGCACCGACATCGACGGTCGCTCGGTGCTGCTGATGACGGTGTGGGGCACCAGGATCTCGCTGCTCGTCGGGTTCTGCGCGACCGCGCTGAGCGTGTTCATCGGCACCCTGATCGGCATCACCGCCGCGCACTTCGGCGGCTGGGTGTCGGCGATCCTGTTGCGGTTCACCGACTTCTTCCTCGTGCTGCCCTCGCTCGTGCTGGCGATCGCGCTGGCGGCCGTGCTGCCGCAAGGGATCTGGACCATCGTGCTCGCCATCGGCGTCACCGCCTGGCCGAGCACCGCCCGCCTCGTCCGCGCCCAGACGCTCACCATCGAAAGCCGCCCCTACATCGAACGCTCCCGCGCGCTCGGCGGCGGCCACCTGCACGTGGTCGCCAAACACGTGCTGCCCGGCGTCGCCCCGCTCGTGCTCGCCAACACCACCCTCGTGGTCGGCAACGCGGTCATCGCCGACGCCACCCTCTCGTTCCTCGGCGTCGGCGACCCCACCTCGATCTCCTGGGGCGCCATGCTGGAAACCGCACTCAACAACGGCGCGGTCACCCGCGGCGCCTGGTGGAACCTGCTCCCGCCGGGCATCGCGATCGTGCTCGTCGTGCTGATGTTCACCCTCGTCGGCCGCGGCCTCGAAACCGTGCTGAACCCGCGGCTCAAAGGACGGCACTCGTGACCGCGCTGCTCGAACTGAAAAACCTCGGCGTCACCTACCGCACCGGCGGCGGCGACGTCCCCGCGGTCCGCGGCGTCGACCTCCGTCTCGACGCGGGCGGCACGCTCGGCGTCGCGGGGGAGTCCGGCTCCGGCAAGTCCACCGTCGCGATGAGCGTGCTCCGGCTCCTGCCGCGCAGCGCGAAGATCACCGGCGAGATCCTGCTCGGCGGCGAGGACGTCAGCGAAATGCGCTGGGGACGGCTTCGCGCGGTCCGCTGGGCCGAGGCGTCGGTCGTGTTCCAGGGCGCGATGCACGCGCTCAACCCGGTCCGCCGCGTCGGCGAGCAGATCGCCGAACCGATCCGGCTGCACGCGCCCGACGGCAAGGCGCAGTCCGAAGCGCAGGTGCAGGCCCGGGTCACGGAACTGCTCGAACAGGTCGACCTGCCGCGCTCGCGTGCGGGCGCGTACCCGCACGAACTGTCCGGCGGCCAGAAACAGCGCGTGATGATCGCGATGGCGCTGGCCTGCGAACCGCGGCTGGTGATCGCCGACGAACCGACCACCGCGCTCGACGTCATCGTCCAGGCCCAGGTCCTGTCCGTATTGTCGAAGCTGGTCGCCGAACGCGGCATCGGGCTGATCATGATCAGCCACGACCTGTCCGTGCTCGCCGCCACCTGCGAACGCATCGCGGTGATGTACGACGGGGAAGTCGTCGAGGAACGCCCCAGCGCCGAGCTGATGTCCTCGCCGCAGCACGAACACAGCCGCGCCCTCGCCGCCGCCTTCCCGACGGTCGGCGACCCGGTCTCGCGCTACGCCCCGGCCACCGCGACCCCGCTGCCCCCGGAACCGGAGGAACGCGGCGGCGCGGACGAAGCGCCGCTGCTCGCCGCCGAGGACCTGCACGTCACGTTCCGTGACCGCAAGGGGAAGCGGATCCACGCGGTCGACGGGGTGAACCTGCAGGTCCGCCGGGACGAGATCGTCGCGCTGGTCGGGCAGTCCGGCTCCGGCAAGACCACCCTCGCCCGCACGCTGCTCGGCCTGCAGAAACCCGACTCCGGCGCGGTCCGCTACGCGGGCAAGCCGGTGCCCTCGGCCGGGGCCGGGTTGCGCGCGTACCGGCGGGAAGTCCAGCTCGTGCTCCAGGACCCGACGAGCGCGCTCAACCCGGCCCACACGGTGTACGAGGCGGTCGCCGAGGGCCCGCGCATCCACGGCTTGCCGAACGAACGCGACGTCGTGCTCAAAGCGCTCGAATCCGCCGAACTGCGCCCGCCGGAGAAATTCCTCGACCGGCTCCCGCACGAGCTGTCCGGCGGCCAGCGCCAGCGCGTCGTCATCGCCGGAGCCCTCGCGCTCGAACCGTCGCTGCTGCTCGCCGACGAACCGGTGGCCTCGCTCGACGCGTCGGTGCGCGGGGAAATCCTCGCGCTGCTGCTCCGGCTCCGCCGCCAGCTCGGCCTCTCCGCCCTCGTCATCACCCACGACCTCGGCCTGGCCTGGAACATCGCCGACCGGGTCGCGGTGATGTACCGCGGCGAACTCGTCGAGACCGGTACCGTCGAACAGGTCCTGCTCGACCCGCGGCACGAGTACACGAAGTCGCTGCTCGCGGCGCTCCCCGGGGGCACTGCGCAGCGGACCGCGGCCGAGACCTGACCCCGGTCCGCTCCGGGCGCGCGCCGAAGCCGGGCGCGCCCGGAGCCAGTGCGGGGCGGGCCGACTGCACCCGGTAATCTTCTGGATCGAAATGGCCACTACTATCGACGACGCGCAGCCGAACGCCGGAGGTCTCGACCGGCAGTTCCTGACGCCTTCGCGCTTCCCCTACCGCACCATCGCCATGGGCACGGTCGGAAGCGCCCTCCTCATGCTCGCCGCGCTCGGCGCGGGCGGCATCCTCATCCGAGACCCCGTCATCGGCCACGGCCCGCTCTCGTGGATCCGCTACGGCCACGGCCGGGCGCTCGCCAACGCGCTGCTCTACAGCGGCTTCGGCCTCGTCGTGTGGGCGTGGGTCCGGCTCGGCCGCTACGCGCTCGCCGGGCGCATCGGCAGCAAGCCGATCCTGATCGCCGCGCTGTGCTGGATGGCGCCGCTGATCGTGTCGCCGCCGCTGTTCACCCGCGACGTCTTCTCCTACCTCGGCCAGGGCGCGCAGCTGCTCTACGGGCTCGACCCGTACGCCAACGGCCCCGCCGAGCTGCCCGTGCTGCCGAACGTCGTGCAGAACGTGCACCCGCTGTGGCAGACCACGCCCGCCCCGTACGGGCCGCTGTTCCTGCTCATCTCCAAGGGCATCGTCGCGATCACCCAGGACCACATGATCGCCGGCGTCATCCTGACCCGGCTCGTCCTGCTCGTCGGGCTCGGCATGACGCTGTGGGCGCTGCCCCGGCTCGTCAAGCACCTCGGCGGGAAGCTCCCGGTCGCGCTGTGGGTCGCGGTCGCCAGCCCGATGATGGTCATCCACCTCTTCGGCGGCCCGCACAACGACCTGATGATGCTCGGCTTCCTCACCATCGGGATGCTCGCCGCGCTCGAGCGCAAACACGTCATCGCGGTCGTGCTCGTCACCATCGGCATGCTGATCAAGCCGACCGCCGCCGTCGCGCTGCCGTTCATGGTCTGGATGTGGGCCGCGGACATGGCGGGCCCGTCGAAGACGAAGAACTTCTTCAAGGCCGGAGCCGCCGCGGTCGGGCTGTTCCTGCCGGTGTTCGTCGTCGGCACCTGGGTCTCGCTCGGCTCGCTCAACCTCGGCTGGTGGTCCGGCCTCAAGGCCCCGCAGCTCATCACCAACTGGCTGAACTTCCCCAGCGGCATCGGCGAGGCGGTCTACAACCTCGTCCACATCATCGCCAACGTCCAGCCCTCGCCGTTCGTCACCGTCGCCCGCGCCATCGCGATGGTCGGGCTCGTCGTGTTCGGCGTGCGGCAGTGGTGGCTCGCCCGCGGCGGCGGCAAGGAAGCCGTCTACCGCGCCGCGATCACCCTGCTGGCCGTCGCGATCCTTATGCCGCCGACCCTGCCCTGGTACCTCACCTGGGGCTTCGTCCTGATCTCGGCGTTCCCGTGGGAACGGCGGAACCTGTCGGCGATCGTGGCGATCTCGGTTTTCGTGACCCTCGTGTACTACCCGACGGGGGAGCAGGCGCTCTACGACTGGTGGTTCATCGCGATCGTCGTCGTGGTCAGCCTCTACGCCGCCGCGTCCCTGCTGCGCCCCGACCCGCTCGGGCTCGTCGCCGCGTGGCGGAAGAAGCCCAAGGACGAGGAGTTCCTCCCGAAGCAAGGGGCGTGAGTGGTGGCGCCGGTTAGGGCGCACAGTGTTCCGGCTGCCTACCGACCCCGCTGCCCGAATGCCACCTCGGGGTTTTCTCGGCAGCGGCCGCTACGACAAGGAACGCGACGCCTTCCCCTGCTCGCCTGGCCACGTCCCGCCCTGCGGGCACGTCCGTGAGGGGAACCCTGAGGGACTCAGAGTCCCTCAGGGTTCCCCTCACGGACAGTCAACGGGAACGGAGAGAGCCCGCAGCTACCGAACGGCTCGCGAGCGGCGATCCCGGTCAGAACCGGCATCGCCACTCACGACGACTACTTGCGTTCCGCGCGGTAGTTCCGGAACAGCAGGTAGGTGTCGAGAATGTCCGCCGGGTCGCTCTCCACTGAGCGGTAGATGCCCCACTTCGGCCGCACGTAGTCGCCCTGATCCGGCAGCTTCACCCCGGTCTTGCTGCCCTGCGCGGCGATCGGCGCGCCCGCACCGGCTCCGCTGCGGATCACGCACGCCGCCGCGCCCGCGTCGCCCGGAGTGAGCGTCCACTCGATCGTGATCCACTTGTCCCGCAACGGAGCCAGCTTCGCCGCCGCGATCGACGGCGACCCCGGATTCGCGTACGCCCGCGCGGAAATCATCTCCACGCCGCCGTCCCGGACCAGATCGAGCGTCACCCACGGACCCGCGTTCGTCGCCGGGGTCTTGGTCTGGAAGATGTGCGTGAACCGGCTCGTCCCGTGCAGGCTCGCCGGGATGAACATCTCGTAGGACAGCGTCCACGTCTCGCCGTCGTGCATCTTCAGCGCGGAACCGTTCTGCACCATGCCCTTCGTCTCGGTCCGCTGCCGATCGCCGCCGCCCGTGGTGTCGCGGTCGTCGCGCCAGATGTTGAATCGGTAGTGATTTCCCTCGACCACCACGTACTTCCGGTCCGGATGCAGACCGCCGCGATCAGCCTCGACGCCCTCGAACGCCTTCAGCCCGTCCTTCACCGGATCGGGATGCCACAACGGACTCGCGGCCGTGGCGCAGCGAGCCAACGGGCCGGTCAAAACCGGGAGGGCAAGCGCCGACCCGACGATCGTGCGCAGCGCCGTACGGCGCGGGAAACCAGGGGAATCCGGCATCACGGAGTGACCTTTCCGAACAGGAACGAAAGGGGCACATCGGCCGGCGGCGTCGTACATCCGATGTCTGGCAGGTCAAAGGTAAGAGTCTTGCCGAACGCGGTCAAGCGTAGGCCCGGACGACCGTCCCGGTGATGTCGCTTTCGACGCAGTTCAGGTAGTGCCGCACCACTTCGTCCATCGGCACCGGGCGCATCCCCGGGAAATGCCCGCTGAACTCGTCCACGGAATCGCCGATCAACGTCGGGCTGACCGCGTTGACCCGCATCCCGCGCGGCAGCTCGATCGCCGCCGACAGCACGAAACTGTGCAGCGCGCCGCTGATCACCCCGCCGCCGGTCACGTGCGGCCACGCCTGGTCTGCGAAGACCCCGGACGTCAGCGTGAACGACGCGCCGTCCGCGGCGTGATGCTGTCCTTGAAGAACCAGCTCGGCCTGCCCGTAGAACTTGGCGCGCAGGTTCTCGTGCAGCTCCGCCGAGGTGAGTGTCGCGAACTCGTCCAAGGCGCCGTGCGCGGCGATGCTCACGACCGCGTCCATTGCTCCGACCTCGCGGTACATCGCCGTGATCGTCTCCGGCTCGGCCAGATCGACGCGCACCTCGCCGGACGTCCGCCCGGCCACAATCACCTCGTGCCCGCGCGAGCGCAGTTCCGGCACCAGCCGCCGTCCGATCGTTCCGGCACCGCCGACAACGAGGATCTTCACCGCACTTTCTCCTTCGCCAGGGGTGCCGCGAAGCTCTGGGACAGCAACGCGAGCGCGTCGGCGTCGGGAGTGCCGGGCAGCGCGTAGAACAGCCCGAGTTGCTGATCGTCGTCGGGCAGCGTGACGGTCTCGTTCGCGAGCGTCAGACGTCCGACCACTGGATGGTCGAGTTCGCGCACGTAGTACGAGCAGGTCCGGACCGGGCGCTTCGCCCACATCCGCGCGAACTCCGGGCTCTCCACGGCCAACCGCCCGACGAGCTGTTCCAGCACCGGATCGTCCCGATGCCGCGCGACCGCCTGATGCAGCGCCGCGACGGTGACCGACGCCTTGTCCGCCCAATCCCGGTAAAGCGCGCGGTGATGCGGGTCGAGGAACAACATCCGCGCGATGTTCGGGCGGACCCGCTCGTCCGGCGCCTCGAACGCGACGTGCCCGGCCAGCAGCGCGTGCCCGAGCCGGTTCCACGCCAGGACATCGGCCCGGTGATCGACCGCCACCGCGGGCAGCGCGGACATCGCCGCGAGCAGATCCGCTACCGCGGGCCGCAGTGTGGTCCTCCGGACCCGCGGCCGGGTCGCCCGCCGAGGCGCTGCGAGATTCCTCAGGTGCTCGTGCTCGGCCGGAGCCAGCTGTAATGCCGCGGCCAGCGCGTCGACCACCGAGTCCGAGGCGCTGCTGCTGGCCCCTTGTTCGAGCCGGGTGTAGTAGCTGACGCTGACCCCGGCCAGCTCGGCCAGTTCCTCCCGCCGCAGGCCGGGAACCGCGCGCCGGGTGCCGCCGGGCGCGATGCCTGCGGCCTCCGGCGTCAACCGTTCGCGACGGCTGCGCAGAAAACCGCCGAGTTCGTTGCTTCCGTTGCTCACCAGGCCATCCTGGCGCGCCGCCGAGCCCGCCGCCTGCCCCTGACCGGGATACCCCGCCGGGTCAGAACATCTTGCTGAGCACGTCGTGCCAGGCAGTGACGGTCTGCGCGAGCTGCGCGCCGGTCTTGGCGGCCTCGGTCATCGCGCTGAGTGCCAGCTTCGCGCGGCCGCGCTTCTGCTTCTCGCCGGGTTCGGCGGCAGCCTCCGCGATGTCCTTGACGTGGTACAGAAGTTCCTCGCGCTCGTCGTCCGGCAGCTCGGGATCCTCGCGCACCGCGGTCGAAAGCGCCTCGATCGCCTCGGCGAGCCGGTCGTCCCGCCCGGCGACCGGAGCCAGCACGGTCGTGATGTCCCGGACCGTGCTGTTGAGGATGAAGTTGCTGTGCGTCACGTCGCCGCCGATTTCGATGCGGTGGCCGGACTGCGGCGCGGAATCCCGTTTGTAGTCGGCCATGTTGCCGAGCACCTCCGTCAGATAGTCGAGAGCGATGGTGACGTAAGCCAGGTAGACGCGGGCGAGGCTCCCGCCTTCGAGCTGATCGGTTTTCCACTGCGCGACCCACGGGAAGCCCTCCGTGCCCTTGGCGAGCCGCCGGCGGATCTCCTCGGTCACGAACCCGGCCAGCACGCCGCCGTCCAGCCGCCAGCCGGCATCGAACTCGGCGGGCCACGACCCGGTCAGCGCCCTCTCCCGCAGCTTCGCGGTGTCGTGGAGGAATTCCCGGAGATCCTGCTCCATCGCCTCGCCCGACACGTGCTCCTTGAACCGCGCTTCCTTGGGCCGGTGCATGAGCGGAAGCAGCTTGGGCCGGGGGAGCGCGGCCAGCCCGTCCGCGACCGCGACGAGCGCGCCGTGCAGATCGCCGAGGAGGGCTTCCCATTCGCCGGGCGGGAGCACCGCGATCCCCGCCCCGTCGTCAGCCCGCCCGTAGCGGGTCTTGAGGCTGTCCCGGAACCGTTGCGCCAGCGGGCCGGTGAGCGTCGCCAGCAGGCGCTCGGCTTCGGGATGGATGTCGGACACCAGAGTCCGCCGGGCGGAGGCCCACCGCAGCATGTCCTTGACCTGGCCCGCCACCTCACGCGTCGGACGGGAACCGGTGCGCTCCGGACCCCACCAGACGTTGAACCGGCCCCAGTCTTCCTCCTCCTGCAGGTACCGCCCCGGCTGGCACAGCCGCTCGACCGACGGGCGGAGCCGCTCCGCGTGCGCACGGGCTTCCTCCGAGACACGGAGCGGGAGCGCCCCGACTACCTCGCGAATCGTCCGCCGGGCCCGGTCGGCTCCCGACACGGCCTCGCGCACCGAGCCGCCCGACAACTCCACCGGGCCCGGATGCTGCGCGGGCGGCAGTTTCGCGTCCCGGGTCTTCCGCTGCCATTCGGTCGCCTGGGAAGATCGTTCGCGGAGAGTCTTGTCCTTCGCTGCCTTCGTGTTCGCCGCGACCGCCGTCTTGTTCTTCTCGTACGCCTTCGACGCCAGCCAGAGCCCGCCGCCGATCAACGCGATCCAGACCACGACGCTGAACCCGCCGGTCACCGCGTGGTCCACGTCGCTGTCGGCAGCCGCGGCGATCAGCACCACGACGATCACCACCGCGACCGCACATCCCACAACGCCTCCCCCGAAGCGGCCGGCACCGGGAGTGCGACCGCCGTCACAGCATGATGTCACGCCCGCCCGGCGCGGAACGATGAACCGAGACAGCGGAACCCCGAGGGAGAAGCCGGTGCAGGAAACGGATCAGCACGAACTCGACGCGTTGCTCGCCACGTCCCGCATCATCCGCACCTTCAACAGCTACTACCGCGCGGTCGACGAACGGCAGTTCGACGCACCGCGCTTCCAGCGCATTTTCGCGCCGGACGGGAAAATCGTGCGCCCCAACGGCGCCGAAATCGCCGGACCGGCCGACATCGCCGAAAGCCACGCCCGCAGCTTCGCCCGCTTCGAGGCGAGCCAGCACCTGCTCACCGGCCACGACGTCGACCTCGACGGCGCCACGGCGACGGTGCGGGCGAACCTCGTCGCGATCCACCTGTGGAAAGACCGCCCGGTCACCGTGCGGATGGAGGACCGCGCGTTCACCGCGGGCGGGGTGGTTACCGCGGACCTGCGCGAGAGCGGGAAAGGCTGGCGCATCACGGAAGTCCGCACTCGGATCCTGTGGCGGACCGGGTATTTCGGGGACCTGGCACAGACCCGCTGACTCGCCAGGGACTTCGCGTTCGGCTGGCGCCTGCATCCGCAGCTACGCCGCCGGTGCGCGGAGCACTTCCACCAGCGCCGAGATGCTGTGGTCCCCGTGCCCTGCCTCGACCGCGCGCAGCAGGAGATCGTTGAGCGGGGCGCGCCAGGAGTTGTCGACGCCCGCCTCCGCGCCGAAAGCGTCGTCGTCAGCGGCCATCTCGTGGAAGAGGTTCACCGAGGACGCCGCAGCGGTGTAGTCGCCGCGGTCGATCTCGTCGGCGAAGACCGGCAGGACCGAGTTGATCATCTCGAACCATTTCACGGTGAAGCGCACCAGCGTGCTCGCCTCCAGACCGCGCGACTGGACCGCGGCCGCGCCCTGGAAGAACCCGGCGAGCGCGGGCAACAGGGTGCCGCCGACCGCCATCTCGTACAGCGCGGCCAGATCCGGCTCGCCGCCCAGATGGACAGTGTCGCCGCCGAGCACCTTCAGCGTGGTCTCGTGCTCGTCGAAAACGGCCTTGTCCCCGGCGTAATAGAGCAGCGTGTCCCGCGCTCCGACCGCGGACGGCACGTTCTTGACCGCTCCCGCGAGAAACCGCGCACCGCGACCGGCCGCCCACTCGGCCGTCGCGCGGGCCTCGGCCGGGATCCCGCTCGGGGAATGGGGCGAGGAACATCTCGAGCGGATCGAAGCCCTGCCCTGAAACCGGGTCAGCGCTTCGCCGCGCGGTACCGGTTGATCAGCGCGGTGAGAGTCGCGTGGTCCGCACCGCTGTTGAGCGCGGCGACCAGATCGTCCGGGCAGAGCTGGTAGTGATCGCCCCACCAGCGGCGGGCCCGGTTGTCCCAGATCTGGTACCCGCCGGGCACGCCGCGGGCCACGTAGCGCCGTTTCGCCATCGTCAGTCCTGGTCGAACGCCGCGACGAAGGTGGGAGCCAGTCGCGTCAGTTCGGCCTGCTGCGCCGCCATGCTCGCTTGGCCAGGTTGGCGGTCGGTGGTCGTGACGGCGAGAACGCGATTGCCGTGCGCGAGGACCAGGACACAGCTGGCCATCCGGGCCTCCGCGAACTGCCCGCAGAACCCGAGTTGCGGATCACCGGTGCCGGGCACCGAGAACCGGGTCTTCACCGTCAGCTCGGCGTCCTCGGGCAGCCCTTTGCCGTGTGAGGAGAACCGGCTGACGAACGCGAGGTCGTGGTCTCCGGACACCGTTTTCCCGCAGCCGAGCGCCTTGTCCAGGCCTGAGACGACCTGCGAGCCGGTATAGCCCGCGTACTCGGCGAGCCGTTGCCGGATCCACAGCGTGTCCTTTGTGGAGTACGCCTGCGCGCCGTTCCGCACGGCGGCGTCCCAGGGCTGGTCGACGCCGCACGCCCGCACGATGCGCAGCGGGGTGTTCGGGCCGACGACGTACGGCAGCCGATCCCGTCCCACGGCGAGACCGGCCTTCGTCAACTCGTCCCCGCTCGGCAGGTGCTTCGTGAGGTCACCCGCGACCGGCGGCGGCGCGGAACTCGACGGCGGCGCGGAACTCTGTTTCGGAGCGGCCGCCGGAGCCTCGGCCGAACAGCCCGCGACCAGCAGGACAAGACCGGTCACCACAAGCGCGATACGCATGATCCTCCCCATTTCGGGAGAAAGATCGCCACGCCCGGACCGCGCGTTACGAACCCGCCCAACCCCGCCAGGTCTGAACCTCGGTCACGACCACCGCGTGCTCCGGCGGCCGCTCCGCGTACTGCGGATACTTCTTCGTCAACCAACCGGCATACGAAGCCCGCGAAGCGTCCGCGACCACCCGCGCCACGCCGTCCGCACGGGCCCACCACAACCGCGACCAGTCCTCGTCGTACTCGTCGGCTAAGAACGACACCGCCGGGTTCTCCGCGATGTTCGCCAGCCGCCGCAACGACGTCGTGGTCTTCGGCTTGTGGTCGACCGCGAAGACGACCGTGTCGTCGCGCACCGCGAACGTCACCGGCACCAGATGCGGGACCCCGCGACCGTCCGCTGTGGCGAGCCGGGCCACGCGCGCCGCCGCGAACCGGGCCCGGGTTTCCACAGTGGACAGTCGCATGCGGCTCAGTCCAGCGCGGGGGAGTCGAGGGTGACGGTGCCCAGTTCGGTGTCGAGCGAGGCCGAGACGCCGAGCGGCAGCGTCGGCGACCCCGCGACGTGCCCGAAGCCGAACCCGCTCAGCACCGGAACCCCGAGCGGCGACAGCCGTTCCGCCAGCAGTTCCCGGACCTCCGCCGGGTCGCCGCACGCGGCCCACGAACCCAGCACGATCCCGCGCACCCCGTCGAACCAGCCGGAACGCAGCAGCTGCGTCACCATCCGGTCGATCCGGTACGGGCTCTCGGTCACGTCCTCGAGCAGCACGATCCCGCCGCGCGCGGACCCCTGCTCCGCCGTCCCGACCCCGGACGCCAGCAGCGACAGGTTTCCGCCCACCGGCACGCCCAGCGCGCGTCCGGGCACGACCACGTCCGGCTCCCGCGCCCGCAGCACCCGCGCGTGATCCGGTTCGAACAACGTCCGCCGCAAGTGCTCCGACGCCGCTTCGTCGAACAGGACGCTCGCTGGCATCGGCGAAAGGAGCGTCGCAAGGTCCAGATGGGTGTGCACGGCCCGGTGCAACGCGGTCACATCGCTCGACCCGGCCAGCACCTTCGGCCCGGCAGCCCGCAGCGCCGCCCAGTCCACCAGATCGATCATCCGCTGCGTCCCGTAGCCGCCGCGCGCCGCAAGGACGCACCGGACCTCCGGGTCCAGCCACGCTTCGGTGAACTCCGCCGCCCGCGCCTGGTCCGGCGCGGACAGATAGGACTCGCCGGAAGCCCGCACTCCGGCGCCGATCCGCACCTTCACGCCCCACTCGCGCAGCACCGGCAACGCGGCGTCCAGCAGGTCCTGCGGCACCGGCCCGGACGGCGCGACGAGCGCGACGGTGTCCCCGGCGGAGAGTCTGGCGGGCCTCATCGGGACAGCTCCAGCCGCGGCACGTCCGGCGTCTCGAAGCCGAACACCTGGCCGTAGAAGGAAAGTTCGGCCTCCAGCGCGGCGACGATCGTCTCGGCCTTCCGGAAACCGTGCTGCTCGCCCTCGAACCGCAGGTACGCGTGCGGGATCCCGCTGCCGTCGATCTCGGAAACGAACCGGTCCGCCTGGTCCGGCGGGCAGATCTCGTCCTCCAGGCCCTGCAGGAACAGCACCGGCCCGGCCAGCGAGCCCACGTGCGTCATCGGCGAGCGCTCCCGGTACCGCTGCGCGGTTTCCGGATACGGGCCGACCATGCTGACCAGGTACTGCGACTCGAAGTCGTGCGTTTCGCCGCCCTCGCCGGTCCAGCCGGCGAAGTCGAGGATCGGGAACTTCACCGTCGCCGCCGCGTAGGTGCGGGTCATCGTGATCGACGCGGCCGAGGTGAACCCGCCCGCGCTGCCGCCGCGGACGCCCAGCCGGGCCCGGTCGGCGATGCCTTCCGCGACCAGCGCTTCGGCGACCGCCGCGCAGTCGCGCACGTCCACCACGCCCCACTGCTCCCGCAGCCGCTCGCGGAACGCGCGCCCGTACCCGGTGGAGCCGCCGTAGTTCACCGCGACGACGCCGATGCCGCGGCTGGTGAAGTACGCGAAATCCAGATCGAGCGATTCGTCGCTGTGCCCGGTCGGCCCGCCGTGCACGTGGACCACGTACGGCGGCAGTTCGCCTTCCGGCGCGACGAAGTCCGGGTTCGTCGGCGGGAACACGTAGGCCGGGATGTCCGCGCCGTCCGGCCCGGTGAACACCCGCTCCCGCGGCACTGGCAGATACTCCGCGGGCGGCAGCGAGGCCGGCTGCGGCGTGCGCGCGCGCCACTTCCCGGTGTCCGGGTCCAGCACCACGACCGCGCTCTCGTGCCGGGGCCCGCCCGCGATGCCGGCGATCCCGTCCGCCGTCGCGACCAGCCCGACCGACGACCACACGGTCAGCTCGGTGTCGACGCGCGTGACCGAACCGTCGCTCTCGTCGAGAATCGCCGGCTTGCCGGAGTCGAGGACCGCGTGCTTGCCGCCGCCCAGCGGGGCGAACCAGCTGGTGCCAAGCTTCCACATCGGCCCGCCCAGCTCGCGCTCCACCGGCGCGAGATTGACCGTCGCGCCGTCGAGCCCGACGCGGTGCAGATTCCACCAGCCGTCCGGGTCGGCGAGCACGAGCAGCTGGTCCGCGGTCTCCCACGCCACCTGGCACACCGCGACCTCCGGCCCGCCCGCCAGCACGCGCGCGTCCCCGAAGGAACCGTCGGCGGCCACCGGTGCGACGAACAGCTCGGTCCCGTCCCACGGCATCGCCGGGTGGTCCCACGCGAGCCACGCGGCGTGCGCGCCGTCCGGAGACAGCTGCGGCGCGGTGAAGAACCGGTGCCCTTCGACCAGCACCCGTTCGGCGGAGCCGTCCAGCGGGATCGCGACCAGCTCGCGGGAGATGTCGGTGCGCCGCGGCCCGGTGCTGCGCTCGCGGACCGCCCACACCTCGCCCGCGCGGCCGGGCCGGAGGTCGCCGTACCGGACGCCCTGCGGCGTGGCCGGTTCCGGCGTCAGCGGGGTGACCTCGCCGCCTGTGCCGGCCTTGAGCGCGTACACCCGCTGATCGGCCCAATGCGTGAACACCACCACGCCGTCGACCGCGAGCCACGGCCGTCCGCCGTACTCGTGCACCCGGTTGCGGACGTTCCACGGCGCGGGCAGCACGTCCTCGACTCCGCCGTCGGGAAGCGCGCGCACGAGAGCGACGCGGCCGCCTTCGGCAGGCCGCGCCTCCGCCCACCAGAGCGCGCCGTCGACCGCGGCGAGCCATTGCGCGCCGCCGCCGGCGGCAGCGGCGTCGGCCGCGGTGACGGGAGAGGTCCAGGTTCCATGAGGAGAGATGCGAGGCACCCGGAAAGCGTAACGAGGATCCGCTGCGTGTCCGGATCCGCACGCACCGCGCAGGTTTCGCGCGCGAACTCCCCTCAACCCGGGGCGGCGGATGCCGATCATGCGCGCGTGGCCTAGGGTCGAAGACGTTATGTCACGCGTAATCCACGTCTTCCGCAAGCCCGACCGGTTCGTGGCCGGCACGGTCGGCGAGCCCGGCGACCGCACCTTCTACCTCCAGGCGACGGAGGACGTGCGGACGATCAGCGTCACGATCGAAAAACAGCAGGTCGTCGTCCTCGCGGAGCGGCTCGGCTCGCTCCTGGAGGAGGTCGCCAGCCGGTTCGGCGCCGACGTGCCCGCACAGGCCCCCGACGACGAGGTCGACGTGGACCCGCTCGCGGTGCCCGTCGAGGAGGAGTTCCGGGTCGGCACGATGGGGCTCGGCTGGGACGCCGACTCCGGCGCGGTCGTCGTGGAACTGCTCGCGATCACCGAGGGCGAAATCGACGAGACGGTCGTGCTCGACGACACCGAGGAGGGCCCGGACGCGGTCCGCGTGTTCCTCACCCCGGTCGCCGCCCGCGCCTTCGCCGAACGCGCCGACCGCGTCGTCAACGCCGGCCGCAAGCCGTGCCCGCTGTGCGGCGAACCGCTCGACCCGGCCGGGCACATCTGCCCGCGCCAGAACGGGTACCGGCGCGACGTCGACGTGACCGAGGACTGAGGGCGCCCGTGGCGAGCACCGCGCCGGGGCCTGCCGACCCCGCGGCCCGCGATTTCGTCTCCCGCGGCCGCATCGACGTCGAGGGCAGGCTGGTCGACGCCTCCAACGTCACGCTCTTCTGCGCGATCGAACTCGACGGCGTCACCGGCCGAGTCGTGTACAAGCCGGTGTCGGGGGAGCGCCCGCTGTGGGACTTCCCGGACGGCACCCTCGCCGGCCGCGAGGTCGCGACCGCGATGATCTCCGACGCCTGCGGCCTCGGCGCGATCCCGCCCACCGTGCTGCGCGACGGCCCGTTCGGGCCCGGAATGGTGCAGTTGTGGGTCGAGACAGAAGAGGACACCGAGGTCGTCGACGTCTGCGCGCCCGACGACGTCCCGGAAGGCTGGCGCACCGTGCTGCACGCGCACGACCGGCTCGGCGAACCGGCGGTCCTCGCCCACGCCGACCACCCGGACCTGCGCGAACTCGCGGTCCTCGACATCGTCGTCAACAACACCGACCGCAAGGGCGGCCACCTGCTCGCCGCGACCGACGGCCACGTCTACGGCGTCGACCACGGCATCTGCCTGCACACCGACCCGAAGCTGCGCACCGTCCTGTGGGGCTGGATCGGCGAGGACCTGCCCGAGGACGCGGTCGAGAAACTGCGGAAACTCCGCGCGGACCTCGACGGCCGCCTCGGCGCGGAACTCGGCGAGCACCTGACCGCCTTCGAGATCCGGGCGCTTTCGCAGCGCACCGACTATCTGCTCGCCGAGGCGGTGTTCCCCGAGCCCGGCGACGACTGGCGCGCGATCCCCTGGCCGCTGTTCTGATGGCGGAACTGATGGACAACGCTCTGATGGACGCTGCCGCGCGCGCCCGCCTCGTCAACCGCTTCGGCCCGGCCGCGCAAGCGTGGTGCGACGCGCTGCCAGCGCTGGTCGAACGGCTCTGCCGCCAGTGGGGCCTCACCGTGTCCGAAGCCCGGCCCGGCAACACCGGCCGCACCCTGCTCTGCCGCGACGGCGAGGGCGTGCTGAAGGTGCTCAAGCTCTGCCCGGACCGCGCGATCGCGACCGCGGAGGCCACCGCGCTGGGCTCGTGGGCCGGACTGGCGCGGGTCGTGCAGATCCTCGACGCCGACCTCGACCACGGCGCCGTGCTGCTCGAAGGGCTCGAACCCGGAGGCACGTTCACCGAACGCGGCGCGGACGTCCCGTGGGACCAGATCGGCGAGCTCCTCGCCGACATCCACGGTGTCCCGGCCGCCGGGCCGTTCCCGACCCAGCTCGAACGCGTCCGGTTCATGTTCGGCCTCGCCGAGCAGCGCCTGGCCGGATCCCCGGCCGAAGCGCACCTTCCGCTGGAATCGCTGCGCACCGGCCTGGCCCGCTCCGAGAAACTGGCCGCCAGCGGCCCGATCGCGCTCGTGCACGGCGACCTGCATCCCGGCAACGTCCTGGACGCCGGACCGGCGCGGGGCGCGGTCGCGATCGACCCGCGCCCGTGCGTCGGAGACCCGGCCTTCGACGCGATCGACTGGGCGGTGCTGCCGATGGCCGACGGCGCGGCCGTGGAGGACGGGATCGCCAAACTCCCGCACCTCGACGGCGACCGGGTGCGCGCGTGGTGCGTCGCGCTCGCCCCATTGGTGGCGATGGGCCCGCTCCGCCGCGGCGGGCCGACGCCGTTCACGGACGCCGTGCTGCGGATGGCCGGCTGAGCTGGTCCGGGACCAATGCCAGGAACTCAAGGCCGTACAGCGGGCGAGGCTAGGTGTCCGTGAGGGGAGCCCTGAGGGACTCAGAGTCAATGCCAGGAACTTAAGGCTGTGATGCGGACGCGCTTCCGGCGTGTTTCCGCAGCTCAGGCTGCTTGATCCGGTTGAGCGCACGTCGCCGTGGGCCCGGACCCGGGAGCGGAGGCCGGGTTGTGGTCCGTGAGGGACTCCTTGAGGGAATCTGATTCCCTCAAGGAGTCCCTCACGGACTTCAAGACACGGTCACAAGGTGACAAAGCGGGTATTTCGACACTGATTGCGTCCTTTGTGGACGGTCAGCGGGCCGAGGTCACACGGCTTAAGTTCCTGGCATTGGGACTCAGATTCCCTCAGGGCTCCCCTCACGGACCTGGCATTGCCGGTCAGGGCGCGTCGAGCCTCCGGGGCTAGCCCCGAGCGATCTCAGCGGTGTGCGCGGGGGCGTAGCGCTCGCCCGTCACCTGGTCGCTCAGCGGATCCAGCGCGGCCAGCGCCTCGGCGTCCAGGGTGAGCTCCAGCGCGGCGGCGTTCTGCTCCAGCCGGGCCGGGCTGCGGGTGCCCGGAATCGCCGCCACCGCCACCCCGAGCCGCTCGGCCTGGGCGTACACCCACGCCAGCGCCACCTGGGCCGGGGTGGCGCCCAGCCGGTCGGCCACCTCGCGCACGGTCCGCGCGATCTTCTCGTTGGCTTCGCCCGCCTCCCCGGCGAACCGGGGGTTGCTGCGCCGGAAGTCCTTCTCGCCCAACGCGGAGCGGTCCAGGGCGCCGGTCAGGAACCCCCGCCCCAGCGGCGAGTACGGCACCAGCCCGATCCCCAGCTCGGCCATCACCGGGGTGACGGCCTCGACGTCGCGGGTCCACAGCGAATATTCGCTCTGCACCGCCGCGATCGGGTGCACCGCGTGCGCCCGGCGCAGCAGTTCGCCGTCGACCTCGGACAGGCCCAGCTGGCGGACCTTGCCCGCCTGGACCAGTTCGGCCATCGCCCCGACGGTCTCCTCGATCTCCACGTCCTGGGGCGGGCGGTGGGCGTAGTGCAGGTCGATCACGTCGACGCCCAGTCGCAGCAGCGAGGCGTCGCAGGAGCGCAGCACGTAGTCCCGGGCACCGCGGATACGGCGTGCCGCGTCGCCGCCGCTTCGGTCGAGGCCGAACTTAGTGGCCAGCTGCACCTGGTCGCGGCGGCCGTGGACGGCCCGGCCCACCAGCACCTCGTTGTGCCCGGCCCCGTAGGCGTCGGCGGTGTCCAGGAACGTGACGCCCAGCTCCACAGCCCGGTCGATGGTGGCCAGGCCGCCGTCCCAGTCGGCGGCGCCGTAGCTCTCGCTCATCCCCATGCACCCCAGACCCATCGCGCTGACAGCGAGACCGGGCGAGCCGAGCGTGGTTCGGGTGATCATGCGCGGATACTCCTCTTGCCCGGCGGACCGGGCGGCAACTCAACGGTTGACGAACTCAGCCGACGCTAGGAGCTGGAGCGCGCTCCACGTCAAGCCGGAGGACCGGCCCCGGCGTGGCGGCGGGCCGTCCCGCCGCCACGCCGATAACGTGCCCGACCGTGCGCTATCACGACGTGCTGTCCGGCCCCCGCAAGCGGAAGATCCCGGAGGTCCCCGCCGAGCCAGGCCTCGTGGTCGAAGACCCGGCCAGCGGCTACTGCGGCGCGGTGGTGAAGATCGAGTACGGGAACGTCGTCCTCGAGGACGCCAAGGGCCGCCACCGGGTGTTCCCGCTCGCGCCCGCCGGGTTCCTGCTGGAAGGCAAGCCGGTCACGCTCGTGCCGGTCAAGAAGACCGCCGCCCCCGCGCGGCAGGTGTCGGCGTCCGGCTCGGTCCGCGTGCAGGGCCTGCAGGCGAGGGTCGCGCGCGACTCCCGGATCTGGGTCGAGGGCAAGCACGACGCGGAACTGGTCGAACGCGTCTGGGGACACGACCTGCGCGTCGAGGGCGTCGTCGTGGAACCGCTCGACGGCGTCGACGTGCTGGCCGACCGGATCGCCGAGTTCGGCACCGGGCCCGGCCGCAGGCTCGGCGTGCTCGTCGACCATCTCGTGGCGGGCAGCAAGGAATCCCGGCTGGTCGGGCAGATCCGCGACGAGCAGGTGCTCGTGACCGGGCACCCGTACATCGACGTCTGGCAGGCGGTGAAGCCGGCGTCGGTCGGCATCCGCGCCTGGCCGGAGATCCCGCGCGGCATCGAATGGAAAGCCGGCATCTGCGACGCGCTCGGCTGGGGCGAACCGTACGAGGGATGGCAGCGGGTGCTCGCCGGGGTGCGCAGCTTCCGCGATCTCGAAACGCCGCTGATCGGCGCGGTGGAACGGCTCATCGACTTCGTGACCGAGCCGGGTGACGACGCTCCGTAGTGTCCTATTTGCCGGAAACATCCAAGGTCACGCGTCGGTCACGTCGAGTAGTTTGCCCGGTGCGAAACGACGCGATCTGAGAGCATGAGGGCATGGCAGCGGCTCTGATCTGGCTGATCATCGGCATCGTCCTGATGATCGCGGAGGTGATCTCCGGGGACTTCGTGCTGATCATGCTCGGCGTCGGCGCGTTGCTCGGAGCCGGTTCGGAAGCGCTCACCGGCAACATCTACATCGACGTCGCGGTGTTCGCGGTCAGCTCGGTCGGGCTGCTCGCGCTGGCCCGTCCGGCGCTCAAACGCCGCTTCCTCGCCGGGGCGGGCGTCCCCACGGGCATCGACGCGCTGGTCGGAGCCCGCGCCGTCGTAGTGTCCACTGTGGACTACGATGCCGGCCAGGTGAAAATCGGCGGCGAGGTGTGGTCGGCGCGCGCCGTGCACGAATCGCAGCCGCCGATCGCGCCGGGCACCAGCGTCACGGTCGTCGAGATCTCCGGCGCCACGGCCGTGGTGGACATCGTCGCGTGAGGCGCCGTCCGAGGAAAAACTGTACTAGGTAAGGGGAAACGCTCTTGTCGACAATAGCGATCGTCGTGGTCGCGCTGCTGGCCCTGTTCGTCATCATCACAGTGGTCAAGGCGATCATGGTGGTGCCACAGGCCCAGTCGGCGGTGATCGAGCGGCTCGGCCGGTTCCGCACGGTCGCTTCGCCCGGCCTGACCTTCCTCGTCCCGTTCCTGGACAAGGTGCGCGCGCGGATCGACCTGCGCGAGCAGGTCGTCTCGTTCCCGCCGCAGCCGGTGATCACCGAGGACAACCTGACGGTGAACATCGACACCGTCGTGTACTTCCAGGTCACCGACTCGCGCGCCGCGGTCTACGAGATCTCGAACTACATCATCGGCGTCGAGCAGCTCACCACCACCACGCTCCGCAACGTGGTCGGCGGCATGAGCCTGGAGCAGACGCTGACCTCCCGCGACGCCATCAACACCCAGCTGCGCGGCGTGCTCGACGAGGCCACCGGCCGCTGGGGCATCCGCGTCGCCCGCGTCGAGCTGAAGGCGATCGAGCCGCCCGCCTCCATCCAGGACTCGATGGAGAAGCAGATGCGCGCCGACCGGGAGAAGCGCGCGATGATCCTCACCGCGGAAGGCCAGCGGGAATCGTCGATCAAGACCGCCGAGGGCCAGAAGCAGAGCCAGATCCTCGCCGCGGAAGGCCAGAAGCAGGCCGCGATCCTCGCCGCGGAAGCGGAACGGCAGTCGCGGATCCTGCGCGCACAGGGTGAACGAGCCGCCCGCTACCTGCAGGCGCAGGGCCAGGCGAAGGCGATCGAGAAGGTGTTCGCGGCGATCAAGGCCGGCCGCCCGACGCCGGAGGTCCTCGCTTACCAGTACCTGCAGACGCTCCCGCAGATGGCGCAGGGCGACGCGAACAAGGTCTGGATGATCCCGAGCGATTACGGCAAGGCCCTCGAAGGCTTCGCCCGCGCACTCGGCGCCCCCGGCGACGACGGCGTGTTCCGCTACGAGCCGCCGAAGGACGACACCCCGGCCCGCCCGGACCTCGACGACGACGAGGTCGCCGGATGGTTCGACACGAGCAGCGATCCGAAGGTCGCCGAGGCCGTGGCGGCCGCGGAAGCGGTGGCGCGCAAGGAGGTCGACGGGCCGCTGGGCGCGTCGGCGGAGCGCCGGGCGATCGGCGGGGCTCCCGCCGCCAAGCCCGAGGCTCCCGCGCCGGTCCGGGAAGAGGAGCCGCCCGCCCCGCCGGAGCGGCCGCAGCAGCCCAGCACGCCGCCGCCTGCCCAGCAGCAGCAGTCGTTGCCGCAGCCGCACCCTCCCGCAGGGCCGCAGGGCGGTCCGTACCAGGGACCGCCGCCGCAGCAGTTCGGCGGACCGCAGGGACCCGGGCCGGGCAGCGGGCCGTTCCCACAGCAGGGTCCGTTCGGCGGACCGCAGGGCGGGCCGCCGCCGCAGCGCTGATTAAGTCGCGCGAAGGGGCTGCCACTCCGGATTTCGGGGTGGCAGCCCCTTTTTCGTACGCTCAGCGGGCGTAGACGCCGACGTCGTCGATGTCGGCCTTCGAACGATCGGGCAGCGCGATCACGCACAGCACGGTCACCACGACCGAAGCGACGATGTAGATCGAAATCGAATACGGCGTGCCGGTGGTGTGCAGGAGCCAGACAGCCAGCAGAGGTGCGGGGCCGCCCGCGAACACCGACGCCAGTTGGTATCCCAGCCCCGCGCCGCCGTAGCGCAGATGCGTCGGGAAGCTTTCGCCGATCAGCGCCGCCTGCGGGCCGTACTGCATCGAGTGCGCCACCAGGGACACGATGATCGCCAGGAAGATCATCGCGTGGCCGCTGTGGGTCAGCACGGTGAAGTACGGGAACGCGATCACGCCGGTCAGCACCGCGCCGGTCAGGTACACCTGTTTGCGGCCGATCCGGTCGGAGAGCTGGGAGAACAGCGGGATCAGCAGCAGTTCCGCCGCCGCGCCGACCAGGACCGCGTTGAGCACGAACGTTTTGCTGAATTCCGGTCGTTGCACGACATAGAGCAGGACGTAACTGGTGAACAGGTAGAACGGCATCTGCTCGCTGAACCGCAAACCGGCCGACAGCAGGATTTCCCGCCAGTGGTGGCGGACGACGTCCTTCACCGGGGCTTTCGAGGTGCGGTTGGCCGCGACGGCGGCGGCGAACATCGGCGTTTCCAGGATGCGCAGCCGGATGACCAGGCCGATCGCCACCAAAACGAGGCTCAGCAGGAACGGGATCCGCCAGCCCCACGACGAGAAAGCGTCCGGAGACAGCGTCGCGGAAAGCAAGGTCATCCCGCCGGTTCCCAGTACGAGTCCGACCGGAACGCCGACCTGCGCGAAACTTGCCAGCAGCCCGCGCCGGCGCTGGTCGCCCCATTCCATGGCCAGCAGCACCGATCCGCTCCACTCGCCGCCGATCGCGATGCCTTGCACCAGCCGCAGCAGGACCAGGATCAGCGGGGCCGCGATGCCGATCGTCGCTGCGCCCGGAAGCAGGCCGACCACCGCCGAGGACAGGCCCATCAGCAGGAGCGTCACGATGAGCGTCGCCTTGCGGCCCAGCCGGTCGCCCCAATGGCCGAAGATCGCCGCGCCGATCGGGCGGGCCGCGAAACCGACCGCGTAGGTGGCGAACGACTGCATGACCCCCGCGTACGAGGAGGAAGCGGGGAAGAACAGATGGGGAAAGACCAACGCGGCGGCGGTGTTGTAGAGGAAGAAGTCGTACCACTCGATGGTGGTGCCGATCGAACCGGCCAGGGCCGCCCGGCGTACCTGCACCCGGCGGTCGCCGGAGGAAGCTTGGACTGACTGGGTGACCTCGTTGTCGCCTAGAGTCATGGTCGTGCACCTCTCGTGACGGTCGTCACACTACAGTGTGAACGACCGGCAGAGGTTTGACGATTCCTGACGTCTGCTCCGGACGGGTTGTTTCCGACCCTCCGGCACGCCGAACCCACCTGGATCGGGCGCCGTGCGGGCAGGACGCGCGACTACCATCACAGCCGTGACCGAGGACAAACCGCTGCGCGCCGACGCGCGGCGAAACCGCGCCAAGGTGCTCGAAGCCGCCGAGACCGTGTTCGCGGCGAAGGGCACCGGCGCGCCGACCGAGGAGGTCGCCCGCGAGGCCGGCGTCGGCATCGGCACCGTGTTCCGGCACTTCCCCACGAAAGAAGCGCTCCTGGAAGCCGTGCTCTACGCACGGCTGAACCGGTTCGTCGACGAGGCGGACGCGGTCGTCGCGCAGAACGCCGAGGACGCCGGAGCCGCGTTCTTCACCTTCCTCACCAGCTGGATCGAGATGTCCAGCGCCAAAAACGCCTACTTCGAAGCGCTCACCTCGGCCGGCGTGTGCGTGCCCAGCACGGGTTCGGTGATCGGGGAGCGGCTGCGGGAATCGCTCGGCGTGCTGCTGCGGCGCGCTCAGGAGAGCGGCGCGGTGCGCCGCGACGTCACCACGACCGAGCTGATCCCGGTGATCATCGGCACCGCGAAGGCGGCCGAGCACGTCGGGGCCGATCGCGAACTGCGCGACCGCACCATCGCGATCCTGTTCGACGGCCTCCGCACCTGAGTCAGCGAAGCACGGCAGCCAGCAGGTCGGTGCCCAGCGCGGACAGCTGCGGCAAGGCGAGGGAGTAGCGGACGTACCGGCCTTGGCGCTTGGCGGTGAGCAGGCCCGCCCGGCGCAAAACCGCGAGGTGCCGGGACACCTCCGGCGCGGACAGATTCCAGTTGTGCGCGAGTTCGCTGGTGGTGTGCGGGCTGCGCGCCAGCGTGCGGACCAGGCGCAGCCGCACCGGATGGGCCAGCGCGTCGAGCCGCAGCTCGACCGTTTCCAGCGGCACCGGAGCGGCCGCGTCGGCGACCGGGTATTGCACCACCGGCCGCCAGCCGGAGGCGTGCACCACGACCAGGTGCGGGCTGCCGAAGACGCTGGGGATGAACGTGACGCCGTCTTGGGCGGTCGCCTTGTCCTGCAGCTTGTCCACGACGATCCGGGACCCGTCCCCGGACAACGCGACCGCGCTGGAAACCGCGTCGAGAGCTGTACGGATTCCCTTGTGCCGCAGCAGGTCTTGTTTGTGTCGCAGGTCCGCGGCGAGCTGAGGTTCGAGTCCGGTCCAGGCGCCGTCGAAGAACGCTTCGGCGCATTGTTCGAGGGGGTCGCGGACGCGGGCTCGCGTGGCTTCGGGGTCCGTCAGGAGGCTTTCAGCGAATGCTTCCTGGCGAGGGCCGCGTGCCTGGGCGAGGTCGAGGGCACGGTCACGGGAGTCCGGGTCGGCGAGCGGGGAACGAGTCGCGATCCGGGTGCTGCCGCAGGTCGAGACGAGCGCCGCGGTCGCGTACGTTTCGTGGTCGATCGCGTCGACATCGGCCAGTTCCTCGGCGAGAGTCGGGCGCGGGCGTCCGGGCAGCAGGAAATCGGCTTGCGAGGACCGCCACAGGGAATCGGCCTCTCGCACGCGTTCGGCCAGTTCGGGCCGCATCCCGGCCCAGACCTCGCCCGCCCGCGCGGCGAACCGCGGATGATGGCCCGGCTCGGCCAGCACGTGCAGCATCGCGGTCAGCTCCGCGAGCGGCGACGCGGCGAACCGCACCTGCTCGGCCGGCTGCCCGGCGATGTCGATCCTCAACGGCACCACACCAGCATCGCCGATCGCCCGGCCCGGACCTTCGCCGGTTGACGAAAACCGCGAATCGGCGTGCTCCGGCCGAGGCGGGCGCGGGAGCGTCGAGCGTCATGACCACCAAGATCCGGCCGAGCGCGCTGGTCCGCGCCTCCGGCGGCCCGCGCTACGCGGCCGCGATGGCCGTCGACGCACTCGGCACCGGCCTGCTGCGCCCGTTCCTCCTGATCTACGGCGTGACCGTGCTCGGCCTGTCCGCGCCCGCGACCGGCGCCGCCATGACCGCGGGCGTCGTGGTCGGGCTCGGCTGCATGCCGTTCGTGGGGCGGTGGCTCGAGCGAGGCGCGCGCACCACCGTGGTAGCCGCTTCGATGCTGGTGCGTGCGGTCGGTGTCGTGCTGCTGCTGACCGCGCCGCAGGGGGAGCTGTGGCCGTTCGTCGGTGCCGCGATTCTTCTCTCTGCGGGCAACCAGGCTTGGCCAGCGGCGCACGCGGCGCTCGTCGCGACGCTCGCTGAAGGCAGGCAACGCGACGCCGCCCTCGCTGGCGGTCGTTCGCTCCGCAATGCCGCGCTCGGCATCGGCGCGCTGCTGGCGACCGCGTGTCTCGCCGGCGGCTCGAATGCCTTGCGCGCCATGGCGACCGGCACCGGGATCGCGTATCTGATCGCCGCCGTCCTGGCTTGGTCAGTCCACTTGCGAGCTCCGGCCGCCGTGGCGGAACCTGGTGCCGAGAGCGCGCCGCGGATGGGTTCGCTGCTGGCCGCGAACGTCATCTACGCGTTTTGCCTCAACGTCCCGGAGATCGCGTTGCCGTTGGTGCTGACCGCGTATCTGCACGCGTCCCCGGTGTGGTCGGCGGCGATCTTCGTGGCCAACACCGTGCTCGTCGTCGCCTTGCAGGTGCCGGTCACTGTCCTGCTGGCGCGGGTTTCCCGGCGGACCGCGCTGGCGGGCGGCGGAGTCGTGCTCGCCTTGTCGTATCTCGGCTTTCTCGCGGCGACCTTGCTCGGATCCGGCTGGGCGGCGCCCGCGATCGCCGCCGTTTCGGTGGTCTGCACCATCGGCGAGATCATCTACGCGGGCAGCGCCACCCCGTTCGTCATGGCCCTGGCGCCCGCACGCCTGCTCGGCCGGGCGGTGGCCCGCTTCGAACTGTCGACCGGCGTCGGGCTGGCGGTCTCCCCGGCGGTGCTCACCGCGCTCGCGCCGCTCGGCCCCGGCGCGCTCTGGGGCGGCCTCGCCGGAGCTACCCTGGTGTCCGCGGGCGCCGTCGCGAGGGGTGGGGGAGCCGGGCCTAAACTGAGCCAATGACCAACCGCTTAGTCTGTATTGGCGATTCGTTCACCGAAGGCGTCGGGGACGACGATCCGTCCGCGCGCAACGGGGTGCGCGGCTGGGCCGACCGGGTCGCCGAGGTGCTGGCCGCCGGGGAGCCCGGGTTTCGCTACGCCAATCTGGCGGTGCGCGGGAAGCTCCTGCCGCAGGTGCTGAACGAGCAGGTCGAGCCGGCGCTGGCGATGAAGCCGGACCTCGTCACCGGCTACGCGGGCGGCAACGACCTGATGCGGCCGCGCGTCGACGTCGACAGCCTCGCCGATTCGTACGAGCGCGCGGTGGCCCGGTTCCGCGCGGCCGGCGCGCAGGTGCTGTTGTTCACCGGCGTCGACGGCGTGGAAGACGCGCTGTTCCGGCAGATCCGCGGCCGGGTCGCGATCTACAACGAGCACGTGCGCGGCATCGCGGCCCGGCACGAGACGCTGCTGGTGGACATGTGGTCGATGCGCCAGCTGCGCGACCGTCGCATGTGGTCCCCGGATCGCCTGCACCTCAACGCGGCCGGGCACACCGAAATCGCCATCGCCGTCCTCGACGCGCTCGGTGTCCAGCACAGCGTCACGCACGCCGCGCTGGGTCCGCGGCCTCGCCTGTCGACGCGGGAACAGCGCGCGGCGAACCTCCGCTGGGGCCGGGAACACGCGCTGCCGTGGATCGGCCGCCGCCTGCGCGGCGAGTCCTCCGGCGACACGATCGCCCCGAAATACCCGGAACTGCAGTCGTTCGAAGCGGCCGACTGACCTGCCGCTCAGCCCACCAGCTGCCGCGCGCGATGGTCGGCGACGTTGACCCGCGTGCCGCAGCGAGTGGAGCAGAACCGCCGGCGCCCGTTGCGCGAGGTGTCCACGAACGCGATGCCGCACCCTTCGCGCGCACAGACGCCGAGGCGGTGCGGCTCCTCGCACACGAGATGCGCGAGCCCGCCCGCGGTGTAGGCGTAGAACCGCTCGACCACGCCCGCGCCTTCGCTGGAGTAGTGCAGATGCGGCGCTTTCCCGTCGTGACTGGCGATGTTCGGCCGACACGCGGCAACGGCGAGCAGCTCGTTTAGGAGATGGATCCGCTCGGCCGTCGTCTCCGCGACGAACACCTCGTGCAGCCGCCGCCCCCACGCGAGGATCCGCTCGGCTTCGTCCGCGGCGATGCGCGGCAGCACCATGTCGCGCGCCTGCCCGGCGGCTCGCACCTCGGCGGCCGTGACGCCGTCGCGCTGGGCAAGCGTGGCCAGGTCGGCGGCTACTTGCGCGCCCGCGCCGCCGTAAGGATTGAAGTGCACTCGACCATTACAACACGATCTGCCGCCCAGGGAAATGCTTCTCCGGAAAATAAGATTGACGCACCGCTTCGGCGTAGGTGAAGATGAATGCACCACAGCGGATGAAGGAGCGGACATGACGAACAGGCGGCAACGGGAGACGCGAGGCCAATATCCGGCCGCGGTCCGCGCTGCCCAGCGTTCCGTTCATCAGCGCCGCACCTGCCGAAAAGGCGGCCCCTCGCCGGTATCCGCTCCCTGACCTGACGCAACAGCCGTCGCGCACCGGGAGCCGCCCGTCGGGAAACCGACCCGGGTGGCTTCTTTTATCAGGGCCTCCAAACGCACTTAATTGCGCCTGTTATTTCCGCGTCGGCATTTCCTGCTGCCTATTTCGCGGACGCGGTCCTTTGACAACTGCACAGCGGAGCAAGACATTTCCGAGACTCGTCCCCGTCGCCTCACCCGCGGCCAGGACGAGCGCCGGGTCCGGCAGCCACGCGCCGCCGGACCCGCACGGTGAAGACGGGGCGGTGGCGGCCCCACCCGGCTGTAACCCGGGCGCCTTTGCGGGCAATGAGGGTTCGACTCCCTCCTTCACCACTGCGCCCTGGCCAGGGCGCGTCCTGCGGTCGTGGTGAACTCGGCGGACACGTCGGTCTTCCAAACCGAAGAAGAGGGTTCGATGCCCTCCGGCCGTTCGCGACCGGCCCCGCAGCCGGACGCAGACCCCTGTAGCTCATCGGGAAAGAGCGCCGCACTACGAATGCGGAGGCGCCAGGTTCGAGTCCTGGCAGGGGTACGGCCCCGGTGCCGAGGGGGTGCCGGGGCCTGCTCGTGCGGGTCCGGCCCGCACTCCCCGGATGCGAGGGGCATCGGCGACCCCGCCTGGTTCGGGACCAGGAGACACCGCGTTCGACCCGCGGGCATCCGACTGGCTACGGCCCGTTCCCGGTTGGTGTAACCGGCAGCATCGCGGATTTTGGATCCGCGGGCCCAGGTTCGAATCCTGGACCGGGAGCCCATGCCCGTTCGTCCAACTGGCAGGACGCCGCGCTCTGGACGCGGAAACCGAGGTTCGAACCCTCGACGGGCAGCTCCTTTTCCCGCCTCGCCGCGGGCCGTTAGCTCAATCGCGCAGAGCAGCCGGCTTTTACCCGGCGGGTTCAGGGTTCGAGTCCCTGGCGGCCCACTTTCTGACCCCAGGTCGCCGGTGTTGGCGACCTGGGGTTTGTGCTGTTCGGACGAGGTCCTCCCGACACTGCACTGTCCATTGTGGTCTCCTGTGAGCCCGAGGGCGCGGTGCAAAGCGGCCTGCCGGGGGATCGCTGACGCGAGTATCCGGACGGCGACTTCCTGGGTGACGTTTGCGTAGATGTCCGCGGTGACCTTCATCGACGATGTCTAGGCGTCAAAACCGACGTCGAACTCCGCCGGAGGTCACCACAAGCGGACCAGCCAGTGTTCCGTTCTCACGTCGAGGTCGAAGACGTCGTCGTAATCGCGGGACACCTCGGTGAGATACGCCGCGACGGAGTAGTCCCTGGCACCGGGGAGAACGAGCGCGGGGTCGTTCGGCGACGGCGCCATCGAGACGATCTGGAGCAGTTCGCCGTCTGCCGAGAGGGCGCCGGTGAATCTCCGGGTCGGTGCTGGGAGAGGAGCCGGTGCCTCGGCCCAGACCTCGACGGTCAGCCGGACGTCGGCGGTTCCCGCCTGGAGGGTGAAGAGCACGCAGGTGTCCGACGAGGTCGCCTGGCCGCTGCCGGACCGCCGCTCGCTGAGCTGGTGTGCGGCGGTGAGCACGTCGCCGGTCCCGACGGCGAACTGGTGGAATTCCGGCCTGAGTTCGGCGCGGACCGCGGCGAGAGGCGCTTCTGCCGTCATGGTTCGGCAGCGTAGTCCTCGGTTCGGTGCGCACCGGGTTCCATCGCAGGCACGGACACCGATGGAACCCTTCCCGCCGCTGAGCGCCCGATCCTCGACGGAAGAATCAAGTCGGTGTGTTCGCCGGTCATTTCAGCTGACCAGCTCTTCGAAGCGTTTTACCACTTGAGAAGGCTTGGGCATATCGGCCAGTTCTGCGCGGACCTCCTGCGCCGCGGTGCGCAAAGCTTCATCTGTGACGAGTCTCCGCAACACGGCCGCATCCAGCATGTCCAGTGCGCACGCCATGCCGGCACCGCGCGCGACGATGGCGTCGGCGTTGACTTCTCGGTCGCTCGCTCCGTCAGGAACCATCAATTGCGGCACGCCGGCATCCAGCGCCGCGTACATCGTTCCCGAGCCTCCGTGGTGCACCACGGCTGTGCAGGCAGCGAGCAGCGCTCCCATCGGCAACCAGCCACCAGCGCGCACATTGACTGGCAAGGCACCGAGCTTGTGACGGTCACGCGGCTCCAGTGCGAGCACGAAGTCCGCGTCTACCTCCGGTGCAAGCGCTAGGATCCGCTGTGCCACACCAACACCCTGCATCCGCGGCACGATCGTTCCCAGCGTCACCGCGATGAGCGCTCGCCGCGGCTTCCGGCGTAGCCAGCTCGGAAGCTCTCCGCCCGCATTGTGCGGCACAGGGCGCATCAGCCAGCCGCCGCGCCGCGCGCCGGTGATGCTCGGCGGGGCGATGTCGAGCCACGGGCCGTCGTCAACCAATTCCTGAACTCCGTGCCGCTGCAGCGCTGCGGCCATGTGCCGCAACTGCCCTGCTCGTTCCCCGTGCGAGATCCCGAGGTCGTGCCGAACCGCAGGCACGCCCACCACCTTCGCGGCCAGCAATCCGAACGGTGCCATCCGCTCGTAGACCACCAGATCAGGTCGCCACCTCTGCGCGGTGGCGACCGCCCCGTCTGCCAGCCAGTCGGAGAAGGTTCCGAAGTGCACGCCCTCCAGGTCCTCGGACACGACACCAGCCATGATGCGCTCGTTGACTTCCCGGTACCCACGGTGGAAGTCGGTGAAGAGGCTTTTCAAGGTGATCCCGGGTGCGATGTCGGCAATGGGCAGCGCCGCCTCGGCCAGCAGTTCCTCTTCTCCGCACGAGCCCATGAGCACTTCGTGCCCAGCGGCCTGCGCTGCCCGAGCCAACGGCACCAGCGGGAAAAAGTGACCGACTGCTGGCATCGAGAAGAGCAAAATACGCATGAACTTCCTCAGCGATCTGGCGGGTATGCGATGCGTCGACGACTTTGGATATTGTCCGCACCTCCGCAGGCTGGTGGCACCAGCGTCCCGCATGTCACTGGGTTGTGCGCAAGTGCTTCTCGTGTCGGCCGTGGCTCACGGCTCGTTCCGAAGGTCTCGTACGTAGCCGTCTAGTTCCGCCTGGACAATCTTGTCTGCCATGGCCTCCAGGTGTGCAACGACTCCGCGAGGCCCAGACCCTTCACCGGTGACAGATACCGAATTCGGCACATCCGGTCTGCTGCCGCCGTCCGGCAGCCGAACCCGCCCCGCCAACGTCTGCCTGCTCGCCGGGGTAGCGTAAGCCGTGCCCGAGGATCTGGACTTTTCCCCCTTTTCCGCCCCGGTCGATCCGGCGGCGGTGCTGGCCCACGCGGAGCGGAACGGCGATCGCCCGGGTCGTGACGTGGCCTGTTGTGCGCTCTGGCTCGTTTTTCTCGCCGTCGTCTTCTTCGGGCTGATCAGCGTGCCGCTGAGCATGTACCTCACGCACGCTTACCCGAGCGGCGGGTTCGGCATCCGGATCCTCGGGCTGTCGCCGTTGCTCGTCGGGCTGGCGCTGGTCGTTCCGGTGGTCCGGCTGCTGCGCAAGGACGGCGCTCGGGGGCGGATCAGCCGCTACCGCATCATGCAGTTCGCGGCGCGCAACGGGCTGAGTTATCGCTGGGCTGTCGAGAATCCGGAGCAGGCGGCCGGGATCTTCGCCGTCGGCACCCGCCGGGCGGCGGGCGACGTCGTCGTGTTCGACCAGCCGCGTCCGATGGAGTTCGGGTGGTACCAGCATGTCACCGGGACCCGCGAGGTGGCGGCCGAACGCTGGCACTACGCGACCACTCCGCTCGACTCCAAGCTCTCTCATCTTCTCCTGAACTCGCGGGCGAAGCGCACCGGCGTCCTGACCGGCGGCGCGAACGACGCACTCGGCCATCCCGACCTCACCGGCCCCGGCACGACCGTCTTCTCCGTCTCCGGTCCGTTCGGCAGGGCCCGCCAGATCCAGGCCATCCTGGACCGCACCCTCTTCTCCCCGGACCTCCTGGACCGGTACACCGCGCGTCCGGTCCACATCGAAATCGTCCAGAACCGGCTGTACCTCTTCGCCCGGAAACCGTTTGTCACCAGCGATCCGGACGACTGGCGCTGGATCGTCCGCCTGCTCGTCGACACCGCCGAACGCCTGGAAACCCCGCCCTCCTGACCGTCCGCCGGAGCCACGCCGTCGCGGTATTCGCCGCTGCCTGAGGTCGGCCTCCTGCGGAACAGCGGCCCCGTACACTTTCGTGCGAGCAGGGAGCCGACGGAGCTGAGCCGTCGTCGCGCTCGCTACTTCGCACCGAAGCGAGGCGGTATGGGCCAGGAGTACGCACTGACGTGCGAAGCGATCGACATTGTCCTCTCGGACTCGCCGCCGAAGGCGAAGCGCCTGCTGCTGGGGGATGTCCTGCGTCGCATGCTCGGGGCGGACGTCTTCGCGTCTTTCGTCTGCGATTCGTCCGGGCCGTACGCCGATCCGGTTCAGCTTGACCTCGGCGATGACGCGCTTCGCGCCTACCACCGGCATTTCCGGCACGTCGACGACCTGACCCCGAAACTTTTCGCGCGGGGAAGCGCTTCGCGGGTCTCTCCGGCTGTCGGTGTCTCCGCCGAGTTCGTCCAGGACTTCCTGCACCGCGGCGGCATGTATCACGGCATGAACTACTTCCCGGCCAATGCCGGTCCCGGTTCCGTGGACCTGCGGCTGTGGCGGGGACGCGGCGGCCGCGCGTTCACCGAGGCGGACGCGCGGGTTTTCCGGTCTTTCGGGGACTTGGTCTCCCGGACCTGGCCTCGGCAAGCCCCGTCCGGCCAGAAGCCGCTGTCCAGCCGCGAAGCCCAGGTGGCTGAGCTGGTCGCGGACGGGTACAGCGACAAGCAGATCGCCGCGGTCCTCGGCATCGCGCCGCCGACGTTGCGGACCCACCTGAGCAACGCGTTCGCCAAGACCGGTGCCGCCAACCGCGCGGCTCTGGCGGCGCACCACCTCCGCCATCGTCAGAAATGACGATGGCGGAGACCGCCCGGCATGCCGAGACTCCCGGATAAGCCTCATTCGCTGCAAAGGAGCCCCGGATGCCGCTTACCCCGGCGGGCGTCACCGCCCGCACCGCTGTCCTCGACACGGTCGAACGACCGGAACCAGGAGACTGGACGCAAACCTGTACTGCCGACGAGATCGCGGCCCAAGTGCCGTTAGCGGGCGGGAAGCCGTATCCGCTCGCGGTGAAAGCGAACATCTCGGTGCGCGGACTGCGCCGATCCGCGGGATGCGAGCTCTTGGACGTCAGGCCGGAGGAGGCCGACGCCCCGGTTGTCGCGCTGCTTCGCCGCTCCGGCGCGGTGGTCGTCGGCATGGCGAACATGCACGAACTCGCCTTCGGGATCACCTCGCAGAACGCCTCCTACGGCGCGGTGCGCCTGCCCGGCCGCCCTGGCTATCTCGCAGGGGGATCCTCGGGCGGCAGCGCCGCCGTCGTCGCGCGCGGCCATGCCGAGGTCGCGCTGGGCACGGACACCGGGGGCTCGATCTCGATCCCCGCCAGCCTGTGCGGGGTCGCGGGATTCCGCCCCAGCACCGGACGCTGGCCGAGCGCGGGCATCGTCGGCCTGTCGTGGACGCGGGACACCCCCGGCCTCTTCGCGCGATCGGTGCGACGCCTCGCCGAGATCGACCTGACGATGCTCGGCGGAACAATGGATCCGGACCAGGACTTTCCGCGTCCTCGGATCGGTGTGCCCGCAGAGCTGTTCCGCGAGCTGCACCCCGCTACGCGAGCGGCGATCGAGCCAGCCTTGGACGCGCTCGCGGACACCGTCGAGCTGGTGCCGGTGAAGCTCGCGGACATCTGGGAGCTGACCCGTGCGGCGGCGATGCCGATCGTCTGCTGGGAAGCCCGCCGTCTGCTCGGCGACGTCGCCGCCCGCGCCCTGGGCATGGACCCCGAGCAAGCGTTCGCCCGGTTGGTCGCTGACGTGCGCAGCCCTGATGTCCGGCAGATCCTGGAAGCGGAGCTAGAGTCACCGGTGTCGCCCGACGCGTACGCGATCGCCCAGCGGCAAACCGACCAAGCGAGAGCGAGCTACGCGGAACTGCTGCGCAAGCACGCACTCGACGCGCTCGCGTTCCCTACCACGCCCGCACCGGCTCCGTCGGCCGACTGCGACGGGACTGTGGAGCATCTGGGAAGCCGCGTCGACGCTTTCGAGGTCTACACGCGGAACACGACGCCAGGCGCGATGCTCGGCGCGCCCATGGTCACGTTTCCGCTGGCCACCCCCGAGGCAGGCCTTCCGGTCGGGCTGACCATCCAAGGAGCACGGTTCGACGACCGGCGGGCACTGCGCCTTGCCGAAGGAATGGCGGGGACGCTGTCGAACACTGTGGCCAAGCCGCTTGATTGATCGGGAGCGGGATGCCAGCGTCACCGCTGCACGGCTGTCTCACATCAGGCGGGGTCCGCCGAGCGCTTCGGCCCGGTTGGAGAAGACTGCTTGGGCAAGGCGTCGAGTAAGCGTGCGGGAGCCGAGGGCATCGGTGCTGTCGGCGAATTGGTCGATGGCACCGGTCAGCGGCAAGTCGCGCAGCGCGGGGTCGTGGATGGTCGCGATCAGGGCCGCGGTGAAGCGCTCGGCGTGCAGCACCCGGTAGGGCCGGTCGTGGAACGAGCGCGTGCGGGGGTCGACCGGTTCGGTGAGCCCGGTCTCGTTGTGGAGGGCGGCGACGGCTTCGTAGGCGGCGGCCAAGCAGTGCTCACGCTCGTGCCAGTCGGTCGCCGCCACGGCAGCAGCGAGTATCGGCGCGAGCCGCGTCGCGCAGGGCAAGCGGGCGAACGCGCTGCCGAGCCACTTGCTGTAGGGCGGGTAGACCCGGTTGAGGAGCAGGCACAGGCGCATCAGGTCGCGGGCGAGGCGCGCCGCGATGATCGCCGATCCGAGTTCGTCGCCGACGTCGCCGCAGCGTCCGACGAAGGGTTCTTCCTGGCTGACGCGCTGCCATTGGCAGGCCAGCAGGTAGCGCCACACGTCGTCGGGATACCAGGCCAGCTGCCGTCGGACAGGGTGAAGCTGGGCCAGGCCATCGTGGAAAACGGCGCCGGCGGTGGCCCCGGCCAGAATTTGGGTGGGAGTGGCCAGCCAGTCGAGCGTGGTGATCTCGGCTCGGGGATCGAAGCCGAGGTAGTCCGTCAGCCAGGCGCCGGGTTCGGCAATCACGGCCCCGTGCTGGACGCGTCCGAGCGCGGGCCGCATGTGCCGCGTCCCGTGGTCGCCGGTCGGGACCAAGTTGGTCGAGTAGCCAGCGATCGTGGCGGGCAGTCGCTCGGCGAATACTTCGGAAATCCTGGTGCCGTATTCAGCGAGGTCGTCGGGGCGCAGGAAAAGTTGCAGGCGCGGTCCCCAGTCGTGATCGGTGGAGCGGACGGTGTCGAACCCGAGCACTTCGGAGCCGGCACCGATCAACGCCGCGGTGTGGGTCAGGCCAGGAAAGTGGCGGGACAGCAGGGGATGGACCGCCTCGTGATAGAGGCGGTCCGACAGTTCCACGCCGGAGATATGCGCTGGAGACACGCGGAGCAGGGTGCCCGACGAGGTGCTCGGCCCGCGACCGGATTTAACGCGGGCAGATCAGTTTGCCGAGGCCAGGTCGGGGTGGCCGAGAGCCGCCCGGACGGCGATGTCGCCTACCGGACCAGGGCACCGCCTGCAGCGCAAACAAAGTAGGCGCCGCCGTTCGATGCTGCGAGAGTGGGGCTCATGTTCTTCCAGTTTCTCGCGGCGGCGGGGATTCTCGCAGTGCTGACTGTGGTTCCCGGTCCCGACATGGCGGTAGTGACCAAGCGGGCCATCGCCGGCGGGTGGCAGGACGGTCTGCGGACGGTCGGCGGCATCACCGCGGGGTTGCTGGTGTGGGGCCTGCTCACCGTGGTCGGCCTGGCTGCCCTGCTGGCCGCGTCGGCCACGGCCTACACCGTCGTCAAGCTCGCCGGAGCGGCCTTTCTGCTCGTGCTCGGCATTCAGGCACTGCTCCACAGCCGAAAGCGCCCGGCACAGTCCGGCCCGACAACGTCGCCCCCGGGCGGAAACCCGTGGCGGACCGGCCTGATCAGCAACCTCTTCAACCCGAAGATCGCCGTCTTCTACACCGGCCTGCTTCCGACGCTCGCGCCTGCGGGGCTCGCTCCGCAAGCTGGGATGGCGCTGCTGGTCTTGATCCACGCTGTCCTCACCCTCATCTGGCTCGGCAGCTACGTGCTGCTGCTGGCGAAAGCCCGCGCGTTCTTCGAAAAACCCGCCGTGCGCCGAGCCATGCACCGCATCACCGGCGTCGTCCTCATCGGATTCGGCGTCAAGGTGGCTACCAGCCAGCCGTGACCGCGCCCGCGTCATCCCGCCGCTGGGGAACGAAAACGTGTAGGCCGCAACGGCCGGAGAACAGGCTTCGAGGAGGTCGAGGCCCGCGATCCGCTGCTGACACTGCCTGGCCCTCGGCATAACAGCCGCGCTCCGCTACAAGGCAGTTACGATCCACAAGTGCCCACAATCAAGGATGTAGCGCGCCTGGCAGGCGTGACCCACGCTGTGGTTTCGCGCATCCTCAACGGCGACAAGGCGTTGCGGGTCCGGTCCGAGACCCGCGAGCGCGTGCTGGCGGCCGCCGCTGAGTTGGAATACATCCCGCATCACGCGGCGAAGGCGTTGCGCGCGTCTCGAGCCGGTGCGATCGGGCTGGCGGTGCACGACTTGAGCAATCCGGTGTACAGCGAGGTCATCAAGGGCGCGCAGGAGGCCATCAACCGGCATCGCTCAGTGCTCATGCTGGCCGACGCCGCCGAGCTTCACCGGGACGCGGCGACGTTCCGCCGGTTTGTCGCGAGCGATGCGATCGACGCCCTCCTGCTGCTGCCCGCGGGCGACGATTCCGACGCCGCGATCGCGCACTCCGCCGCCGCGCGCATCCCGACGGTTCTGGTCAACGAGCGATCCGCCGACTATCAAAGCGTGAGCGCCGACGAGCACACGGCCGGAATGCTCGCGGTGCGGCACCTGGCAGACCTGGGACACCGGGAGATCGGCCTGCTCCACCTGGACGGGGCGACGCAGCGCGGCGCGGACCGGGTCGACGGGCATGTCGCGGGGCTGCGGGAGCTGGGCCTCGAACTGGACGACCGCTGGGTCGGGGACGGCGGCCACGAGCCCGAGTCCGGACGGCGCGCACTGCTCCGGCTCGCGGAAAACGGGCCGCTGCCGTCGAGCATTGTCGTGCACAGCGTGCAGGCCGCGGTGGGCGCGCTGATCGCGGCGAGGGAACTCGGCATCGACGTGCCGGGGGAGTTGTCGATCGTCGGGTTCCACGACATGCCTTACGCCGCATACCTCGAACCGGCCCTGACTGTCGTCCGGATGGGGTTGCGCGAGATGGGCGCGGCCGCGGTCGAGACGGCGATGCGGCTGCTCGACGGCGAGACCGTGGACAAGCAGGTCAAGGTCACGGAGCCGGAGCCGCGGATCGTCGTGCGCGACTCCACGGCACCGCCGCGCGCGTCCAGTCAAAGAGGCGGTTCTCCCGCTCGTTGACGGCGGCCTCGGAGCCCCGTCATGCGTCACGAGGGTCCGAGGTTGTCTCTTTGCCAAGTTGGTAACACGTGTTACCGTCGCCTTGTTCGTGCTTCCCGGTGCGCTCGCCGGACCGTTCCCCCACGTCAAGGAAGACGCCTCATGCCGACCTCACCCAGCAGCAGACCGCGGATCGTCGCGGCCGCCGTCGCCGGAAACTTCGTCGAGTGGTACGACTTCGCGATCTACGGCTACTTCTCCGCCGTTCTGGCGAAGGTCTTCTTCCCGGAGAGCGAAGGGTTCGTGGGCCTGCTCGCGACCTTGGCGATCTTCGCGGCCGCCTTCGTCCTGCGGCCGGTGGGCGCGCTGGTGTTCGGGCACCTCGGGGACCGGCACGGCAGGCGCTGGGTCCTGTCCGTCGTGATCCTCATGATGGCGGTCGCCACCGCGTTGATCGGCGTCCTGCCCACCTACGACCAGATCGGGGCGCTGGCGCCGATCGCGCTCACCGTCCTCCGGCTCGTGCAGGGGTTCTCCGCGGGCGGCGAATTCGGGGGAGCGGCGTCGCTGCTGTTCGAGTCCGCCGACCGCCGCCGCAGAGGGTTGATGGGCTCGGCGCAACCCGCGAGCATCGTGGCCGCGCTGGCGGTTTCCGCCGGTCTGGGCACCGCGCTGACCTCGGCGATGAGCGAAGAGTTCCTGCACGGCTTCGGATGGCGCATCCCGTTCTTGCTCTCGCTGCCGCTCGGCCTCGCGGGGTGGTACATCCGGCGCCGGATCGACGAGTCGCCCGCCTTCACCGAGCTGCAGGCGACCGGCACGCTGGAGGAGGCTCCGATCAAGGAGGTCTTCCGCTCGAGCTGGCGCATGATCATCGCGGGCACCGCGGCGATCGTGTCGTGGACGGCGGGCGGTTACGTCACGCTCCAGTTCCTGCCGACGTTCTTCGAAGGCGTCCTGAAGCGGCCGATCAGCCAGGGCCTGACCGCGTCGCTGGTCGGCCTCAGCGCGTACGCGCTGTTCGTCGTCCTCGGCGGCTGGCTGTCCGACAAGTTCGCGCGCTGGAAGGTCATGCTGGCGGGCGCGGTCCTGCTCGCCGTCGTGGCGGTCCCCGGCTACCAGCTGCTCATCGCGGGATCGACCGTCGCGATCGGCGCCGCGGTGCTGTTGTTCGCCGCGTCGCTCGGCCTGGTCGCCGGCCCGACGCCCGCGCTCCTGGCGGAGCTCGCGCCGGGCAGCGTGCGGACCTCGTTCCTCAGCATCGTCTACGCGGTGGCGAACGCGGCGTTCGGCGGCGTCGCCCCGTACATCGTGGTGGCGCTCGTGTCGTCCACCGGGTCGCTCCTCGCTCCCGCGTACTACCTCGTCGTGCTGCAGGTCGTGGCGATCGCCGGCCTGGTCGCCGTCGGCATCCATCAGCGCAACCGGGCGCGCAATCCGGAGCCGCGGGCAGCGCGCCCGGCCAGCCCCGTCCATCACGACTGACAGGAGAACCCAGGCCATGACGCGCCTACGGGGGCTTACGTGGGATCACCCCCGCGCCATCGACCCTATCGTCCGCACGTCCGCGGAATACGAAGCCCGCACGGGCATATCCGTCGAGTGGACGGCGCGGTCGCTCGAGGAATTCGAGGACGTTCCGCTCGACGAACTGGCGGACGAGTTCGACCTTCTGGCGATCGACCATCCGCACGTCGGAGACGCCGCGCGCGCCGGTGCTCTCGCGCCGTTGCCGTTGGAGGTGCTCGAGAACCGGGCGACGGCCTACGTCGGGCCGAGCCTGCGGAGCTATGTGTGGGAGAACCGGCTGATGGCCCTGCCGGTCGACGCGGCCTGCATGGTGAGCGCGGCCAAGGCTGGGACCGACCTCCCGCGCACGTGGCCGGACGTCCTCGCGCAGTTGGCCGCGCTCGGGCCTGCCCGCGCTCTGCTCGCCGCGAATCCCACGCATCTGTGGGGCACTCTGCTGTCGATGTGCGAAGCCGTCCGTCCGGGCGACCTGCCCGGCTGGTGGGGCGACGACGGGCTGGATGCCGACACCGTGTCGGAGGCATTGGCATTGCTGCGCGAGGTGCTGGCGCTGCTGCCCGAGAGGTCGTTCGAGGCGAACCCGATCCAGGTGCTCGACGAACTCGCAGGCGCCGGGCCCGCGCTGTACACGCCGCTTGTCTTCGGCTATTGCACTTACGCCCGCGACCGGCGCGTCGTCTTCTCGGACGCGCCGGTCGCGGGTGGGCGGATGGCAACGGGGTCGCTCACCGGCGGGGTCGGCCTCGCCGTGTCAGCGCGGTCGGCCCAGCCGCAGGAGGCCGCGGACTTCGTCGTTTTCGCCACGTCCCCGGAGGTGCAGGCCGGGGTTTACCTGGCGGCAGGAGGTCAGCCCGCAGCGGCCCGTGCCTGGAGCGACCCGCTCGCCGGAGAGTTCTTCAGCGGAACGCTTTCGACCATGCAGCAGTCGTTCCTGCGCCCCCGGGTGCCGTCCTACCCGCGGTACCAGCGCGTGGCGGCATCTGCGCTGCACGACATGATCCGCGCGGGAGCCGATGACGCGCGGATCGTGGTGCGTCTCAACAACTTGTGGGCCGGTGCGCATGTGGGCTAGCCGCACGCTGCCGGAGATTCTCGAGCACACCTACGAGGCACACGGGGCCGCCCCCGCGCTGCTTCACGACGGACGCTGGCTCACGTTCGCCGAAACGGCCAGGCTCGCGCGAGGCATCCACGCCCTGCTCGTCGAGCACGGTGCCGCCGAAGGCGACCGCGTCGTCGTGCACCTCGAAAACGGCGTGACGACCCGGCTGCTCGATCAAGCCCTGCTCGGATTCGGCCTCGTTCGGGTCGCAGTCTCCGCGAGACTCCACGTCCGGGAGGTCGCGGCTATCTGCCTCGACGCAGAGGCGGCCGTCGTGTGCGCCGACCCCGGACAAGCCGACCTGCTGCGAGCCGCACTGCACGACGCTGGTGCCCGCACCGTCGTCGTCGGCCTGAATGCTGACTGTCTGCCGTCCCTTGACGACGGGCAGACGACAGCACCGGTGCGCCCGCAAGATGACGACGTCGCAATGCTCATGTACAGCTCCGGCACGACCGGCGCGCCGAAGGCGGCTGTGGTCACGCAAGGTGCCTGGGTTGCGCGAACCCGACACTCGCTCGCGTGTCTGCCTCCCGTGACGGAGGCGGACACGGTGGTCCTCGCGGCCCCGGCGGCCCATTTCGCCGGGTCGGTCGCGCTCGACTGCTTCATCCAGGGCGCCCGGACGGTGATCGAGCGGCGATTCGACGCCGGAGCCGTCCTCGACCTAGTCGACCGGTACGACGGAACGATCGTGCCGCTGGTGCCGGTTCTGCTGGCACGCCTCGTCGAAGCAGCGGAGGAACGGCCCGCGAGCGGACGGAACCTCCGCTGCCTCCCGTACGGCGGCTCGTCCGTGAGCACCGACGTGCTGGTCCGCGCGTCCCGTCGATTCCCGGGCGTGCTCACCCAGTTCTACGGGCTCGCCGAAGCCCTCGCACCGCTTTCCGTGCTGACACCGGCCGACCACGACGAATCCGCCGCCGTCGGCTCAGACTCGAGCCGCCTCACGTCAGCAGGCAGGTTCGTCGACGGCGTCGAGCACCGCGTCGACGACGGCGTCCTCGCGGTGCGGGGCAGCGTCGTCATGCCGGGCTACTGGCGGCGACCCGACCTCGACGCGAAGGTGCTGTCCGACGGCTGGTTCGCCACCGGCGACCTGGCTCGTGTCGACGATGACAGCTATCTGCACCTGACTGGGCGCAGCTCGGACGTCATCGTCTCCGGCGGGTACAACATCCAGCCGCGGGAAGTGGAACAGGTCATCGAGCGGGTCCCCGGGGTGGCCGACGTCGCGGTGGCAGGCGTGCCGGATCCCCAGTGGGGCGAGGCGGTGCACGCGTTCGTGGTCGTCGACGACGATGCCCTGCGCGACCCCGAAACCCTGGCGACGACCCTGCGCGACGCATGCGCGGGCGCCATCGCCTCGTACAAGAAGCCGCGGCACGTCCACGTGCGAAACAGCTTGCCGCGCAACCACTACGGCAAAGTCGACCGACGGGCCCTGCGGGATTCCGTCGCGCCCGAGCCGCCGACGAAGGAGGCAGTCGCATGACCCAGGCGCTCGAAGGGATCCGCATCCTCGACTTCACGCAGATGATGCTCGGCCCGTACGGGACGCAGATGCTCGCCGACCTCGGCGCGGACGTCATCAAGGTGGAGGGCCCCGAGGGGGAGTGGGAACGCTCGCTGGAGATGATGGGCGGCCTGGTCGCCGGGGAATCGGCCGCGTATCTCGCGATGAACCGCAACAAGCGGTCGCTCGCATTGGATCTCAAGGACCCGGCCGCGCGGGACGCGCTGCTGCGCCTCGCCGCGACGTGCGATGTCGTGGTCGAGAACTTCCGCCCGGGAGTCATGGACAAACTGGGACTGGGCTACGACGACATCCGCGCGGTGCGGCCCGACGTCGTCTACTGCTCCGGGTCGGGCTGGGGGCAGGACACGCCGTTCGCCCGCGAGCGCCGTCCCGGACAGGACCTCCTCATCCAGGCGATGTCGGGACTGGCAGCAGCGACCGGTCGACGCGGCGACCCGCCGACACCCGCCGGGACGGCGATCGTCGACCACGCCACCGCGCTGACTCTCGCGAACGGGATCCTCGCGGCTCTCGTCGCGCGGGAACGGCACGGAATCGGGCAGCGCGTCGAAGTGGACCTCTACTCGACCGCCATCGCCATGCAGTGCCAGGAGATCTCCGCTTTCCTCAACCAAGACGGCAGCTACGAGCGGTCCGAGGAAGGCATCGGCCAGGCGTGGCTGTCGGCTCCGTTCGGCGTCTACGCGGCAAAGGACGGCTGGATCGCTCTGGCGATGGCCCCGCTGGAGGTCGTCGCGGACGTAGTCGGCGACCCGTCGCTCGCCGATCTCGACCCCTGGGCGGATCGGGACGAGGTCAAGCGTCGCCTGGAGTCGCTCGTGCGCCGGGAGCCCGTGGCACATTGGGTCCAGACTCTGGGTGCCGCAGGACTTTGGGCAGCGCGCGTGCGGACCACCGAAGAGGCCGTCGCCGAGCTGCGGGAGCAGGATTCGGGCCTCCTGATCACCACCGAAGGCCCCGACGGATCCCCGATCTCGCTGATCGGATGCCCCGTCACCCTCAGCGAGACGCCCTGGCAGCTCCGCTCGGCCCCGCCGCGGGCAGGTGAGCACACCGCGGAGGTGCTGCGCGAGGTGCTCACCGACGAAGAGATTGCCCGCTTCACGACTCCCGCGGTGAGGAGTGCCGCCCATGACTGACGTCCACCCCAACCTGGTCGTGCGCGACGAGGGCGCGGTCCGGATCCTGCGGATCGAGCGCGAGGACAAGCTCGGTGCCTTCTCCGGTTCGCTGATCACCGCTCTGGGGAACGAGATCGCGGCCCTGCGCAACGCCGATGCCGTGCGTGCCGTCATCCTCACTGGCACGGGCCGGGGCTTCGTGGCCGGTGCGGACATCGGCGAGTACGGCACTTCCTCGCGAGCCGAATTCGAGGCGTACCAACGACGTTCGCGGGTGGTCTTCGACGCGCTCAGCGCACTGCCGCAACCGACCGTCGCGGCAGTCAACGGCTACGCATTCGGCGGCGGCTTCGAAATCGCCCTCTGCTGCGACGTCATCCTCTGCGCGGAAACCGCCCGCTTCGGCCTGCCGGAAATCAAGCTCGGCCTCATCCCCGGCGGAGGCGGTCCGCAGCGACTGGCCCGCCAGGTCGGCCCGAGGTGGACGAAGGAGCTGGTCCTGACCGGACGCACCGTTTACCCCGACGAGGCGCTCGCGCGCGGGGTCGTCGCGAAGGTCGTCGCCCCGGACCGGTTGCCCGCCGAGGCGCTGGAACTGGCCACGACGCTCGCTCTCCTGCCCGCCAAGGCCGCCCGCGCGGCGAAGCGACGCATCGACGAGGGAGTGGAGCAAGATCTGGAGACCGCGCTCACCGACGATCAAGCGGCGCTGGGCAGGTTGTTCGACACGCCGGATGCGAAGGAGGGCATCGACGCGTTCATCCAGAAACGCCCGCCCGCGTTCGGACGTCTCTGACGCCGCCGGGCTGATCACCGCCACAGGCCTGCGGCGGCGCGGGCGTAGTCGGCGAAGGAGACCGGCGGCCGGCCGGTGATCCGCTGGACGTCGTCGGTCACGTCGGCGGCACAGTCGTTGCGGATGCCTTCGTACATGGCGGCGTAGAAGTCGGCGACCTGACCGGGGGTGCCCCCGCCGCGCAGGGCTTCGCGGAACTCGGCCGGGTCCGTCGCTTGGTACCGCACCGGTCTTCCCGCGGCGTCGCCCACGATCGCGGCCATGTCCGAAAAGGACAGTGAATGGGGTCCGGTCAGGGAGCAGGTCTGGTGCTGATGCCCGCCCTGGGTCAGCGCGGCCGCGGCGACGGCGGCGATGTCCTCGACCGAGATCGGCGCCACCCGGCCGTCGCCCGCGGGAACCGAGACCACACCGGTACGGATTCCCTGCAGGATCGCAGGGTGTTCGGAGAAATTCTCCGCGAAGACGTTGGGACGCAATATCGTCGCGGGCACCGGCCCCGTTTCGAGGAATCGCTCGACTCCGTGCGCCGCGAATCCGCCGCCGGACAGATGCGCGGTCATGTTCGACAGATGGACGACCCGGCGAACCCCGGCGGCCTTGGCGTGGTCAAGCAGCGCCGCGACCTCTGCCGTGGGGTCGGGGCTGATCGGGAACCACTGGTAGATCGCGTCCACGCCGTCCAGCGCGGGCGGGTAGGTCGCCGGGTCGTCCCAGTCGAGGCGGACCGGCGTCACCGAACCCTCCGCGCTCCCCGGGGTCCGGCTCGCCGCCCGGATCGTGTGCCCCTGCTCGGCCAGCAAGGACACCACGCGGCGTCCGGTGCGTCCGGTCGCGCCGAGGACAAGAACTGTGGCGGGCACGCGTTCCTCGCAAGGTAGGGTCGAAACGGTAACGACATCACCGTATGAATGGGTCATCGACGCGCGCCATGACAGTTCTCGACAGATTCATGTCCGATCGGCGCCGTGCCGGAGCGAATCGGGTATGACGGTGAAGGCGGTCGGCCGTGAGCGCGACCATGTGGCCGAGGTCGTGGGCGACATCGTCGCCGCACTCCGGCGCGGCGGCGTCGTCTACGGCAGGGCGCTGCTGCACGCTCCCTGGGGCATCGCGTTCGAGTCGCGCTCGATCGCCACCATCTACGTCGTGATCGCCGGTTCCTGCGTGCTCGTCCCCGACGGCGGACAACCGCTGCATCTCGCGCAGGGAGACGTCGCGTTGCTGCCGTCCGGCGCCGGGCACGTCGCCGCCGACACCCCAGGCCGACCCGCACGCACCGTACGAGAGCTGTTCGGCGCCGACCTGGAGGAGCTGTCAGCCACCGACCTCGTCATCGAGGGAGACGGCCCCGAGACCGTTCTGGTCTGCGGCGCGTACCTGCTCGAACCGGCACCGCAGCACCCGTTCATCGCCTCGCTGCCCGACGTCGTGCACGTCACGGCGAGCCAAATGCGCGGCACCTGCCTCGCCGCCGCCGTCCACTTGCTCACCACCGAGGTCGACCAGGCCGGCCGCGGCACGCCCGCCGTGGTGGCCTCGCTGCTCGACCTGCTGTTCACCTACACCCTGAGGTCCTGGTTTCTCGGCCAGCCCGACCAACTGGTCGGGTGGGCGCACGCGCTCCACGACCCCGCGGTGGGCCCCGCGCTCGCGCTCCTGCACGACGACCCCGGCAAACCCTGGACTGTGGAGGCACTCGCACACGCCGTCGGCGTCCCGCGAGCCCGGTTCAGCCGCCGATTCGCCTCGACGACCGGTCACGCCCCCATGGAGTACCTCGGAATCTGGCGGATGACCGTGGCCGCCCGCCTGCTGCGCGAGGGGCAAGCGCCTCTGCGGCAGATCGCGCGGAAGGTGGGGTACGACTCGGAATTCGCGTTCGCGCGCGCTTTCAAACGGGTCGTGGGGCACGCTCCTGGTCGCTATCGCGCGATGCACCGTCGCAATGAGGGCGCGGCTGATCCGCGGCAATGACTCGTGGCCCAGCTGACCCGGCTCCGACGTCCGGGAAGGCAGCTTCGATTCCTGCCGGAGCGCGATTGCCACCCGGACGATCGTCAGCATATGCTGACGGCCATGTCGATGATTGCCGATCTCGACCGGGCCGTTCGCGGAGCCGACCCCGATGCGGGATTGCGGGCTGTGGCCCGGCTTCGCACGCTGGTCGAGCAGTTGGAGGCCGAGCAGGTGGCGGCGGCGCGGCGGAACGGATGGTCGTGGCGGGACATCGCTGTCCGCCTCGGTGTCACCAAGCAGACCGTGCACCGCAAGCACCACCGCGCCGAGGGGGCCTGATGTTCCGAGGAGATCACCCTGAGCTGAGCCAGGTGGTGCGCCAGGCGATCACGCTGGCGCGCGGCTTCGGACATCCGCGCACAGGCAGTGAACATCTTCTGCTGGCCCTCGCCGCGGGCAGTTCCGTCGCCGCAGTACTGGCCAGCCACGGAGCGACCGGTGAGGCGATCCGCCGGGCCGTTCTTCTGGCTGCTCCGGCGGGCGCTGGCGCGGCCGCGGACCGAACTGTCCTGGCGCCGCTCGGGATCGATCTCCAGGGCCTGGCCGGGTCAGCACTCGACCGCCCGCCTGTCCGCGAACCGTTGCTGCCTCTTGGAACGACGGAAGCACGCCGACGATGCGCCCGGCAACAACCTCCGCTCGGATTGGACGCGCAAGCGGCGTACGAGGCGTCGTTGCGGCTCGCCCTCGCCCGCCGGGAACGGGAGCACCGGACCGAACACCTGGCCTTCGTGCTGGTCGCGCTTGATCCCGGCACGTCGTGGGTCTTCGACGTCGCAGGCGTCGATCAACGGGCCCTGCTCGCCGGCCTCGCCGCGGCCTTCCCCATCCCGCAGCGCAATCCGGTGCTGCGAGCCGAAAGACGGCTCGGGTGCCGCTTCCGTCATCGCGACCTCGTGCGGCGCTACCAGCGCACGACAGGACGCACAGTCTCCGCGGGGGACGCCGTCGCCGCACTCATCGTCGCCTGATCTCCGTCCTCATCGGACGGTCCTCGCGCGGGGTTCGGTGCCACGGCGCGCGACTCCGACCCGGTTGAAGCCGCGGAAGTCCCGCTCCGCCCTGCGGCAATCCGTAAGGGTTGAACTGCACTGAACCATTACCGCACCATGACGGCATGGAAGAAAACCGTTGCCCCCGTTGCGGCTGGCCCCTGGCCGAGCTGCCCGCCTCCGCTGTCGTTCCCGCGTCGGCGGCCAGCCGGACCGAGTACGTGCGTTGTGTGTGCGGCAGCTGGATCGCCCGGCTCGGCGGGGTTGTCGTGGGATCTACCCGGCCGCGCTGACTACCAGTGTTCGGGGCGGGCCAGCCGTGAAGGCAGCTTGGTCGCAGCGTCGCCGCGGGCGGCGTTGACTTGGGACTGGGTAAGGAAAAGGCTGTCGGTGAAGTCGGCGCCGCGGATGTCGGCGTCGCGCAGATCCGCACCGATGAGGTCGGCGCGGCGCAGGTCCGCGCCCCGGAGATTGGCGGCGATCAGGTACGCGCCGCGCAGGTTCGTGCTGCGAAGGTCCGCTCCGGCCAGTTTCGCGCCGATCAGATCGGCCCCGCGACGGTCCTTCTTGCGTCCGGCGCCGGCGCGGACCAGTTCGCTGGTGCGCGCCAGCAGCGGGTTCACCTGGGCCCGGCGTGCGTCGACGTCGATCGCCAGCACTGCGTCCGCCTGTCCGGCGGTCGTCTGCTCGATCTCGGCGATCGCCGCGTCCAATTCGGCGTGGATCTCGCGGGTGGCGGCCAGCGAGCGCGCCTCGGTGAGATACCAGAGCAGCTCGTGCAGGTGCCGCATCACGGGCAGCGCGGCGAACATCTGCTTGCGGGTTTCGGGAGCTTCGCGCCAGCTGCGGCCGCTGAAGGTCACCTGCGACACTTGCTGTCCGGCACCGAAGCAGTCGTACCCGGTGCAGCCCGCGAAACCCTTGGGGCGCAATTGATCGTGGATGCCGCACCGGAAGTCGTGCCGCAGGTTCGGGCACGGGTCGCCGGCGCGCTTGTCGATGGCGAAATCGGCGGATTTGGTGAAAGTGAGCGCGACGCAGCAGAGCGCGAAACAGCTCCCGCAGTCGGCGGTCAGGATACGGCGGTCGGACAAGGTCTCTCCAGCGAAGGCGGGCGAACCTGTCCAGCGTAGCCGCCGCTCAACTCCCGGCGACGACCACGACGCGTCGGCGGCGCGTGCGCATCGCCAGGGCTGCGAGCACGAACACCTGAAGCTCCGGTTCTACGCCGGGCAGGTCAGCCGAGCTGGCGGAGACGGTCCCGGCCTCGTCGACCCGAGCGTGGTCGCGGCGGCCGGTCCGCCGGAAGCGCAGCACCTCGTCGCCGCTCTCGACGCTCCAGTTTCGCGCGCCCGGGCGGCGAGTGCTGGCGAGCACCGACCCGTCGGCCGCCAGCAACTGGTAGGTGCCGAGCCGACGGCGGATCCGGTAGCCGGTGCCGTCCAGCCGAAACTGTCCTCCGGACCGGCCTTCGACCACGGTGAGCGGGCGGTTGTCGCTGGTGATCTCGTATTTCGTCAGGCCCGATTTGGCTATGTGCAACATGGAGCCACTCCACCATCGACCCGCCGGGACGGCCCGTGCCGTTTGTCATGGGTGATCATCAGCGAGTCACCCGTACCATGATCGACGTGCGCGAACCCGATCCGGACCGGTTCTCGGCCCGTCAGTGGCCGGACTGGAGTTTCTGGACGGACGCGCGCAGCGGGGCGCCCGCCCGGCACCCCGGCCGCGTCCGGTCCGTGGTCGTCAACGGACTCATGATGGGCTTCCTGGCCGCTTGGGTCATCGCGCTCTCGGACGGGCGGTACGGGCCGGTGCGCACCGGGCTCGTTTTCGGCTTTCTCGGCTGCTACGCCCTCGCGTACCTGCTGGTCCTGTGGTTCGGCCCGCTCGCGCTGCGGCGGCAGCGGATCGCGATGGTGGCGGCGATGTTCGCGCTCGGCGCCACGCCCGCGCTGATCCTGAGCTCCCCGGAGTACCTCACCGGGCTCACCTACGCGATCGCGACCGGCCTCATGCTGTTGCCGCTGCGGTTCTCCCTGCCGCTCGGTTTCGGGACGGCCGTCGCGCAGATCGCGTGGATGGCGATCGGGGAGGGCCGGGTCAGCTGGGGCGAGGTCCTGACGCTCGTGGCCGTCACCGCGATCCTCGGCGTCGTCTACGCGCTCACGTTCACCATCGGCCACCTCAAACTGGCCCGCGAGCAGATCCGGCGGATGGCCGTCGACCAGGAACGGCAGCGCGTCGCCCGCGACCTGCACGACGTCCTCGGCCACAGCCTCTCCACGATGACGCTGAAACTCGGCCTGACGCGGCGCATCCTGGAAACTTCCGGCGACACCGCGGCGGCGCTCGGGGAGATCCGGGACCTGGACGACCTGTGCCGGGAAGCCCTTTCCGACGTCCGCGCTACCGTGTCCGACTACCGCACAGTGTCGCTCGCGACCGAAGTCGCCGGCGCCCGGATGGCACTGCGCGCCGCCGGAGTCCACGCCGACCTGCCCGCGCCCGATGCCGCGGCCCCTGAACTGCAGGGCGTTTTCGGTTACGTAGTAAGGGAAGCCGTGACCAACGTGCTCCGCCATTCCGACGCCCAGCGCTGCACGATCCGCGTCGGCCGCGACTGGCTGGAAGTCGCCGACGACGGCACCGTCCCGGACGGCGTCGTCCCCGGGCACGGTCTCACCGGCCTCGCCGAGCGGATGGCCGCGGTGTCCGGCTCGCTCGAACACGGCCGCGGCCCGCACGGCGGATTCCGGGTGCTGGCCCGCGGACCGGCTGGTGCGGCGTGATCCGGGTCCTGCTCGCCGACGACCAGGCGCTCGTGCGCGGCGCGATGGCTTCCCTGCTGCGGATGGAATCGGACCTCGAGGTGGTCGCCGAGGTCGGCTCCGGCCTCGAGGTCGTGCCCGCCGCGCAGCGGACCACACCCGACATCGCGCTCGTCGACGTCCAGATGCCCGGCCGCGACGGGCTCGCCGTGACCGCCGACCTGCGCCGAGAGCTGCCGGACTGCCGCGTGCTGATCTGCACCACCTTCAGCCGCCCCGGGTACCTGTCGCGCGCGATGTCCGCGGGCGCGGCCGGGTTCGTGGTGAAGGATTCGCGCCCGGAACAGCTGATCAACGCGATCCGCCGGGTGCACGCCGGACTGCGGTTCGTGGACCCAGCCCTCGCCGCCGAATCGCTGGCCAGCGGCGCGAGCCCGCTCACCGACCGCGAGGCGGACGTCCTGCGCGCCGCGGCGGAAGGCGGAACCGTCGCGGACATGGCGACCGCACTGGGCCTGTCGGCGGGGACCGTGCGCAACCATCTGTCGTCGGCGATCGGGAAGACCCAAGCCCGCACCCGCGCGGAAGCGGTCCGGGTGGCCGAAACGAGCGGATGGCTGTAGCGGCCAGAGCTGGACCAGGCCGTCGCCGACCGAGTCGGGAAACTGGACATCCCGGTCCTGGCGTTCCTGGCCAAACACCAGGGGCCCGGTGGCACCGTGTCTCTGCGTGGCACCACCGGGGAGCCAGGGGAGTCAGGACAAAGGCTGGTCGATCTGCTCGCGCAGGATGTCGCCGTGGCCCGCGTGCCGGGCGAATTCCTGGATCATCGCGAGCAGCGTCCAGCGCATGCTGACGGTTCCCTCACCGGGGAATTCCTTGGTGTCGTCGAGTTCGAAGCGCGCGGCGATCTCCCGCGACCGCTGGCTGGCGCGCTCGTACTCGGCGATCACATCGGCCACGGTCTCGTCGTCGGTGACGGTGAAGGTGCCGACGTCGCGCTTCGAGTAACCGTCGCATTCGGACTCCTCGAGCCCGGCCCAGAACCGCTGGAACCAAATCCGTTCCGCGGCGGCGGCGTGCTTGACCACGGAAATCGGCGTCGACAACGACGCGACGAGCCGCCGTCGGGCGTCGGCTTCGGACAGGCCGCGCAGGGTTTCGACGAGCGCTTCGCGGTTGCGGTCGAGCGTGTTCTCGAGGAGAGCTCGTTCGGTACCGTCGGTGAGGCGTTCGGTGGGCATGGTTCTGCTCCGTTTCTCGGGCATGGCCGGGGACGACCTGACGAGGCAGGGATCGATGAAGTGCGCCGATGCGGGCCAGGAAAAGCACCGCAGGCAAGAACAGTCGGCCGGGAAGAACCGGCGACTGAGATCATTCAACCACAACCCAGCCGGGCACGCGGCCGCCTCAGTGCCCAGCCTCCTCTTCCGCCTCCTCGGCCTTTTCTGCTTCCCGCAGGCGTTTCAGCTCGTCCAGCTCAGCCTGCTGCGCACTGACGCGAGCGCGCAGTTCCCCCAGCTCAGCGTGCAGCGGCGCCAGCGTTTCGGCGTACCCCTTGGTCGCCTGGCTCAACTGCGCCGCTGACTCGGCGACCCGCTGATCCGCCGCGAGCTGGACCCCGCGCACCCGCTCGTCCGCCTCCGCCGCGTGCTCGCGCATCCGCAGTTCCTGGTCGCGCAACCGGCTTTCGTGCTCGGCGGCCAACGACGTCCGCAGTTCCTGCTGTGCCTCCGCTGCGTCGCGACGGGCCTGTTCGAGATCCTCGACCGCCGTCGCGCGCAACGCCGAGATCTCGCGCTGCAACCCCGTGACCCGGTCGTGCGCCGCTGCCGCCTGTTCGAGCGCGCGCTGACGGTTGTTCTCCGCCTCATCACGAACGGCCAACGCCGCTTCCTGCGCTTTCCTGGCCGCAGAAGCATTCGAGAGCGCACTGTCGCGCTCGGCACGGTCCACTTCGGACTGCTTCTTGGCCTCCGCCTCAGCCGCGCGCGCCTCCTCCGCGGCAGCCACCGCATGCGCTCGCTCCGCGTTCGCCACCCGGGCCTGCTCCAGCGCCTCGTCGCGAGCCGCCTCAGCCTCTTCCCGCGCTTTGAGGGCCGCTGCGGTCTGGTCGGTGACGTGCGTGCGCAGCGCGGACAGCTCCGCGTGCAACGGGCCCAGCGCCGACAGCGCCGAGCCGAGCTGCTCGTCGAGCGCCTGGGTGTCGAGCAGGGTCATCGGCTGGTCGGGACCGTAGACGGTCACCCAGATCTCGCGCTGCTCGTCGAGCATCGCGCACGTGACGACCTTCGCGCCCCATCTGCCGTACCGCTCGGGGTCGGCCGGGCAGTACGGCGTCGGCCGCCCGCCCTGGCGGGGGATGGGCGGCAGCGGCTGACCGCAGTAGGCGCACCCCGCCTCGTCCCCGGCGGCCAACGCGCGCACGGTCGCCTCCCGCCGTTCCTCCCGGCTCCCACGCCGGATCGGCGGCCCACCCGTCTCCATCGATGCCCCTTTCCGCAGGTGGAACCAAGCCTACAGTTTCAGTAGCGATACTCAAACACCGGGTATTGCTTTCATAACTGGAACACACGACAAGGATCAGGAGGGGAGAACTATATGGATAACTGAGATTATTAATATGGTTGTGGCGCAGGCGGCTCGGAGAGCCAGCGAAGGCCCTCGGGGGTGGGTGCCGGAGCGAAATTTTGTGTCTTGGCGAGCGGCTGAGCCCGGGTCGGCCGTCGATGCACATCGATCGTAGGCGCGCCTGTGCGGAAGTTCGGCGGACAGGCCGGAGATCTCAGGCGGACGAGATGGACGCCGATGCGGAAGCGGGGGCCTGAACCCGAGGCGTGGGTTGAGGCGAGACGGACAGCGGCCTCACCGCTGGCAGCCGCCCCCTCGCCGCGAGCCGCCCTAAAGCGACCGGCTCACCACGCTGAACGCCCGCTCCGTCGAGAACCCCAGCCGGTGGTTCACCTCGATCATGTGCGTGTTGCCCGCCCCGGTGGCGGTCCAGACCTGCGCCGCGTCGACCCGGTCCGCCGTGAACCACCGCAGCATCGCGGCCTTCATCGCCAGCCCCAGCCGGTGTCCGCGATGGGCGGCGAGCACGGCGGTGTCGCCCTGCCGCAGCCGCTCCCGCATCAGCGGACGCACCTCCATCTGCGTCAGGCCCACGACCTCGCCACCAGGATCGACCGCCACGACCGTCCGGTGCTCGATGTCCCGCTCGCGATACGACGCTTCCACCCGGCGGACCCGGTCTGCCGTCCACTCCACCGCGCCCAGCTCGGACTCGCCGAGCGGCGCGTCGCCGATCGCGGCACGAGCCTTCGCGAACGCCTCGACAAGGTCGTCCGGCGCGGCACCGATCCACCGCACCAGCCGGTATCCCGAGGGCACGGCCACCTCCCACCGCCCGCGGTCGACGTCGCCCAGTTCCAGGATCTGCAGGACAGTGGTGTGCACGAACCGGAACCCGAGCCGCTGAGCCCAGCGCTCGCCGGGACCGCCGAGGGTGAGATTCCATCCCTCCACCTGGGTCCGGCCGCGGTCCCGCAGCATCGCCTCCACCGTCCGCAGAAACTCCGTCCCGATGCCCTGGCGACGCACTTCCGGACGCACCTGGATCCGCACGACGGCGAGATGCCGGTTCCCGTCGGCGGGCAGGTTCACGATCGCCCTGGCGACGAGGCGGCCGTCCCGGTACGCGGTCCACACCAGCTGCTCGCCCGCTTGGACCTGCGGCGCGCGCAACGCGGAGATCGTCTCCTGCCGCGTCAAGGCCGGACGTTCCGGGAATTCGAGCCGATAGACGGAAAACTGCAGTTCGTGCAGCTCGTCCCACTCCGCGTCGCTTGCCCGGTCGACGTCGAACGCCCGCACGTCCAGCACTGTCGCCCCCTGCTCGGAAACCCGCCCCTCCCGGCAACCTACCGCCAGTGCACCGAGGTTTTCCGCCGAATGGACACGTGGACCGGCAGCGCCGTCAGCCCGCGCAGGGTCGCGGTGTCCTCCCAGGCCGGACAGCCGGCCAAGGTCAGCGTGATCCCGTTGTCCCGCAAGCAGTCGAAGAGCGTCCGCAGCTGCAGGCCGACCAGCGCGGCGCCGAGACAGGAGTGCGCGCCGCGGCCGAATCCGAGGTGCAGGCCGCGCCGGGGCCGCGGATTCACCTCGTCCGGGCAAGGAAACACGGCGGGATCCCGGTTGGCGGCGGCCAGCAGCACGATCACGACGTCGCCGCGCCGGATGCGCTGTCCGCCCAGTTCGCCGTCGGCGACGCAGATCCGGCCGTCGGCTTGCACGGAGCCGTCGAGACGGACCAGTTCGTCGGCGAGATCGTCCGCACCGTCCAGCGCGGACAACTGGTCCAGCAGGCCCGGCCGGCGCGCCAGGCGCAGCAAAGCCGCGCCGAGCAGGCGGCTGGACGATTCGTAACCCGCGTGCAGGACCGCTCGGAGCGAGTTCGCCAGCAGGTCCGCGGAGATGCCGGGACGGACGTACCGCGCACGGCGGGCGGCGGCGACGAAACCGGTCTGGTTGTCGTCGGCCAGCCAGCCCGCGACGAGCTCGCTCAGCCGCGCCCGAGCCTGGTCCCCGGCCTCCGCCCGGGACGGGTCGAGACCGGAATCCATGCTGCGCACGATGGCGTTGGAGTAACGCTCGAACTCCTCGCCGTCCGGCCGTTGCACGCCGAGATAGCGGCTGATCGTGTCGAGCGCGACGGGGCGGGCGAAGCCCCACACCAGGTCGGCCGGGCAGTCGTCGGCGAGCGCGAGCAGTCGGGAGGTCATGGTCGCGCGCAGGCGGTCGGCCATCGCGCGTTGCGGCACCTGGTGCAGCGCACAGACCAGCAGGCGGCGGATCCCGGTGTGCTCCGGCGGGTCGAGCTGCTGCAGGTTCACCGACGCCGCGGGAACGTCGGTCCCGACGCGGCGGAAGTCCGAGGCGTAGCGGGCGGTGTCGGCGAGCACCTGGCGTCCGGCCGCGTGTCCGGTGACGACCCAGGAGTCCAGCATTCCGTGCCAGTACACCGGATGCGCCTCGCGCAGCCTGCGGTAATACGGGTGCGGATCGGCGAGCACGCGCGGGTCGAGCGGCTCGTAGTACGGGTCGTCGTGCGGTGCCAAGACGTCCTCCGGTTCCCGGGCGGGCACGCCGCGGTCGAGTCGGAGCGGGCGCGGCGCGGCCGCCCGGCCACGACGCGCCCGCACTGCGCTTGCCGGGTCAGTGGCGGTACAGCATGGGGCTTTCACCTCCCGATTTCCTTTCGCGGCAGCAAGGAATCGCGCCGGGGCGGGCGAAAGCCGGCGGGCGCGTTCTCCGATGCGGGGCGACGCTGCCCGGGCCGTGGCCCATCGTGGCCGGGGCGCCTTGTCGAAACCTTGCCGTCACCTTGAAACCGCGGCGGCGGGACTGGTATCCCGGAAACAACCCAGGGAGGTTCCGTGAGCGGCACCGAGGTCAGGGTTCTCGGAGAGGTCGAAATACGGGTCGGCGAAAGGATTCTCGCGTTGGGCCCGCCGAGGCAGCGCCGGCTCCTCGCGGCGCTCCTCATCCAGCCGAATGTCCAGATCTCGACCGGCGAGCTGATCAGCCGGGTCTGGAACGGCTCCCCGCCGGCACGCGTGCACAACGCGCTCTACAGCTACGTTTCCCGTCTCCGCGCGGTGTTCCAGGACAGCGATCGGCTGGTTCTGACGCGCGGGCACCGCGGATACGTGGTGATCGTCGACGAGGACGACATCGATCTGTGCCGGTTCCGCGGGCTGGTGGCGCGGGCGCGGAAGTCCGGCAGCGATCGGCGGCGGGCGAAACAGTCGTACGAAGCGGCGTTGTCGTTGTGCCGGGGCGTGCCGTTCGTCGATGTCGACGCCGGGTGGCTGGTCGATCTGCGCGCCCGGTTCGCCGGCGAGCGGCTCGGGGCGGAGCTGGATCTGTTCGACATCTGCCTGCGGGAAGGCAAGTCGTCGGAACTGCTCGGCCCGCTGAACCACTACGCCGCCGAACATCCGCTGGACGAGCGGATCGCCGCGCAACTGATGACAGTGCTGTGCCGGCACGGGCGTCAGGCGGACGCGCTGCGCCGGTACGCCGGGTTGAGCCGCCGCCTTCGCAACGAGCTGGGCGTCGATCCCGGCACACGGCTGGTGGAGTTGCACGGCCGGATCCTGTCCGGCGCGTGTCCTTAACCCGGCAAAGCGGCCTTCAGCAGCAGATCCCGCAGCGAGAGCGCGACTTCGGACGGCTTTTCGGGCAAGAGGACGACCTGGTCGGCAGTCGTCGAAGGACCGGTCAGCGGGATGATCCGCAGCCCGGGCGGCTGGTGGTCCAGGGCCGACTCGACGGTGATCCCGATGCCCGTTCCGGCCGCGACGTGGGCGGCGATCGCCTGCACGCTGTCGGCGGTCCGGATGATCCGCAAGTCCGCTCCGCTGATCTGGAACGCGGACAGCAGCCGGTCGCACAGCCCGCTGTTGATCTGGTGCGGCCAGGTCAGCAGCGCGGTCGACGACAGCTCGGCGGCGCTCAATTCGGCATGTCCGGCAAGGGAATGCGCCGCGGGCACGAGCGCGACGAACCGTTCGGCGGACAGCACTCTCGCCCGCACGCCGTTGATCCCGCCGGTCGCCCAGCCGATGCCGAGCCCGACGGTTTCCGCGCGCAGGGCCGCGAGCTGCGCGGTGGTCGGCATCGGCTCCGGCACGATCGTGACGTCCGGGAACCGCTCGCGCAGCTGCGGCAGGCAGCGCATCAGCACCTGGTGCGCGGTGTATTCGGCGTGGGCGACGACGAGCGTGGTGCGCGCCCGGTCGCCACCGGCCAGGGATCGGCCGCGTTGCTGGAAGCGGCGCAGCTGGTCGAGGGTGGCGTGGGCGTCGGGCAGGAGCGCTTCGCCGAGATCGGTCAGGGAGACGCGGCGGCTGGTGCGGTGGAACAGCTTGCCGCCCAACGTTTTCTCGAGACGGCGGACGGCGTCGCTGACGGTCGGCTGTCCGCGGTGCAGGCGTTCGGCGGCGCGGCCGAAGTGGAGCTCCTCCGCGACCGTGACGAACGCTTCCAGCTCGATCCTGTCCACCGGATCAGGCTAGCCCGATCAATCGGTGTGACCGATCGCTGGGTGTTGGAGAACGGCGTTGATGGCACCCAGCGATCGGGATGAGATGGGGAGCAAGCAGGGGATTTCCCCACGACCGGAAGAAGTTTTCGCATGACAGCCAATGCCGTTGACGGCATCCCGCACGCCACCGTGACCGTCGCCTGCCATTCGGTGCACGGGCACACCCGCCTCCTGGCCGAGCACCTCGCCGAAGGGGCGCGGCAGGTGCCGGGCGTGGAGGTGCACCTCGTCGACATCCGCGCCGAGGACGTCGCCGCGGGCCGCTGGCACGACAGCGAGGTCATGGCGTTGCTGGACCGTTCCGACGCGATCGTCCTGGGCTGCCCGACTCTGATGGGCAGCGTGTCGGCGGTGTTCAAGGCGTTCATGGAGGCCGCGTTCACGCCGTTCACGACGCAGGCGTGGAAGGACAAGCTGGCCGGCGGGTTCACCATGTCCGCGTCGCAGAGCGGCGACAAGCTGGCCGTGCTGCAGCAGCTGTCGGTGTTCGCGGCGCAACTGGGCATGCAGTGGATCGGCGTGGGCGACATGCCGGGCAACAACTGGAGCGGCGGCACCCGCGACGACGTCAACCGGCTCGGCTCGTGGCTGGGGCTGATGAGCCAGAGTCACGCCGACCTGGGCCCGGAGGACGCCGGTTCGCCTGGCGACCGGGTCACCGCGCAGCGGTACGGCGAGCGGATCGCCCGGCTGGCGCAGCGGTGGGTCAACGGCGTGCCGTACGAGACCGGCCGGATGACCGAACACGAGGCCCGCGCGCTCTCCGCCTCCCTCCGGGAAGCAGTGGCCGGGTGAGTTCGCGGTCGGTGAAGGGCTCCTTGCGGGAATCTAATTCCCGCAAGGAGCCCTTCACCGACCAGGCAGGCCTAGGTCCCGGCGACGAACTCGGCGAGCAGGCCGTGCGGTGCGTCGGGACCGAACATCTGCCGTTGCAGGTGCGCGCCCTCGGCGGCAGTTTCCGCGCTGCGCGGGAACATCGCCTGCTCGTACTCGGCGAGCGCGGCCTCGACGTCGCCGGGATGGGCGGCGAGCGCGATCCCGAGTTCGGCGCCGTCGAGCATGGCCAGGTTCGCGCCTTCTCCGTTGGGCGGGGCGAGGTGCGCGGCGTCGCCGATCAGGGTCACTCCCGGCACCCGCTCCCACCGGTGGTCGATCGGCAGTCCGTAGTGCGGCCGCAGGACCGGCGCGGTGCTGGTTTCGGTGATCAGTGTGGTCAACGCCGTCGACCAGCCCTCGTACTCCGCTGCGATCCGGGCGGTCGCAGCGGCTGTGTCGGCTGTGTCGGCGAAATCGATGCCGTCGAACCATTCCAGCGACCGTTCCAGCCCGAGGTAGGCGTGCAGGATCCCGTCGCGCTCGCGGTGCGCGGTGATGCCGTGGCCCGGCGCGAGCACCAGCAGCATCCCGCCGCCGACGGCCTCGGCCGTGGCCGGGAACCGGCGGTCGGAGTCGTGGACGAAGGTCTCGACCGAGGACACCCCGCTGTACTCCGGCTTCGCCGAGGACAGCAGCGGCCGGACCCTCGACCAGGCACCGTCCGCGCCGACCAGCAGGTTCGTGGTGACCGTGGTTCCGTCCGCGAAGGTGACCTCGTAGCCCTCGGCCAAGGCGCGCACGCCGCTGACCTTGTGTCCCCAGTGGACGGTGCCCTCCGGCAGCGAGTCGATCAGCAGTTGCCGAAGCTCGCCGCGGTGGACTTCGGGGCGGCCGCCGGTGCCGTCGTCGGGTTGTTTGAACAGCACTGTCCCGTCCCGGTCGAGCAGCCGCAGTTCTTGTCTCCCCTCCAGGACCAGGGTGCGGAATTCGGCGGTCAGCCCGGCGGCTTCGACGGCGAGCTGACCGTTGTAGTCGTGGATGTCGAGCAGGCCGCCCTGGGCGCGCGAGGTCGGGGACGCCTCGGCTTCGTAGACGGCGGCGGGGATTCCGCGGACGTGCAGGACGCGGGCGAGCGTGAGACCGCCGAGCCCGGCGCCGACGATCGTGACGGGTGTGTTCATGACACGGCTCCTTCGAAAGAGAAGTTCTGGTACGCCATTCCATATTGGAACGGCGCTCCAGATGTGTCAAGATAGGCCCATGGCTACGGGGACGCGCCGGGCACAGCGGCGCACGGAGGCACTCTCTCGGGAGCGCATCGTCGAAGCGGCGGTGGAACTGCTGGACGCGGCCGGCGAGAGCGGCCTGACCTTCCGGGTGCTCACCGAGCGGCTCGCGACCGGTCCCGGCGCGATCTACTGGCACGTCGCGAACAAGGGCGAACTGCTGGTCGCCGCGACCGACGCGGTGGTGGCGGACGCGCTGGCGGCGGAGTCGGCCGGCTCGCCGCGCGAGGAGGTGCACGCGGTCGCGCTCGGGCTGTTCTCCGCGATCGACGCGCATCCGTGGCTGGCCGCGCAGCTTCTGCTCCAGCTGTCCCGCAGCCCCGGCGGACCGGTGACGCCGCGGATCCTCGAAAGCCTCGGCCGCCGGGTCCGCGCGCTCGGCGTGCCCGAGGAGCACTGGTTCACCGCGACGTCGGTCCTGATGCACTACGTCCTGGGCGCGGCCGGGCAGAACGCGGCGAACAGCCAGGTCACCGAGCCGGACGCGGACCGGGCCGAGTTCCTCGCCGCCACCGCGGAAGCGTGGGAGGCATTGGATCCGGAGGAGTACGAGACCACCCGGGCGATGGCGGGCCAGATGAGCGAGCACGACGACCGCGAGCAGTTCCTCGCCGGGATCGATCTCGTGCTCGCCGGGGTCGCCGCGCTGTATCCGGGCGGGCGCGCATGACCCTCGCGCTCACCGATGCCGGGGGAGCGGGCAAGGACGCGCGGGAGCGGTTCGGGGAGTTCCTGCGCGTCTACGCGTCGGTCAACACCCGCGTCGCCTACGCGACCGATCTCGGCATCCCGCTCGACTGGGTGCCCGGCTACCAGCCGCCGGACCCGGGCCGTCGCCGCGGCCGGGCGCGGCGGACCGATCCGGACGCGCTCGCGTGGCTGCCGTGGTGCCTGCGCAACGGGTTCACGTCGTTCGCAGACGTCCGGGTGGAGCACGTCGAGCAGTGGCTGGACGAGCTGGCGCGGGCCGGATACCGCGACGCGACGCGCGGCCGGATGCTGTCGGCGGTGTCCGCGTTCTACCGCAAGTACCTGCTGCGGGAGGGCTTGGCCGGGCACAATCCCGCCGCGCTCGTCGACCGGCGCGCGCAGCATCTCAACCGGCCGTCCGGCGTCCCGTCGCAGACCGCGCGCTGGTCTTTCGACGCGTGCCGCGCGTTGCTGCTCGCCGCCTGGCTGCTGGTCGACCACAGCCGGAACGGCCCGCGCGACCGGGCGATGGTCGAGATCCTGATCGGCACCGGGGTGCGCGCGGAGGAACTCGTCGGCGTCGACCTGGCCGACTACCGGCGGCCGGCCGCGGGCGGCATCGGCGTGCTTCGCGTGCACGGCAAGGGATCCAAGGACCGCGAGGTCGCGCTGGCCGCACCGGTGGCGGACGCGCTCGACGCCTATCTCGCGGACCGCGTCACGCCGCAGGTCCCGGCGCTGCGCGGGCAGGTCGGCGCGAACCGGGCGGAGCCGCTTTTCGTCACCAGCACCGGCGCGCGCGTGCACGTTTCGCACGTGACCGCGTTGCTGCGGCGGCTGTGCGCGACGTTCTGCCAGCCGCCCAAAACCGCGCGGCTGCGGGAACTCCACGACACCGCCGAGGCCCGGTTCGTCGCGACCCACCTGCAATCGTTGTGCGACACCGTCCACCCGCATTCGGCGCGCCACTCCTACGCGACGCACGCGATCGAGCGAGGGGTCCCGCCGCGCCAGGTGCAGCGCGACCTCGGGCACGCCGCGTTGTCGACCACGGAGGGGTATCTCCACGACGAGAACGCCATCCGCGATTCCGCCGCGCACGAACTCGCTCCGGCGCTGCACCGCGGGTGGCTCGGCTGATCATCCGCCGCTGATCCGGGCGAGCCGCTGGGCTTGTCCTTGGTGCAGATCCCGGACCCACTCCCAGCCTGGCTTGGCCGACGGGCCGATCCGCGGGTCGTCGGGTTCGCGGCCGTCGCGCAGCGCCTGTACGTACGCGCGGTCGAGGTCGATTCGCCTGCTGATCTGGTCGGTTCCGACGGATCCGTGGCCGGGGATGAGGACCTCGACGTCGTCCGCCACGGCTTCGAGCGCCCGCAATCCGGCGAGGTAGTCCTCGATCGGGTCGGCGGCGGTGTCGAACATCGGGACTAGGACGTCGGAAAGCATGTCGCCCGCCACGAGAACCCCGCGTTCCTCGATCAGCAGCGCCGCGTGCCCCGGGGAGTGAGCCGGATGTTCGATGATCCGGGCTCGCGGGCCGTCCCACGGAACGTAGGCGGTTCCGGCGGGCAGGCCGGTGATGCGGCCGAACAGGTCCAGCGGCACGTCGCCGGCGATCTCCGGCGGCAATCCCTCGGCGATGAGGGTTTTCCAGTCCGGCTTCGCCAGCAGGTCCCGCAGATCGGCCGCACACCGGGCGGTGCCGTAACGGGGCGCGTCGCCGAATTCGGCGTGCCAGAGCGCGTGATCCCAATCCGGATGCGTCGCGAAGCCTGCCGCGACCGGCTGGCCGAGTTCGCGCAGATCGTTGGCGAGGCAGGTCAGTTCGTCATCGGTGAGCCCGGGATCGACGAGCAGCACGCCCTCCCGGCCCTGCACGACGATCGCGTTGTTCTCGAGCAGTTCGCTCTGGTGGACCAGCACGCCCTCCGCCGCCTGGCTGAGCATGGCGGCACCCCCTTCCGTTCGTGATGCGCGACGGTATCCCGAAGTGATGGCAAAGTGCAAGCACTATGTGTTGCCGCGTCAGCGGTCAAGCCTCGATGAACGGTTCGGAGCACAACGTGCAGGCGATCGGCCCCAGTTCCAGGATCGACCGGGCTGCGCGGATCCGGCGGGGCGGTTCGCATCGGCAGATCGCCGCGACGTAGTTGGGCCCGCCGCGATGCGCGCCGCGGCCGTCGACCGGAGCGATCACCACCGGCGGCGCGAGCGGTTCGGCCACCTCGTCCGGCCCTTCGGGATCGTTCGACGGGGCCGCGACGGCGCGGCGCGCGACTTCCTGTTCGGTGTGTCGCCACACGGTCAGCGCGTCTTCGAGCCGGGAGAGTTCTCCTTCGTATGCCTTGAGAGTCGCGGGGAGGGCGGTCGTCGCGGACCAGCCGATCCGGTCGGCCTGTTCGGCGCGCAGGCCGAGTTCGGCGGCGAGCGCGGCGAAGCGTTTGTTGTGGTAGCGGCCGTCGCTGACGTCGACGATGTCGCGGGTGGCGGCGAGTCCGTGCGCGGCCTCGTGCAGTGTGGTGGAGAGGATCTCGGCCGCGCCGCGCCGGAGGCCTTCCGCGCCGAGGAAGAACTCGGCGCGCGGTTCGACGCCGTCGCCGACGTGCCAGCGGGACCGCGCGAAATGGCCGTGGATCTCGGTGGCGGTGCCCATCGTTCCGGACGCCAGCACGAGAATCGCTTCGGGAACGTCCGCGTGCCGCCGCCGGATTTCGGCCCACAGCTGTTCCATCGCGTGCATGACGCGGGTCGTCGGGCCCAGCGCGGCGGTGTTCATGCGCCCATCTTGCCGCTTAAGCGGTAACTAGCTCAGGGAGAGTCCGGAGAGCACCCGGTCGAGGCCGGCGGAGAAGACGGCGTCGCCGTCGGGGTGGACGGCGTCGCGCGCGGTGCGGAGGAGGGTGGGGTAGCGGCCGGAGTCGAACATCCGCTGCAGGTACGGCGCGGCGGCGCGCTGCCAGCTTTCCTCGTCGAGGCCGGTGTCGCTGATGAGCCGCCGCTCGCGGATCTCGCTGCGCACGGCGCCGGTGACATAGGAGTGCACGGTGAAGACCGTGATCATGGCGTCCTCGATCGGGCCCGGACCGGCCGCGGCGGCGAGCGACGCCTCCAGGTAGGCGAGCGCGTTCGGGCCGAGCCCGGGCCGTCCGCCGATCAGGTCCGCGAACCATTCGTGTCGCTGGACGGCCGCGCGGCAGCCGTGGGCGAGCGCGCGGAGGGCGGCGAGCCCTTCGGTTTCCGGGTCCGGCAGCGGGATCTCGCCGTAGACGGCGTCGGTCATCAGGTCGAGCAGTTCTTCTTTGGTGTCGAGGTAGCCGTACAGCCGCATCGGCCCGGAGCCGAGCGCGGCCGCGACCTTGCGCAGCGACACTGCTTCGAGCCCGCCTTCGTCGGCCAGCGCGCAGGCGGTCTCGACGATGCGGGCGCGGCTCAACGGCGCCGGCGCCGCGCGCGCCGGCGGTTCGGGCCGTTCCCACACCAGTTCGTCCATGCTCGCTCCTTTTCGGGTGACAGTACCGGGGCGCTTCCGATACGGTGTATTTAGTAAATACGGTGTATCGAGGGGATGTCATCATGCGAATCGTCATTGCCGGGGGCGGGCTCGGCGGGCTCACCTGCGCGCGGGTGCTGCGGGCGCACGGCGTCGACGCCGTGGTCTGCGAACGCGACGCCAGCCCGGAAGCCCGGGTGCAGGGCGGCACGCTGGACCTGACGGTCGACGAGGGCCAGTGGGCGCTGCGCGAGGCCGGTCTCGAGGCCGGTTACCGCGCGATCGCCCGTCCCGAGGGCCAGGACATGGTCCTCTACGACTCCGCGGGAACCCTGCTGCGGCAGGAAATCACCCCGGACGAGGGCGAAGCGCGCTGGGGCCGTCCCGAGGCGGACCGGCCGGCGCTGCGGAAACTGCTGCTCGACGCGCTCCCCGAGGAGACTGTCCATTGGGGACACGCGGTGACCCGGGCGGAGCCGCTCGGCGACGGACGGCACCGCGTCCATCTGTCCGGCGGCGAAACCCTGGAGTGCGATTTCCTCATCGGCGCGGACGGAGCCCGGTCGAGAATCCGTCCGCTGTTCACCGACGCGGAACCGGCGTACTGCGGCGCGCACGGGATGGAGCTGGTCATCCATGACGCGGACCGCGCCTACCCAGCCGCATCGGCGCTCGTCGGGCGCGGCGGCTTTTCCTCGATCGGGGATCACCAGACGCTTTCCGCGCAGCGCAACGGAGACGGCACGATCCGCGTCCACCTGACCCTGCGCTGCGCCGAGGACTGGGTTGAGACCTCGGGGATCCCGTTCGACGACCCGGATCGCGCCCGCGTCGCGCTGAAGGAGTTGTACGCCGGATGGCCGGAGGAGTTCCTGGCGTTGCTGGACGCGACGTCCGGGCCGGTGCTGGTGTATCCGCTGACCGCGCTGCCGGTCGGGTTGCGATGGGACCCCACGCCGGGCGTGACGCTGATCGGGGACGCGGCGCACCTGATGTCCCCGTTCGCCGGACAGGGCGCGAACCTCGCGATGCGGGACGGCGCCGAGCTTGCCCTTGTTCTCGTTCAAGGCGGCGACGTGCGGAAGTTCGAGGAGGCGATGTTCGACCGCGCCGAACCGGCGGCGCAGATGTCGGCGGACAACCTGGAGCTGTTCCTGTCCGACGGCGCGGCGGAGAAGGTGCGGCACCTGTTCGCGAAAATGTCCGGGGAAGAGGACTGATCTAGCCGAGTGTTGCCGGGCCTTGGCACACCGCGTTTTCCGCGACTGCGGGCGTTTCCCGGGCATCTTGCTTTCGGCGTGCGCTGACCGCGGCGTGCTGGTTCAGCTCGCGGGACCTGTTCAGGCGGGTTCGCGCAGGCGGTAGTGCTGCGGACTGCGGCCGTACTCCCGCTTGAACGCGGTGCTCAGCGTGAAGGGGCTGCGGTAGCCGACCTGCCGGGCGATCGCGGTGAGCGTCGCGTCGGGTTCCTGCCGCAGGAGATCGGCGGCGAGGGCGAGCCGCCAGGTGGCGAGGTACGTCATCGGCGGCTCGCCCACGGCGTCGGTGAACCGCCGGGCGAGCGCGGCGCGGGAAACCCCGGTCGCGCTGGCCAGCCCCGCGACGGTCCACGGATGCTCGGGCCGGTCCTGCAGGAGACGCAGCGCGTGCCCGGCCACCGGGTCGCCGTGCGCGCGGTACCAGGCGGGCGCGGCCGGGTGGTCGAGCCATTCGCGCAGGACGCGGACGAGCAGGAGGTCCAGCAGCCGGTCGAGGACCGCTTCCTGGCCGGGGACGTCGCGCTCGATCTCGTCGGCGAGCATCGTGACGAGCGGGTCCGGACTGTTTCCGGCGCGTGCGGTGACGACGCTCGGCACCGCGGCGAGCAACCGGCGCGACACCTCGCCGACGGTCGGGTAGGTCCCGGTGAGCAGCACCGTCGGACCGTCCGCGTCGCCGCCCCAGGTGCGGACGCCGAACTCGGTCAGGTCGGTGAGATGCCCGCCGTCCGGGGTGACGCACTCCTGCCCCGGCCGGATCACCGCTTGCGGCGGCGTCCCCGGCCCGTCGGCGACGAGGTACGGCTCGGGCCCCCGGATGACGGCGACGTCGCCCGCGTCCAGGCGCACGGCTTCGGCGTTGTCGGGCACCAGCCAGGCATCGCCGCGCACGACGGCGAGCACGGTCAGCGGCGCTTCGTCCTCGATCCGCAACGACCACGGGGGCCGCAGGACGGACCGGAGCAGGAACGCGCCGTGCGCACGGGGTCCTTCAAGCAACGCGGTGAGCGGGTCCACGCTGCTGAGAGTAGCGCTGCGGCAAGGGAAAGCTCGGTGGTTCCGGGGGCCCTGCTGGCTGGGATCGCGGCACTGCGGGCGGCACGCGCGGAAGTGCGGTTCGCGTCGCCCGCAGTCCTAAGCCCGCCATTCCAGGCCGCGCCTCCGCGCGTGCCCGGTTCGCTCGCGCTCGCGAACAAGCCCACCACGTCGGAAACCGACCTCGCCCTGGTCTCTCGGTCGCGAACTGGTTGCCGTTTTCCCCGAATACCGGCGACCGTTCAGACCGCGAGCATCGCCGCCGCGATCTCCTCGGCGGCAGCGTCCGGAATCGCGCTGGCGGCATCCTCCACGACTACCAGCCGCGCGCCGGGGATCTCGCGGGCGAGGGCTTCCCCGTTGCCGACCGGGAAGAACGCATCTCGGCGGCCGTGCAGCACGACGGTCGGGATCGCGAGTTCCGGCAGGCGTTCGCGCCACCGCGGTGTGCAGTCGAGTTTGGAGAACACCATGCCCAAGTGATTCGCCAGTTGCACCAACGGCTCCGTGCTGGCCGCGCGGTCGAAGATGCGTTCAGCGGCGGTTCGGGCCTCGTCGGGGTCGTTGCCGAGAATCTCGGCGCTGACGGCGGCGCGTTCGGCGACGGCGGCACGGTCTGACCAGTCGGGCATCGGAAGTGCGAAGACTTTGTGCATGACTTTCGCGTCGTGGTCGGGCAGATCGGGGTCGACGGGGCCTGGCGCGACGGGGCGCGTTCCGTACAGCGTGAGGGCGGAGAAGGCGGACGGGTGGTCGAGGGCGGCGACTTGGGCGACCATCCCGCTGACCCCGACCCCGGCCAGGTGTGCGGGCCGGTCGTCGAGTTCTCGGGCGAGGGCGGCGGCGTCGGCGGCGAGGTCGCGCAGGGTGTAGGCCGGGGCGTTCGGATCGAGAGTGGTCGAGGCGCCTGCGTCGCGGAGGTCGTAGCGCACAACGTGCCGTCCGCTTCGGGCGAGTGCTTCGCACAAGGTGTCTGGCCAGGACAGCATCGTGGGGCCGCCGGCGAGCAGGACCAGCGGTGCGGCCGGGTCGCCGAAATGCTCGGTGCCGAGCGTGACGCCGTTCGGAAGGGTGTGCTGCATGGAGGTCTCCTGCTGAGACGATCGCGCATGGTTCCGAGCGGATAACCGATGGATCGTCTCGCGGTCTTTGGGTTGACTTGGGGGCGTGCTGGGGGACAAAACGGAAGGCAAGACGATGGTGATCGTTTCGAAGGCGGTTCTCGTGGCGGCAGTGGTCGCGGCGGGGCTGATCGCGGGGTTGTTCTACGCGTACACGGTGTCGGTGATGCCGGGCCTCGCCCAGGCCGACGACCACACGTTCGTGACCGCGATGCGCCGGATCAACGACGTCATCGTGAACGGCTGGTTCATGCTGTCGTTCCTGGGCGCGCCGCTGCTCGCGGTCGCGGCGGTGGTCCTGCACTTCACGAGCGGGGCGCGGGGCGGGCTGCCGTGGCTCGTCGCGGGTGCGGTGCTGCTGGTGGCGATGGTGATCGTGACCGGCGCGATCAACGTGCCGATGAACAACGCCCTCGCCGCGGACACGGCCGACTTCGCCGCGCTGCGGGCCCTGTTCGAGGAGCCGTGGGTGCGGTGGAACACGGTGCGGACGGTGGCGTCGGCGGCCGGGTTCGGGTGTCTCGTGGGCGCTTTGGTGACCCGGAGCGCGTGACTCCGGGCCACCGGCCGGTCAGTCCGCGAGCCGGAAGCAGAGGTCGGTGTCCCAGTTGTTCGGGTCCGGCTCCGCCTGCGGGTTCGTGCGGTAGATCTCGAGCCGGGCGGTCCAGTGCTCGCCGTCGGCCTCGACGGTGCGGTCCCAGCGAACGTCCTCCTTCTCGCCCCAGGCGAGCAGGTCGGCGGTGGCCGCGAAGAGGCCGCTCGGCGCGCCGTGGTGGGTGGCCTGGGCGTATTTCCCGGCGGGCAGCACGGCGTTGAAGTACTCGTCGCCGAGGTCGACGGCGTCCGTGACCGGGACTCCGACCTCGACGGTGACGGTCTCCATGTCCGTGCCGAGCACCAGATAACGGAAGAACGGCGCGCAGGCGGGTTCGAGGCCGCGTTCGGCGAGCGCGCCGACGATCGCGGCGATCCGGTGCGCGACCTCGGCCATGCCGTCGAATCCGACTGTCGCGCGGTAGCCGACGTAGCGCTGCTCGTTTCTGTCCACGATGGAGGGCATGGGGTTCCTTTCGGTTCGGGGCTCCGGCCTCAGCCGAGGAGCGGGCGTACTTCGATCGTTCCGTATGCGGCGGCCGGATGGCGGGACGCATGCTCGACGGCCTCGTCGAGGTCGGCGCATTCGAGCACCGCGTAGCCGCCGATCTGGTCCTTGGTCTCGGCGAACGGCCCGTCGCTGAGCAGGACGTCGCCGTCGCGCATGCGCACCGTGGTGGCCGTCGCGGGCGGGTGCAGGCCTCCGCCGCCGACGAGGATGCCGCGTTCCACGAGGTCCTCGGACCAGCCGCCGCAGCCGATCGCGAGCTGTTCCTCGGTGGGCGCTTCGGACCCGGCGATCATCAGGAGGTAGCGCACGAGTTCTCCTCGGTGAGAGTTTCGGCGAGGCGAGCGGCGAATGCCTCGGGTTCGACGGCGAATCCGGCGTGGTCTCCGGGGAACCGGACAGGTTCGCTGCCGAGCGCGCGGGCCAGTCCGACGCCTGCCTCGTACGCCGGGGTGCCGATCGCGTCGCCCACCGCGACGACGATCCGGGTGTCCGCGGCGGCGAGCGCTTCGAGGTCGGGTTCCCACGCGCCGATCGCGCCCATCAGCTTGCCGAAGAAGACCTCGAAGTTGCCGCGCATCTGCTTGCCCTGCTCGATTTCCTCGGCGGTGGGGTGCTCGGGCGGCGGCGGGATCTCGAATCCGCTCGCGGCCATGAACGCGCCCAGGGCCGCGTCGATGCCCTGCTCCCGGTAGATCGCCGGGATGTCCGGGAAGTCGGCCAGCAGTTCGCCGAGATAGCGGCTGACCGGCGGTTCGTGCGCGACGAGCGTTCGCACCGCGGCGGGGTAGCGGGTGGCGTGTTCGAGCATGGTGATCGCGCCGCCGCTGTTGGCCAGCACGGAGACCGGTCCGCCGTCCAGTTCGGCGAGCAGCCGCTGCACGTCCTCGGCGTGCTGGCCGACCAGGTCGTCGTCGAGTTCGGTGGTGCGGCTGCGCGAGATGCCGCGCGGGTCGAAGGTGACGACGGTGTAGCGGTCGGCGAGGAACGGGCGCAGCGCGGCGAACGCGGTGGCGTCCGCGGGCCCGCCGGGCACCAGGAGCAGCAGCGGTCCGGAGCCTGCGACGTCGCAGCGGAGTTCCGCGCCGGGCACGCGAAGGGTTTTGGTGATCATGGCTGTCCTTCCGGGGTCGGTTTGCCTTCCCGACGAACGGAAGAGGCCGAGACAGACACCTCGGGCGAAGAAATTTCCGAAAGTCTTCTCCGGAGGTAGCTGCGTTCGGCTCCGGTGCGGGCCAACGCGAGCGCTTCGGCGTACGCGACCTGGGCTTCTTCGGTGCGGCCGAGACGGCGGAGGAAGTCCGCGCGGGTGGCGGGCAGCAGGTGGTAGTCCGCCAGCTGCCCGGTCAGCCGGTCGGCGAGGGCGAGCCCGGCTTCCGGTCCGGCGGCCATCCCGACCGCGACCGCGCGGTTCAGCTCGACCACCGGCCCCGGCCGGAACCGCCGCAGCTGGAGGTAGAGCCCGGCGATCTGCGCCCAGTCGGTGTCCTCGGCGCGCGCGGCGGTGGCATGGCACGCGGCGATCGCGGCCTGCACCTGGTACGGACCGGGACTGCGTCGGCGCAACGCTCCCTCGAGCAACGCGGTTCCCTCGGCGATCGCGGTGGTGTCCCACCCGCTCCGGTCTTGTTCGTCGAGCGGGATCAGCTCGCCGTCGGGCCGGTTTCGCGTGCCGCGGCGGGCGTGTTGCAGCAGGAGGAGCGCGAGCAGGCCGGTGGCTTCGGGTTCGTCCGGCATCAGGGTGCACAGCAGCCGGGCCAGCCGGATGGCTTCGCCCGCCAGGTCGGGGCGCTGGAGATCGTCGCCCTCGCTGGCCGCGTAGCCCTCGTTGAACAACAGGTACAGCACGCCGAGCACCGCGGCGGTGCGTTCGGGCAGCAGATGGGCGGGCGGCACCCGGTACGGGATCCCGGCGGCGCGGATCTTGCGTTTCACCCGCACGAGGCGCTGCGACATCGTCGATTCGGACACCAGGAACGCGCGGGCGATCTCCGCGGTGCTGAGTCCGGCCAGGGTCCGCAGCGCGAGCGCGACCTGCGCTTCGAAGGCGAGCGCGGGGTGGCAGCAGGTGAAGATGAGCCGGAGCCGGTCGTCTTCCACTCCGCTGGCTCCACTGTGGACAGCGGCCGGTTCGTCCGCGACCGCCAGCCGCGCGGCCTCCCGGAGTTTGTCCTGTCCCGCCACAGCTCGCCGGAGCCGGTCGACGGCACGGTTGCGCGCCGCGGTGGTGAGCCACGCCCCGGGACGGTCCGGAACGCCGTCGCGCGGCCAGGTCCGCACGGCGAGCGCGAACGCGTCCTGCGCGCATTCCTCGGCCAGGTCCCAGTCGCCGGTGACGCGGATCAGCGTGGCCACGACCGAGCCCCACTCGTCGCGGAACGCCTGCGCGACAGCGGCTTCGACCACGTCGTGCTGCCCGGTCACCGCGCACTCCCTTCTCGTGCTGGTCGGCGGACCAGTTCCGCCGACACTCTCCGAACGGTAAACCGGGCCACCGACAATTTCGCGCGATCAGGCTCCGGCTAGCTGTCCGATCCCGTCGAGGATGCGGCCGAGCCCGAACCGGAAGTGGTGCTCGGGATCCGACGACCCGCCGTAGGTCTGCCCGGCGGTGGTGCCGACGCGGCTCGCGCGCGGGAAGTGCACCGGATCCGCCGCCGGGATCTCGGCCAGCACCGGCGCGGAGCGGTTCCACCAGTCGAAGTCGGTCATGCCGCTGCGCCGCGCGGCGCGGGTCGCGTCCACCGAACCGCGCGCCGCGCCCGCGACCAGTCCGTTGAGCAGGCTGACGATCGCGTCGAGCTGGACGTCGTCGAGGTCGAGTTCGTCCATCGCGGCCAGTTCGCGCTCGTATTTGGCGAAGCTGTGCGGGCCCAGCGTCGGGCGGCCGACGCGGATCTCCAGCAGCCACGGATGCCGGTGGTAGAGCCGCCACAGGTCCTCGGCGACCGCGGCGAGCCCGGCCCGCCAGCCTTCCGGCAGCTCGCCGGGGAGTTCGCCGTGCGCGTGGTCGAGCATCAGCTCCAGCAGTTCCTCGCGGCCCGGCACGTAGGTGTAGAGCGACATCGTCGCGACGCCCAGCTCGTCGGCGATCCGGCGCATCGTGACCGCGTCGAGCCCGTCCGCGTCCGCGACCCGGATCCCGGCCGCCACGACGTGCTCGACCGACAGCTTCGGTTTCGGGCCGCGGCGCGGGGGACCGGGCACGCCCCACAGCAGTTCGATGGTCCGCCGCGGATCGCCCGGCTCCTCGATGTCCATTTCGCTCCTTGTACGCAGTACAGAGTTTTCCGGTAGACTATCCCGGACAGGCCAGCCAGGGGAGGGCGGAGCACTGAATTCTGTAGTGGTGGAGCCGGGCCGGACCGTGTTCTGGAGACCGGACGGCGCGGAGCCGGACGGTCCCGGGGCGCCCGGCACGGTCGAGGTCGTGCTGCCGGACGGGGTGCGCACGGTGCCCGCGCTGCGGTTGCCGACCGCGGAGGCGGTGCCGGTGCTGCGCGCGCTCACGGATCCGTCCGCGCGGTTCTGGGCGCTGGCCGCCGAAGCCGCGGAACGGCTCGCCTCGGCCGGGTGGACCGGACCGCTCGACCCGGCCGAGGAAGCCTGGCTGCGCCGCCTTGCCGAAGCGATGCCTCCCCGCGCCCACGCGACTCCGATCCCTGGCGACCCGGCGCGGTTGCCGGAGCCGTATCCGCTGCTGATGCGGTTCCTCGGCGACGTCGCCGGAGTGGAGCCCGCGCTGCGCGTCTCGCTGCGGATCGAGTCCGACGATCTGGCGGGCGGCCGGTTCCGCGCCGTGGTCCAGGTGCACGGCGGGACCGAGCCGCTGGTCGACGCGGAAGAGCTGTGGCGCACCGGAAGCCAGGAGGCACGACACGAGGTCCTGCTGGCGTTGCGGCACGGAGCGGAGGTGTGGCCCGCGCTGGCTCCGCTGCTTTCGGCGGCGGTTCCGTCGGCGGTCGCATTGGGAGACCGCGAGATCGCCGAGCTGCTCGCCGGCGCGCTCGACGCCGCCGAATTGGCGGTGCACTGGCCCGCGGAGCTGACCGGGCTGGCCGCGTGCGCGGTCGTCCGGCCGGGCGACGCGCCGTCCGACGCGCGGTCGTTCTTCGGCGGCGACCGGGTGCTGCAGTTCGACTGGCAGCTCGCGCTGGGCGACAGCGAGCTGAGCGTCGCGGAACTCGACGCGCTCGCCGAGGCGCAGCGTCCGGTCGTCCGGCTGCGGGACCGGTGGGTGCTGCTGGACCGCACCACCGCCGACCGCGCCCGTGATCGCACGCTCAAGCCGTTGACCGCGATCGAGGCGCTCGGCGTCGCGCTCACCGGCCGCACCGAGGTCGACGGCGAGCTGGTCGACGTCCGCGCCGACGGCTGGCTGGAAGACCTGCGCGCGCGGCTGTCGGCCGATCCCGAGCCGGTGCCGCAGCCGGCGGGGCTGGCGGCGACCCTGCGCGATTATCAGCTGCGCGGCTTGCACTGGCTCGACACCGTCACCGGGCTGGGTCTCGGTGGCTGTCTCGCCGACGACATGGGGCTCGGCAAAACCGTCACGCTCATCGCCCTGCATCTGCACCGGAGCGCCGGTCCGACGCTGGTGGTGTGCCCGGCTTCGCTGCTGGGCACGTGGGAAACCGAGATCCGCCGGTTCGCGCCCGGGGTCCCGGTGCGCCGGTTCCACGGCGCCTCGCGGTCGCTGGACGAGCTCGACGGCGGCTTCGTCCTCACCACCTACGGCACGCTGCGCACCGACCCCGCGCCGCTGGCCGAGGTGAGCTGGGATCTGCTGGTCGCCGACGAGGCGCAGCACGTGAAGAACCACCGCTCCGACACGGCGAAAGCGTTGCGGCTGCTGCCTTCCGCGGCGAAGGTCGCGCTCACCGGCACGCCGGTGGAGAACACGCTCACCGAACTGTGGGCGATCCTCGACTGGACCACGCCGGGTCTGCTCGGCCCGCTCGCCGATTTCCGCCGCCGCTGGGGGAAGCCGGTCGAATCCGGGGCGGACCCGGCGGTCGCCGGGCAGTTGTCCCGGCTGCTGCGGCCGTTCCTGCTGCGCCGCCGCAAATCCGACCCGGGCATCGCGCCCGAGCTGCCCGCCAAGACCGAGACCGACCGGCCGGTGTCGCTCACGACCGAGCAGGCGTCGCTGTACGAGGCCACCGTGCGCGAGCTGATGGCGGACATCTCCGCGAGCGACGGCATGGCCCGCCGCGGCCGGGTCGTCAAGCTGCTCACCGCGCTCAAGCAGATCTGCAACCACCCCGCGCAGTACCTCGGCGAGCCCGACGACAGCACGCTTTCCGGCCGGTCCGGGAAGCTCGAGCTGCTCGACGAACTGCTCGACACGATCCTCGCCGAGGACGGCGCGGTGCTGGTGTTCACCCAGTACGTCGTGATGGCACGGCTGCTGGAACGGCACCTCGCCGCGCGCGGCATCCCGTCGCGGCTGCTGCACGGCGGCACCCCGGTCGCCCGGCGCGAGGAGCTGGTGCGCGGCTTCCAGAACGGCGACGTGCCGGTGTTCCTGTTGTCGCTCAAAGCCGCGGGCACCGGGCTCACCCTCACGCGCGCCGATCACGTCGTGCACTACGACCGGTGGTGGAACCCGGCGGTCGAGGACCAGGCGACCGACCGCGCGTACCGGATCGGGCAGACCCGGCCGGTGCAGGTCCACCGGCTGGTCGCGGAAGGCACGGTCGAGGACCGGATCGCGGTGATGCTGCGGGAGAAACGCGCGCTCGCCGACGCGGTGCTCGCCTCGGGCGAGGCCGCGCTCACCGAACTCACCGACGACGAACTGGCCGAGCTCGTGACCCTCCGGAGGCAGCGATGACCGACCGGGTCCGCGGATTCCCCGCGTTCCCCGCCCGCCCCGGCCGCGGCCCGTTCGCCCGCACCTGGTGGGGCCGCGCGTGGCTGCAGGCGATGGAGGACACCGCGCTCGACCTGCGGCAGCTGAAGAAGGGCCGGAGCTACGCCGCGGCCGGACTGGTCGGCCCGATCACGGTCAGCCCAGGCCTCGTCACCGCGACCACCGAGGACGCCGACGACGGCCCGTACCGCACGGGCGTCCACCTGGCCGAACTGTCCACAACGGACTGGGAGCTGCTGCTCGACCGCGCCGCCGACCACTCCGGGCACCTCGCCGCGCTGCTCGACCGGCATCTGCCGCCGGAGCTGGCCGAGGTCGTCCCGCTGCTGCCCGGCATCGGCGACCTGGACCCGGACTGCGACTGCCCCGGCTGGGAGCTCCCGTGCCGGCACGCCGCCGCGCTGTCGTTCCAGGTCGCGTGGCTGCTCGACGCCGACCCGTTCCTGCTGCTGCTCGCGCGCGGCCGGACCGAACAGGAAATCCTCGACGAACTCGGCCGCCGCACGGCCACCCGGGTCACCACGGGAGTGCTGGCCGCGGACGCGTATGCACGGGAGGTGCCGCCGTTGCCGGATCTCGCGGAGTTCACGCCTCGCGTCCGCTGAACCCTCGCGCACAGTCACCGGGGCCCGGTCACTCGATCCGGTGGACTCGTCTCCGGTGGCTGTGCGTCCTGACCTGCGGTATCGGCGGACACCCCGGCCCGCGCGGCGATCATGCTTTCAGCAGGATTTCATAGCTTCTCCGTAGCTTTCCGAATGCGTTCAGTAACCTGCTGACCATTCGACGCGGAGGGGACCCGATTGTGAAGAAAGCCAGGAGGATCGCGCTGATCGGCGCTGTCGTCGCCACGCTCGGCGCGGGATTCGCCAGCGCGGCACCGGCGTCCGCCGACGGCGCGCACTACTACATCCTGATCGGCGGCACCTGTGACGGGAAGGCGTCGGTCTACCATCCGGAGTGGCTGCGGGGCGGGATCGCGCGGGTCGTGGACTATCCAGCCGGAGCCGCCGGCGCCCCGAACTGCGACCAGACCCCGATGGACCAGAGCGTCAAGATCGGACACGACCGAGGCCGCCAGGTCGTCCAGGACGCCTACCGGGAGAACCCGAACGCCGAATTCACCGTCGTCGGCTACTCCCAGGGCGCGATCGTCGCGAACATGGTGCTCAACGACATCGCCGACGGCCAGCTCGGCGTCGACAAGGCGAAGTTCAGCGCGAAACTCTTCGCCGACCCGATGCAGCCGCCCGGCCCGGCCGGAACCGGGATCAGCTCGACGCTCCCGCCGGGCACCGGACTGCCATCGCCGTTCGGCGGATACGTGTCGTTCGGCGCGGGCCGCCCGGACTTCGACGGTGTCCGGTCCATCCGCTACTGCATCCAGACCGACGGCATCTGCGACTTCGACCCGATCCAGGCCGCGGGCGGGTATTTCGCCCAGCACTGGTGCTACCAGTGGCCGCGCCCGTCGGACCAGCGGTCGATCATGGGCGACACCATCGCCGACGGCGTCTACACCAACACGTCCGTGCGACTGGGCAAACAGGACTGCTGGGGCGGTCCGGTGCATCCCTGACCGCCGCCCGAGCGGGTTTCCCAACACCCCCAGCGAAGCCGGGAAGCCCGCTCGGGCCCTGCTACGTCCTCATCGCCGCGCGCCGAACCAATGCAACAGGCGCGTCTCCAGTTCCCGCTGATCCTCGCCGGTCCAGACCACGTGCCCGTCCGGCCGCAGCAGCACGGCCGGGACGTCGAGGTCCTCGCTCACGTCCACGACGCGGTCGACCCGGTCCGCCCAGCCCTCCGCCGACAGCCGCCCGTTCTGGTCCAGCAGCAGCCCGCGGCCCTGGTGCATCAGCTCGTACAGCCGCCCGCGCTTGAGCGCCAGGTCCGGCATCCGCCGCCCGAGCAGCGGATGCCCCTCGCCGAAGTCGTAACGGATGTCGAGCGCCAGCACCTTCTCCAGCAGCAGCCGGTTGACCTCCTCGAAAGCCATCAGCTCCGTCATCAGCCGCCGCATCGCGCGCCCGTCGGGATCGGGCGACATCACCACGGCCTGCGCGCGGACGTTGTCCAGCACGGCGTCCGCGACCGGATGCCGTTCGGCCTCGTAGGTGTCCAGCAGTCCCTCCGGAGCCCAGCCGTTGACCTCGGCCGCGAGTTTCCAGCCGAGGTTGAACGCGTCCTGGAGGCCGAGGTTGAGCCCCTGCCCGCCCAGCGGCGGGTGGACGTGCGCCGCGTCGCCTGCCAGCAGCACGCGGCCGACGCGGTAGTGCTCGGCCTGCCGGGTCGCGTCCCCGAACCGCGAGAGCCAGCGAGGGGAGTGGACGCCGAAGTCCGTCCCGGCGTACTCCCGCAGCTGGTGTTTGACCTCGTCCAGCGTCGGCGTCCGCGCCTCCCGGTCCTCGACCACGCCCGCGGCGGGCACGACCACGCGGAACATCCCGTCGCGGAGCGGCCCGACCCCGAACCACAGCTGGGTCTTGCGGATTTCCATTACCAGCGCGGCGACTTCGGCGGGATCCGCGGTCGCCTCCATCTCGCCCAGCAGAATCTCGCGCCGCGCGGGCTCGCCCGGGAACGCGACACCGAGCGCCTTGCGCACCGTGCTCCGCCCGCCGTCGCAGCCGACGAGGTAGCGCGCCCGCAGTTCGCCGCCGTCGGCCAGCGAGACGGTCACCCCGTCGTCGTCCTGGCTCAGCCCGACGACCTCGCACCCGCGCCGGATCTCCGCGCCCGCCTTGACCGCGTGCTCGGCGAGCAGCCGGTCGGTGATGGGCTGCGGAAGCCCCAGCACGTACGGATGCGAGGTGTCGAGCCGCTCCGGCGCGGGCCGCGCGATCCCCGCGAAGAAACCCCCGACCGGGTGCGTCGAACCCTCGGCGAGGAACGGCTCCAGCATCCCCCGCTGATCCAGCACCTCCATGCTGCGCGAGTGCATCCCCAGCGCGCGCACGAACTTCGGCGGTTCCGCCTCCTTCTCCAGCACGACCACGCGCACCCCGTGCAGCCGCAGCTCCGCGGCCAGCAGCACGCCCGCCGGCCCGGCCCCCACCACGATCACGTCCGTCATGAACTTCTCGTCCCCTGTACCGGAGCCGGTTTCCGCCCGCGGCATTTCCGCAGGCAGTGGCTCCGGCGGACGATTGTGGAGCACCACCCGGGCCTTGCCGCAAGCCCCGGGGTGCGCTATATGTTGAAGGGGACAGGGAGAAGTCCCTGCCCCCTTCCGTCCCCAGTGGACTTTCCTCAGCCCTCCTTGCGGGCCATCAAGTACGCCTGCTGGGTCGCTTCGAAGCTCGGTCCCGGCTCGCGCACCAGACGCGCGTCCACCACGAACCCGGCGTCGGCGAGCAGCTGCGCGACGAAGTCCGGGTCGAGCCGGTACGCGTCGGCCGCGATGTCGTGCCCGTAGGCGTTCTCGATGCGGCGACGATGGTTGTCGCCCACCTGGAACGCGGTCAGCAGCCAGCCGCCGGGCCGCAGCACCCGCGCGAGTTCCTTGGCCACCACCGGAAGCTCCTCCGGCGGCGTGTGGATCAGCGAATACCACGCGAGCGCCCCGGCGAGCGAGCCGTCGGCGAGGTCGAGCGCGGCCAGCGAGCCGACCTCGAAGCGCAGGTGCGGATGCGTCCGGCGGGCGACCTCGACCATCGCGGGGGAGAGGTCGACGCCGAAAACGTCCAGCCCCAGCGAAGCGACGTACCCGGTGAGACGGCCGGGGCCGCAGCCCAGATCGCCCACCGGGCCCTCGCCGGTCAGCTCCGCGAACGCGCCGAGCATCGTCCGGTCCCACGTGCTCGACTCGAGGAAATCCTTCAGCATTTCGGCGTACGACTCGGCGACAGTGTCGTACGCGGTCCGCGTCTCGGTTACGTAAACAGGTTCGGTCACGGGCAGGGACAGTAGCCCTCGCCGCCAGGCCCTGTCCGGCGAAACACGCGGACTAGACGCGGGCGCGGGCGATGATCGCGGAAGTGTCGGTTCCAGCGGGCAAAGTGCCGAAAGCCAAGCCCCAGTCGCCGCCGAACCGCGTGCCGCAGAACGCGTCCGCCACCGCGCGCGGCGCGTGCCGCACGAGCAGCGAACCCTGCAGCACCAACGCCATCGACTCGACGACCCGCCGTGCCCTGAACTCCAGATCGTCCACATCGGACAGATCCTTCTTGAGCCGGTCGACCGCGTCGTCGAGGCGCGCGTCCCCGCCCGCAGCCTGCTCCACCTCGGCGAAGAAAGCCGCCACGGACTCCGGCTGCCGTCCCATCGCGCGCAACGCGTCGAGCGCGGCGACGTTGCCCGAGCCCTCCCAGATCGACATCAGCGGAGCTTCGCGGTACAGCCGCGGCATGCCCGATTCCTCGACATACCCGTTGCCGCCAAAGCATTCCAGCGCCTCGGCCGCGTGCATCGGAGCCCGCTTGCAGACCCAGTACTTGGTCACCGCGAGCCCGAGACGACGGAACGCCTGCTCCTGCTCGTCGTCGCGCCGGTCGCCCGCGGCCGCGAGCCGCATCGACGCCGCCACCGCCGCTTCCGCCTCGATCACCAGGTCTGCCAGCACATTCGCCATCAACGGCTGGTCCACGAGCGCCTTGCCGAACGCGTGCCGGTGTGTCGCGTGATGCACGGCGCGCACCGCGCCCAGCCGCATGCCCGACGAACTGCCGAGCGCGCAGTCGAGCCGGGTGTTGTTGACCATTTCGATGATCGTCCGGACCCCGCGGCCCTCTTCGCCGACGAGCCAGCCCACCGCGTCGTCGTACTCGATCTCCGACGACGCGTTCGACCGGTTGCCGAGCTTGTCCTTCAAGCGCTGCAACCGGATCGGGTTCCGGCTGCCGTCCGGGAGAACGCGGGGGAGCAGGAAGCACGACAGCCCGCCGGGGGCCTGCGCGAGCGTCAGGAACATGTCCGACATCGGCGCGCTCGTGAACCACTTGTGCCCGACCAGCCGGTAAGTCCCGTCGCCCGCGGGCCGCGCCGCGGTGGTGTTCGCGCGGACGTCCGAACCGCCCTGCTTCTCGGTCATCGACATGCCCGCGATCAGGCCGCGTTTCGCGGTCGGCTCGCGCAACCCGAAGTCGTACTCGGTCGACGCCAGCAGCGGCTCGTACTTCTCGGTCAGCTCAGGATTCGCGCGCAACGCCGGAACCGCCGCGTACGTCATGGAAATCGGGCAGGTGTGCCCGGCCTCGGACTGGCTCCAGACATAGAACTTCGCCGCCCGCGCCGCGTGCGCCCCCGGCCGCTCGTCCCGCCACGGCGCGGCCTGCAGCCCGTGCGACACCGCGACGCTCATCAGGTCGTGCCAATGCGGATGGAACTCGACCTCGTCGATCCGGTGGCCGAACCGGTCGTGCGTGCGCAGCACCGGCTCGTTCTCGTTGACCAGCCGGCTCCACTCCCGCACCTGCTCGCTGCCCGCCAGCCGCCCCAGCTCGTGCAGCTCGTCGACCACCCACGACGCCTCCGTGCGCCCGACCGCCTCCGCCAGCGCCGGATCGGCGGCGACGTCGTGCTCCAGCGGCGGAACCTGATTGACGACCTCATGCGTTGCGGGCATCCGAACCTCCCAGTGACCGCACGACGAACGTGCTCAACTCGCTGACCTCCGCCGACCCGCCGCTGGTCAGCGGGCCGATCAAGACTTCCGCCGCGGCGCCGACCAACGCCGCCGCACTCGCCGCGGCGTCCTGCGCGGGCAACACCCCGGCCCGTACGCCTTCGGCGACGTGCTCGGCCACGACGTCCCGGAACACCCGCCGGAATTCGAGCCGCTCCGCGTCGATCACCGCGTCCACGGGCTCCGCCAACAGGGCGTACGCAAGCCTCGGGGCTTTCAACGCCCGCACCGCGAACGTCTCGAACACCGCCACGACGCGGGCCACGGGATCGGCCGGTCCAGCTGCCGCTGAACGCACCGCCTCGACCTCGCGGGAGACGACCTGCCGGAAGACCCGCACGACGAGGTCGGCCTTGGTGGGGAAGTGCCGGTACACCGTGCCCACGGCAACACCCGCCCGCTCGGCGACGGCGGCAACCGAGCAGCCCGAGTAGCCGTGCTCGGCCAGCTGCTGCACGGTGGCGTCGAGGATGCTGTCCCGGAGCGCGTCGAGGCGCTCCTGGACCTTGGGCGTTCTGCGGTAAGCCACGGCAAGAAGTGAACCACCGATTCACAACTTGCGTCAACGGTGCGGCTCGCATCCCACGATGGGCAGGGTCAAGCACCTCTCCCCGGCGGCGCGGCCGGAACGGCACGCCACCGACGGTCTTCCACCAGGGTATGGAGCAGCCCTACGCTTGGCCGAAGGTGCGAAAGCCGCTGTAGACGCGGGCCGCGGGCGGGGGACGGCGTGGAAGACTTTCTCCGGTTCGGGACGGCAGGGGGACGGGTCGGCGCGGAAGACGCTGGCCGGTTCGAGACGGCGAGACTGGCCGTTCGCCGTCGGCGAGTGGGCGTGCTCATGGCGGTCTCCGGCATCGTGCTGTTCAGCGTGTTCGTTTCGAGCGGGGTCTTCCTGCAAAACCGCGCGGACGACCTTGCTGCCAGCGGAGTTCGGGTGCAGGGCACGGTCGTCGTGGTCAACGGCGATCGCCCCTCGCGGTCCGGCTTCGTTCATGTGCGTTTCATGGTGGACGGCGACGACCGGGTACGGGTGCTCAGCAGGACATCGAGCGAGCCCGTTCCGCGGGTCGGGGACACGGTCACCGTGATGTACGACCCGGCAGACCCCGACCGGCTGCGCACCAGCGACCTGGCCAACGACCCATGGGGGCTCACCGTGGCGATGGTGTTCAGCTTCGTGCCGTCGTTGTGCTTGATTCCGGGCGGGTTCTTGACCTGGCTCGACCGGGAGCGGAGGCTTCGGGCGCGTTCTTACGTCCGGAGCAAGGCACCGCGCCCCCGTCAAGGACGTGACACGCTGGTGCTGTGGCGGGACTTCGACCCGGCCACCCCGCGCCGACCGGCGCGCAAGCGCCCCGACAGCCGCGCCTGAAGCGGATGCGGGCGGAGCGGGGATCCGTCCAGGTTTCCCGCGCGGCCCGCACCGAGAGCGCCGGACTCGCGCTCGTCGCGATCAGCACGGAAGGCGAAGGTTTCGGCTGCCACCTGCACGCCGGTACAGCGTAGCGAGAATTCCGTGACGGGCCGGTTATTCGCTTGCCGTACCACCTCTCTCGCCAGGACCATGCCCGGTATGCGCTTCTCGGTCAACATCCCGAACTTCGGCGATTTCGCCGACGCCCGGACCGTCGCGAGAGTGGCCGCGGCGGCCGAACAAGAAGGCTGGGACGCGCTGTTCCTCTGGGACCACGTCGTCCACGACAAGGACAAACGCCGCGGCCAGCCGTTCGGCGATCCCTGGATGCTGCTGACCGCGGCCGCGCTCGCGACCTCCACCCTCAAGCTCGGCACGCTGGTCACCGCGGTGCCCCGCCGCCGTCCCGAGCACCTCGCCCGCCAGGTCGCCACCCTCGACGCCCTCAGCGGCGGACGGGTCATCTTCGGCGCCGGCCTCGGCGGACCGATCCAGGACGAATTCGGCAGCTTCGGCGAACCCACCGACCCGGTCCTGCTGGCCGAGCATCTCGACGAAAGCCTCGGCCTTCTCGACCAGTACTGGTCCGGAAACCCCGTCAACCACGACGGCAAGCACTACCAAGCCCGCGACGTCACCCTCCTGCCCGCCACCGTCCAGCAGCCGCGCCCGCCCGTCTGGCTCGCCGCCGTCTGGCCCAACCGCCGACCCGTCCGCCGCGCCGCGCGCTGGGACGGCATCGCCCCGCTGTTCACAAACGCCACCCACGGCGTCGTCCCGGCAGCGGAAGACGTCCGCGATGTCGTGTCCTACGCCCGAAAACACGGCGCGGGGGAGAAGTTCGAATTCGTCGTCGGCGGCCGCACCCCGGGCGACCCGGCCCGAGCCCGCGACCTGATCGCCCCGCTCGCCGAAGCCGGCGCGACCTGGTGGGACGAACGGCAGCTGATCACCACCAGCGACCTCGACCGCCTCGAACCCACCCTGCGCCGCATCAGCCAAGGACCGCCCAGGGGAGTGGACTAAACCTCGACCGCCAGCGCCTCGCTCAACCGCTCCGCCAACGGCTGCACCGACTCCGCCGAAACGCCGTTGTCGAGACCAGCGGCAGGGAGGAAACGAACGGTCGTCCCGGTAGTGCCATCCGCAGGCACCGCAACCAGATCGTCAACCGGGACGCCGTGGCGATACCGCTGCGTCCACGCCCCCTCCGCACGGCGATTCGTGTGCACCAGCCACTCGCTCAACGCCGCGACCACCGACATCCCGTACCGCGGATGCCCGTCCGGGAGGGGAGTGGCAGGCGGAAAATCGAAGTACTGGAAGTCTTTCGTCGCCATCACCGGCTTCCGCACCGGCCGCCCGTCGTCGCCGACCGCCATCTGCGTCCCGCGACCGTCGTCCGCCACCGAAACCGAACCGTCCGGGTGAAATTCGACGACCGCCCGGCCCGCACCCAGATCCTCGGCCTCGTCCGCGGCGTAGGCGAGCACCTCCAGAATCAGGTGACACAGTCCGGCCGGCGCGTACCGATCCGGGTTCTCGCGGATCAACCGAAGGTGCTCAGGATCGTGCTCACGGGACCAGTCGTGCGTCGTCGGCTCCGGCAGCGGCATCCACCCATCCTGCCACCGATCCTTGACTTGGTCCGCGCTCCAGCACCGACCTTCGCGGCCATGACCACAACGCTCATCACCGGTGCCACCAAAGGACTCGGCTACGAAACCGCCCGCCGCTTGGTTGCCGCCGGACACACCGTCTACATCGGCGCGCGCGACGCCGCCCGAGGTCAGCGGGCCGCGGCGGAACTCGGCGCACGAACCGTTCAGCTCGACGTCACCGACGACGCGTCAGTCCTCGCCGCGGCGAAAACCGTCGAAGCTGACGGGGGACTGGACGTCCTCGTCAACAACGCAGGCATCGCCATCGAACTGGGCAGCGATGGGGAACCGGTCGGCGCACCGGACGTGACTGCCGACCTGATGCGGGAAACGTTCGACACCAACGTCTTCGGCGTCGTGCGAGTGCTTCATGCGTTTTTGCCGCTCCTGCGACGTTCGTCCGCGCCGGCGGTGGTGAACGTCAGCAGCGCGCTGGGGTCGCTGGGCAGGATGGCCGACCAGGCGACGCATCAGCACGCGTACCGGGGCGTCGCGTACCCGGCGTCGAAGGCCGCAGTGAACATGGTGACTGTGCAGTACGCGAAGGCGTTCCCGGAGATCCGGATCAACGCCGTCGAACCCGGCTACACGAACACGGACATCAACGGACGCCGCGGCGGACAGTCCGTTGAGCAAGGCGCGGAGATCATCGTCCGGATGGCTCAGGTGGGCACGGACGGACCGACGGGCACGTACGTGGACATCGACGGTCCGCTCGTGTGGTGAGGACGGAATGGCTGGAATACTCGTACTGTGGACGAGTATTGCTGGCCAGACGAGCGTCTCGTGGGCCGGGCTCGTGCGGCATGGGCGGCGACGATCGAGTCCTCGCCGGTGGGGACGTCGATTACGGGCAAGGTGATCGGCCGACAGCGGTTCGGAGTATTCGTGCGGATCGATGGCGTGCCCGACGCGCTGGGGTTGGTTGAGGTGACGGCGTTGCCGTGCGGCACGTCGCTGCCAGCGGTCGGAGACGCCGTCGTCGGCGAAGTGCTGTGGCACGCCGCCCATAACCACCAGATCAGGATCCGACCGTCCCGGCACTGACTCTCAGGCGGGTGAGTGGCCTGCGGTGCTGCCCAAGCAGCTTACTTGACATAATGTACATTATCGGCGTTTTGGCGACCTGCGGATCAGTGCACTGAGGAGGGGTTTCTCCAGAGGTTTCTGACGCTGTCGCACGACTTGTCTCCGCACGCGTCCTCTGGAGCATTCCTGACTCGCCGAGCATCAGCTGGCTTGCCTCTCCGTCGCAGGCGGACGCCTGGACCAAGCTCCTGCGGAGCCTCAGGTGCCGTCTCGGCGAAGAGCCTGGAATCCCCGACGGGATCCACCGGGTGCAGTCGTGCTTAATTCGTCACCGTGACGAATTAAGCACGACTGGCTGGACGTTGAGGTTGGAGCACAACAACTTTCTCCAGCGCGCTGAGGCTGACTCAGACGACCTGAAGATCCACTCGACTAGATGAACGCGTCGCAGACCGGACCCAGCGTCAGGTGGATTCGCTGCACTGAGGCACGCGTGAACACTGACTTTTCACGCAACGCAGGGAGCATCCAGATGCGAGTGGAGTGATCGAAAGGCGCTGTCCCCCAAGGGGATCCAGCCCCTTCTCAAACCTCGTCAAACCCCTTCCACGGCCATGTTTCATGCATAATCGCTATTATGCATCATATATCAGACAACAGGTAGTGCCGAAGCAGCGTCGAAATTGTCGGTGCTGTGCGGTACAAGATCACTATGCTCGTTTCCGAGGCACAGCAAGCGTTCTTCGCGGCACGGCGGCCGCGCAAGGACTCGCCGCACACCACTGCCGCTTATCGGCGCGATCTCGCCGGGATCACCGCTCTCCTGCTGGCCGAGCTGGGTCGCGACGAGGCGGACGTCGAAGAGCTGACAGCGCCGGTGCTGCGGGCTGCCTTCGGCGCGTTTGCCGACAACCACGCGAAAAGCTCGGTGTTGCGCGCGTGGTCGACGTGGAACCAGTTCCTCACATTCTGCGTGTCCGACGGACTGCTCCCGGGCAATCCAATGGGAGCCGTCGCGCGGCCCAAGACTCCCCCGCTCACTCCGAAACCGTTGCGGGGAGAGGAAACTCCCGAGCAGCTGCTCACCGCGGCGGCCGACGGTGCGCGACGCGCGCGGGATCCTTGGCCGGAGCGGGACGTGCTGGTTCTGGCGCTCGGACTGGTCGCGGGCCTGCGGGCAGCGGAAATGCGCGCGCTCACGCCGCGGTCGGTCGTCGGGCGAGACGGTGAGCTGAGGCTGCATGTCCACGGCAAGGGCAGCCGGGACCGGTCGATCCCGGTGCAGCCGGCGATGGCGAAACTGATCGAGGACTATCAGGCTTCGTGCCGTCGACGGTTTCCCCGGCAACGTTTTTCGTCGAACGAGCCGCTCCTGCGGGACCGGGCGGGCAACCCGATCGGCCGCGGTGCGCTGGAGTATCTGGTGAAGTCGTGTTATCGGTGGGCGGGTTTGCACGACCGCGTGCCGACGGGCGCGAATCTCCACGCGTTGCGGCACACCTTCGCCACGCGGCTGGCCGAGGACGGTGCGACCGCGTCGGAGATCATGTCGCTGCTGGGTCACGCGAGCCTCGCGACGAGTCAGAACTACATCGAAGCGACGGGCCGGGAACAGCGAGCCGCCGCGGCGAGCAACCGCACTTATCGGGCGCTCAACGGGTTGGCTCGGGAGGAGTCTTCTCGAGAGGGCACTGCGCGGGAGGCCGATGTGATTGCATGAGCGCGTGACTGACGAACCTTCGCGCGTCGTGCGCGCCAGCCGTGAGATCGAGGCACCGGCGGAGCGGATTTTCGAGCTGATCGCCGACCCGGCGCGGCAGCCCAGCTGGGATGGCAACGACAACCTGGCCGAGGCGAAGCCGGGCCAGCGGGTGCACGCGGTCGGCGAGGTGTTCACGACGACCCTCACGAACGGCTGGGTCCGGGAGAACCGCATCGTCGAGTTCGAGGAGGCGCGCCGGGTGGCGTGGCGTCCGTCGGAGCCGGGCAAGGAGCCGCCGGGGCATTTGTGGCGTTGGGAACTGAACCCGCTGAGCGCGACGCGGACTGAGGTGACGCACACCTACGACTGGTCCGAGCTCGATCCCGACGACACGATGCGCAACACCCGCGCGCGGTCCATGACGGCGGACAATTTGACGGCGTCGCTGGAGAATTTGGCGCGGGCGGCGGAGCTTCCGCAGTCGTAAGCCGGGGCCCGCGCGCGGATTACAGCGAGTGCGCGCTGAGTGCCACAGGCGATCCAGGCCCGGGATGCAGCGACCCCGCCGCAACGAGCCGAGCGGATGCTGGTTCTCGGCCGTGTCAAGGAACCCCTGCCCGCGCGGAGGCCACCATCAGCCTCTCCCCTGTGCCCGGCGTGGCTGAACAGGTCCTGTTCAGCCACGCCGTCCCGGCGTTATCGGTGTGCGCGCAGGGCGGCAGCGAGCCACGCGAAAGCAGGCACGCTGCGCGGTTCCGGCGGGCGATTGTCGATCAGGCTCAGCAGCTCCCAGTAGCGTTCGACGCGCGGTTCGGCGACCAGGTCAAGCCATTCGAGCAGGGCTCGCGAGTCGCAGTCAGCGGGCACGATCCGGTCGAGGGTCGCGTGACCGGCAGCCGATTCCGGTGCGATCCCCTCCTCCGCCGCGGGACCAGCGTGTTCGAGGACGCCCGGGCGGATGGTGAGGCCGAAGTCGATGCGGTAGTCGGATTCGCCGCGGAGCACCATCTGCCGCATCGTGTGCTGGAAGTCGTCGTCGGAGACGAGTTCGGCCAGCTCTATCCAGGCGTCCACCTGAGCGGAAGTCGGGTCGTCGGGCAACCGCGGTGGCATCTCTCGCATGAACTCGGCGATGACCAGAGCGTCCGGGTCGTCGACCCCGGCGAAGATCTTGTCGACGAAGCCGTCGATGAGCTGTTGCCGTTCGTGGGCCGGCAATCGGGCGAGTTCGTGCATCAGGGACAGTCCTTCGGTCTTGTTGTCTCGGCTGAGGGCGTTGAGCAGGACCGCGCGGTTCAGCCGCAAGAGCTGGATCTGGGCTTCGAGTGCCTCGACGTGGCTCGCGGCGACTTCGGCCAGCGTGGATCGGCTGTCGAGTACCTCGCGCACCGCGTCCAGGCCGAAGCCGAGTTCGCGCAGCGTCCTGACCAGGTGCAGGCGGCCGACCGCGTCGGCGCTGTAGAGCCGGTAGCCGCCCGCGGACCGTTCCGCGGGCGGGATTACTCCGCTGTCGGACCAGAATCGGATCGTCCGCGCGGACAGTCCGGTGCGGCGGGCGAGCTCTCCGATCGGGTAGCGGCCGGTCGCTTCGTCCATGCCCTCACTCTGCACCTTCCACCCGCTGGAAGGTCAACTCGAATTCAGGCGGCCGTCGTGCTCCGGGGGAAGTCCTTGCGCTTGATCTTCGCCCGCCGTCCGTCCGGGTGGTGGAACACGATCCCTTCGGCGAGGTGGCCCGGCGAGAACTTGCTGTCCAAAGTGGTCAGGAACTCGCGCAGGCCCTGGTAGCTGCGCGGGACGTCCTGCACCGCGGGTGCTTGGAAGTCGAACGGCACGCACCGGTGCTCCGGCAAGGCCAGCGGGTTGCCCTGGATGCGCGGCCCGAGCGCTTCGCACGGGTGCTCTCCGTCCGCCCATTCCGACACGTCGGTGTTCCCGGCGGCGGCGAGGATCCACTTGTCGTCGGCGGAGGTCTCGTCGGTGTCGACGTACCAGCCGTCCACGATGCCTTGCTGTTTCTGAGCCTTGCTGGGGTTGCGGCGCTTTTCGACGCGGACCAGGAGGCCGGAGCGGACGGTCAGGCGGACGTTGGTGCCGTCGAGTTTCTCGGTCCCCACTCCGGCCCCGTCGAAGACCCACGCGCATTCGGCGCGGGGCCGGTCGACCACCTGGAAGCGCTCGTCGCGTTCGAAGAGCGTGGGGATCTTCTCCATGACTTGGTTCCCTCTCCTGACGTGCCCCAGTAGTTCCTCATGGCTGACGACGCCCTCGGCCAGTCCGCTCGCCAGCGACCGGACGAGGTCCGCGACCGACACGTCCGCTTCGACCGCGACGTGCTTCAGCGCCTTCTTCTCCTCCGGGGAGATCCAGGCGACCAGCCGCGACCAGCCTTCCGGGGGCGTCCAGCGCGCCGGGGCCGCGGGGTTTTTGCGGGGCCGGCCTCGCCCTCGGGGTTCGTCCATGGCGGGAACACCAGAGCCGCGAGGGCACTTGTGTCAATTGGCATAACAAAAAATAGCCAGCAGGTCAGACAGCGATTTTCGGGGAAAACAAATAGCCTCAGCGAAGCTGTTCGAGATCCTTGGCCGCCGTAGCGATCTCCTCGGCGAGCTGTCGCAGCTCCCCCGCAGTCGCGCCGTCCTGGGCAGCGGTCACGATGTCCTCCGCCGCGCAACGCAGCTGGAAGAGCCGGTCCTGCAACGCGGCGATCTCGGTGTCCGACAGCACGACCGCGTCCTCGGGCAGGCCGCTGCGCTGCAGGGCGGTCCGGCGTTCGTACGCGCGTTGGCGGCAGGATTGCCCGCAGTAGCGTCGGCGGCGTCCGACGTTGCCCGCTTCGGGCAGGCGGCGGCCGCACCAGCCGCAGTGTTTCGGGGCGTTCGTGCGGCGCGGCACGACGCGTTCGTCGCCGGTCAGAGCGGTTTCGGCCAGTTCCCTCACCCGCCGGACTCTAGCTGTCCATCACGTTCTCACGACGGGGCCACACCGATGGCGCAGACTGGAAGCATGCGTCCACCGTTTCCGTACCTCGCCGACTCGCTCCCCCGCGCCTTCGCCCACCGCGGCTGGCATCTCGGCGACCTGGAGGGGCTGGAGAACTCGCTGCCGGCGTTCCAGCGCGCGGCGGCCGAGGGGTATCGCTATCTGGAGACCGACGTGCACGCCACGTCGGACGGTGTGGTCGTCGTCCATCACGACGCGACGCTCGATCGGACGACCGACGGGCGCGGGGCGATCGCGACGCAGACCTGGGCGCAGCTCAAGGACGTGAAGATCGACGGCCGGGCGCCGTTGTCGCGGCTGGAGGATCTGCTCGAGGAGCTGCCGGAGGCGTTCTTCAACATCGACGTGAAGGCCGACGGCGCGGTGGTCCCGTTCGTGCGGGCGCTGCAGCGGACCGGGGCGATCGACCGGGTCGCGGCGGCGTCCTTTTCGGACTCCCGGCTCGCTCGGCTGCGCCGGCTGGCCGGGCCGAAGCTGCTGACCGCGATGGGGCCGCGGTCGGCGTTCCTGTTGTGGGCGAACGGGTGGGCTCCGCTGCTGCCGATCAGCCGGTTCTCCGCGGGCTGGCTCGCGCAGGTTCCGGTGCGGCAGGGGCCGTTGACAGTGGTCGACCGTTCGTTCGTGAAGTCGGCGGTGCGGCGCGGGTTCGAGGTGCACACGTGGACGATCGACGACGCGGACCAGATGCGGACGCTGCTGGACCTCGGCGTGCACGGCATCGTCACGGACCGGCCGGATCTGCTGCGCGAGGTGCTGCGGGAACGGGGTGCGTGGAAGTAGCGGACAGAAACTGACCGCTACTCGAGGCAGGATCAAGGGCGTGCCGAAGACCTCCGCGCGGCTGTTGTCGCTGCTCTCGTTGCTTCAGGCTCGGCGGGATTGGCCGGGCGCGCTGCTGGCCGAACGGCTGGAGGTCAGTCCGCGCACGGTGCGCCGCGACGTCGACCGCCTGCGGGAGCTGGGCTATCCGATCGTCACGACGAAGGGGCCGGACGGCGGTTACCGGCTCGACGCCGGTGCGCGGCTTCCGCCGTTGCTGTTCGACGACGACCAGGCGGTCGCGCTGGCCATCGCGTTGCAAACGGCGACCGGAGCCGGCATCGAGGAGGCAGCGAAGCGGGCGCTGCAGACCGTGCGGCAGGTGATGCCCGCACGGTTGCGGCATCGGGTGGACGCCTTGAGCTTCACTGCCGTCGAGCACCCGGCTCCCAGCGCGGATCCGCAGACCCTCGTCGCGTTGAGCGCCGCGGTGCGGGCCCGGGAGGTGCTGCGATTCGATTACGCCCCTACGGATACGCCGCCTCGGCGCGTGGAGCCGCATCATCTCGTGACGTGGGGCCAGCGGTGGTATCTGGTCGCGTGGGATATCGATCGCGAGGACTGGCGCATCTTCCGCGCGGACCGGATCACGCCGCGGACGCCCACCGGGCCGCGGTTCGCCGAGCGCGGGCTGTCCGACGTCGCCGCGTTCGTGGCCGCCAAGTTCCGCGGGACGGATCTGTCCGGCGAATGGCCCTGTCGCGGCGAGGTGATCCTGCGTCTCCCGGCGACCGAGGCGGCGAGCTATCTGGCCGACGGGGTCGTCGAGGCGCTCGGGCCGGACCGGTGCCGGGTGAGTCTCGGGGCTTGGTCGTGGCGCGGGCTGGCCGCTTCGTTCGGCCGGGTCGACGCTGATCTCGAAGTCGTCGGCCCGGCCGAACTCGCGGAAGCGTTCCAGCAGCTCGCCGCGCGCTACGCCGAAGCGGGGCGGGTCAGCGCGGAGCCTTGCCCTCCCACGCGGCCTTCCACGTCTTCGGACCGAGCCGGCCCGAGTCGTTGATGCCGTTGGCGCGCTGCAGGTCCAGGACCGCGGTGCGGGTCTTGTCGTAGTAGCAGCCGGTGCCGCTGAAGCCGTAGCCGAAGGCGTTCATCCGCAGCTGGAACGTGCGCAGCGCGGGCGCGCAGTCGCCGTAGGCGTAGACGAGGCCGGGCCAGGCGGGAGTCGCGCCGGGCGGTCCCGGGGGCGGGGTGGGCTGCGGCTTGGGCGCGGGAGGCGTCGGCAGTCCGCCGCCGCCGATGTAGGCGGCCTCCTCCCAGGACGGGACGCGCTTGCTGCGGGCGTCGCCGTCGTTGGACAGGCCGAGCATGCCGCCGCATTCCCACGGCTGCCAGCCGCGCATCCGGTACAGGTACAGCGCGCGGTAGTCCTGCTCGCGGGGGCTGGCCTGGTCGGGGCGGCCCTGGCCGCCGACGCTGCGCCAGGTGGAGAGGTCGAACTGGTAGGCGCCGTAGTAGCCGTTGCCGGTGTTGATCGTGTAGCGGCCGCTCGACTCGCACATGCGGAGCTTCGCCCAGGTGTCCGAGCGGGGGTCCGCGGAGGCGGCGCCGGTGACGACGAGTTCCATGCCGAGGACGGCGACCACGAGCAGCAAGGCTCGAGCGGCGGCCCGTCTGGCAGTGCGAACGCGGTTGGTCATGCCACGCACACTAAGCACGTGACTCATGGACCACAAGAGTCACACCACGCACAGCAGTCTCACATGACACGCCCGGATATCCCGGCAGCGACACGCCCGGCCCGGCGTGTCGCGTGTTCCTGCGCGCGGCGTGGCGGAAACCGGAAGCGACGAACCGGACACGGTTTGCCCCCTTCGGCGGTAGCGGCTGCCCTCTCGGCAGTAATGTCCGGCGCGACCTGGAGATTCATGACCGAACGAGGAGCCGTGGATGACGCTGGCCGAGACCCGGGACAGCAAGCGGGAACGGTGGGGCTGGTACTTCTACGACTGGGCCAACTCGCCGTTCTATTCGTCGGTCACGACCGTGTTCGGCGCGCTGTACATGAGCACCGTCGCGGCGGCGGACGCGAAGCAGAACATCACCCTTAACGGGGACAGGGCTTGTCTCGACGCGGCCGGAGCGGACGACAAGCTCAACCACTGCGACGTGTCGGTGTTCGGCCTCCACTTCCCCGCCGGTTCGCTGTGGGGCTACCTGCTGTCGGTGGCGACCGTGGTGCAGGTTCTGGTGCTGCCGATCGCGGGCGCGGTGGCCGACCGCAGCCGCAACAAACGCAAGATCCTCGGCGGGTTCGCGGCGCTGGGCGCGGTGGCGTCGGCGCTGATGTTCTTCATGGCCGGTTCGGACTGGCAGCTGGGCGCGGCGCTGTTCATCGTGGCGAACATCGGGTACGGCGGTTCGCTGGTCGTCTACTACTCGTTCCTGGTGGACATCGCGACGCCGGACGAGCGCGACGACGTTTCGGCCAAGGGCTGGGCGTTCGGCTACCTCGGCGGCGGGCTCGCGCTCGCGCTGCAGCTCGCGTTCTACCTCAGCCGGGAGTCCCTCGGCATCGACACCGGTCTCGCGGTGCGTATCTGCTTCCTGACTTCGGGCATCTGGTGGGCCGTCTTCACCATCCCGACGCTGCGGCGGCTCCCCCGCGTCCACGTGCCGACCGAGGCCGCGCGCGGGGTTTCCGTGCTGCGGTCGGGTTTCCGCGAGCTGCGCCAGACGCTCGCCGAGGCGAAGGCGTATCCGCTTACGCTCGCCTTCCTCGGCAGTTACCTGCTCTTCGCGGACGGCATCAACACCGTCGTCACGGTCTCGGCGCAGTACGGGAAGGACGAGCTGCGGTTCTCCGACGAAGTGTTGATCATCACGGTGCTGGTGATCCAGTTCCTCGCCTACGCCGGCGGCGTCCTGCACGGCCTGCTCGCGCGGCGGCTCGGCGCGAAGCGGACGATCCTGGTCAGCCTCGTGCTCTGGGTCGTGGTGCTCGGCGGGGCGTACTTCGTGCAGCCGAGGCAGCCACTGCAGTTCTTCGCCGTGTCGATCGGCATCGGGCTGGTGCTGGGCGGGACGAACGCGCTGGCCAGGTCGCTGTTCAGCCAGATGATCCCGGCCGGGAAAGACGCGCAGTACTACTCGCTCTACGTCGTGGGCGAGAAGGGCACGTCGTGGCTGGGGCCGCTGGTGTTCGCCGGCGTCGGGCAGGCGACCGGGTCGTTCCGGCTGGCGATCATCGCGCTCGTGGTGTTCTTCGTGCTCGGGTTCGTGTTCGTCGCGCTGGTGCCGGTGCGGCGCGCGATCGCGGCCGCCGGCAACCGTCCGCCGGAGGTGCTGTGAGGCCCAGATAGGGTCGGGCGTCGTGACCGCTGCAGACGACGTTGTTCTCGAGGACCCCACCGACGCGCTTTCCGCGGCCCCGCCCGCCGGGGCCCGGCGCAACGGTCCCGCGCGGGGACGGCTGAAGTTCTGCTACGGCCCGATGGACTGCGGGAAGTCGACGCTCGCGCTGCAGATCGACCACAACCACGCGCGCCAGGGCCGCCGCGGGCTCGTGCTGGTCCGCCACGACCGGTCCGGCGCGCCGCAGATCACCAGCCGGATCGGCATCGCGCGGCGGGCGACCGAGGTCGCGACCGGCACCGACATCCGGGACCTGGTGCGCGAGCAGTGGGCGCGCGGGCAGCACGTGGACTACGTGATCGTGGACGAGGCGCAGTTCCTCTCCCCCGTCCAGGTCGACCAGCTGGCCGAACTCGCCGACGAGGCGGGCATCGACGTGTACTGCTTCGGGATCGCGACCGACTTCCGCAGCACGCTGTTCCCCGGGGCCGCCCGGCTGTTCGAACTCGCCGACGAACTGCAGCCGGTCCAGGTCGAGGTGCTCTGCTGGTGCGGGCTGCCCGGCCGGTTCAACGCGCGGGTCCGCGACGACGTGATTCTCCGTGACGGAGACACCGTTGTGGTAGCAGATACCGAACACTCCGTAGTTGAACCTTCAGCTTCAGCACGGTCTGATGCCGAAATGGTCACGGTCCGTTATCAGGTACTGTGCCGTCGGCACTTCCGCTCGGGGGATCTGGGACCCGCTGCCGCCCAGCACGGTCAGTTACGGTTGTCCTAGAGCTAACCTAACTAGCCCGACTGGGGGATATCCGCACTAAGAAGGCGGTATCCGCGTCACGTCAGAGGGCGAAACGACTCCCTCTGGAGGAAGCTGAAGACCACGGGTGACGCAGCTCATCGTGAGCAGCGACATGGGGCGCCGGGAATCTCTCGGATGCCTCGTTCGTTGCATAGGGTGAGCATCACCCTGGCTCCACCCGGAGCTGACTGAAAGGAATCCCACTATGGCCGACCGTGTTCTCCGTGGAAGCCGGCTGGGAGCGGTCAGCTACGAGACCGACCGCAATCACGACCTCGCTCCGCGCCGTACCGTGCGCTACTCCTGCCCCAAGAACCACGAGTTCGAGGTGCCGTTCTCCGACGACGCCGAGATCCCGACGGTGTGGGAGTGCCGCCTGCACGGCAGCGAATCCGAGATCGTCGACGGCGGGCAGCCCGAGCAAAAAAAGGTCAAGCCCCCCAGGACCCACTGGGACATGCTGCTGGAGCGCCGCTCCATCCCCGAGCTCGAGGACCTGCTGAACGAACGTCTCGCCGAGCTCAAGGGACGCCGGACCAGCCGGTCCGCTTGAGCCTCGGCCAGTAGCTGGCTCCCACCACCGAACAGGAACGGCCCCCGCGACCTCCCCCCGCGGGGGCCGTTTCGCGTCCGCGGCACGCCGGGGACGCAGAGCGCGGCCAGCCGGTCCGGCGCGGAGGCCGATCGCCGTCTGCGTTTCGCGGGCGGCTTTCCTCGCGCGCACCGGGTCCACGCCCAGCGTTTCGCCGCCCTCCGCGAGCGTCGGCCGGGTTCAGGCGGCCGCGTCGGCGCGGGCCTGCCGCCATCGCGGGCTGTCGACGTAGTGGTTGTCGTACTGCTCGGACGACGCGGCGATCTCCTTCGGGTCCGCCTCGCCGCGGGCGACGCGGTCGAGCAGCCGGTAGTAGTCGAAGCGGTCCATGCCGGGCGTGAAGACCACCAGGACGTCGGCGGCGGAGCCGGCGGCCGGGCCGAAGGCGTGCGGGACGGTCGGCGGCACGGCGAGGAAATCGCCGGTTTCGAGGGTGTGCAGGTCGTCGCCCGCCAGGACCTGGAGTGCGCCGCCGAGGACAAAGAAGAACTCGGTCGCGCGGGTGTGGAAGTGCGCCGGGGTGCCGAAGACTCCCTCGTTCAGGGTGGCGCGGTTGGTGGTGAAACCGCCGGAGTCGGCCAGCAGCGTGATCAGGCTGCCGGGAGCGTCGGAGAGGACTTCGGCGGCGGCGGAGCGGATCAGGGTGGTTTCGGACATCGTTTCCTCCGTGCGGTGCGGGGTGAACAAGGACTACTTTTCCGTCGCTGAGCTGGGCGAACAACGACGAAGTGCGCATCGGTTGATAAGCTCTGGGTTATCGATCGGAGGCGTGGGTGGAACACCGGGACATCGAGGTTTTTCTCGCGCTCGCCGAGGAGCTGCACTTCGGCCGGACCGCGGAACGGCTGCGCGTGTCGCAGGCGCGGGTCAGCCAGTCGGTCAAGACCATGGAGCGCCGGATCGGGGCGCGGTTGTTCGACCGCACCAGCCGGCGGGTCTCCCTCACTCCGATCGGCCGCGGGCTGGAGGCCGACATCCGGCCCGCCTACCGGCAGCTGCTGGCCGGGATCGAGCGCGCGGTCGCGGCGGGACGCGGCGTCGAAGGGACCTTGCGCCTCGCTTTCGAGGCTCCGGCGGTGGCGAACCTGATCTCCGACGTCACGGGCGCGTTCCGGGCCCGGCACCCGGGCTGCGAGGTCGACATCAGCGAGGCGCCGTTCGAGGACCCGCTCGCCACGCTCCGCTCCGGCGAGGCCGACCTGGCCGTGGTCCTGCTGCCGGTCGCCGACTCCGCGATCACGACCGGGCCGGTCGTGCACACCGAGCCGATGGTGCTCGCGGTCGCGTCCGGGCATCCGTTCGCCCGCCGGGAGTTCGTCACCTTGGAGGATCTCGGCCGCGACACGGTCCTGCGCGCCGCGCACCCGCCGCCCGCCTACTGGCGGGAGCCGCCCGAGCCGTGGACGACGCCCGCGGGCGTTCCGGTCACCCGCGGGCGCGCCTATCGCACCTTTCAGGAACTTCTGCTGGTCATCGGCGCGCGCGAAGGAATCTGCCCGTTGGCCGCGCACGCCGCGGAGTACTTCGCGCGACCGGGCATCGCCTTCGTGCCCTTCCGCGACGCTCCGCCGGCGCAATGGGGAGTGATGTGGCGCAGCGCCGGGGAGACCGCGCTGGTCAAGGCGTTCGCAACGACAGCCGCCGAGCTCCGGCCTTAGCCACAGCCCACACGGCGAACGCGCACCCGGCGAACGCCGCGCCCAGGATGCTGGAGCCGGTCCAGCCCGCCGCCGCGAACGCGGTGGTCGTCGTGGCCGCGCCCAGGGCGGAGCCGAGCGAGTAGAAGATCATGTAGCCGCCGATGACGCTGCTCGTGCGGTCCGGATGCGCCGCGGTGAGCAGGTGCTGATTGCTGACATGCACTGCCTGCACAGCGAAATCGAGCACCAGCACGCCCACGCCCAGCAGCCACAGCGACGGCTGCCCCGCCGCCAGCCACGACACCGCGAGCAGGACCAGCGCTCCGCCGGTGACAAGGCTCGTGTGTCCCCTGTCCGCCCAACGTCCCGCGCGGGCGGCACCGAGCGCGCCTGCCAGACCCACCAATCCGAACAGGCCGATCTGCGCGGTGCTCAGGTTCCACGGGGCGGCGGCGAGGGGCAGCGACAGGCCGCTCCACAGCGCGCCGAACGAAGCGAACAGGAAGAACGCGATCAGTCCCCGCGAGAGGAACAGCGGCTCGCGGAAGAGGCCGCCGAGCGACGTCACGACCTGGCGGTAGGTGGTGCCGTCGCGGCGCGGGTCGGGCGGCATCGTCTTCAGGACGAGACCGGCGAGCGTCACCAGCAGCACCGCGAGTGCGACGTAGACGCTGCGCCAACCCCACAGTCCGGCCAGCGCACCGGCCGCGACGCGTGCGCCGAGGATGCCGATGACCACGCCGGAGGTCACGACGCCAAGCGTGCGGCCGCGTTCGTCCGAAGTGGACAATGCGGCGGCGTAGGCGACTGTTGTCTGCACGACCACCGCGAACAGGCCCGCGAGCGCTAAACCGGTTAGCAGCAGCCAAGTTTGGGTGGCGGCTGCGGCCAGTACCGCGCCCACGGCGGTCAGCAGCAGGTGCCCGGCGATGAGCTTGCGGCGGTCGACGAGATCGCCGAGCGGGACCAGCACGGCGAGTCCGGCCAGGTAGCCGAGCTGTCCGGCGGCGACGATCCAGCCCAATCCGGCGTCCGGCACGCCCAGGTCTCCGCCGATTTCGGCCAGAACCGGCTGAGCGGCGTAAATGCTCGCGACGGCGACCGCGCACACCGCGGCGAACACCGTCCGGCGGCCCGTGGTGAGGCCCATGGCTCCCCCAATCAGTAGCGAATTGCAACTGATTGCACCGTACGGCAGGATGGTTTCAAAGAGCAACTCATCAAGGAGGCGCGCCCGTGGGCGAGAACCCGGCCTGGACCGACCCGACGTGTCCGGTGGCCCGCACCCTGGACCTCGTCGGCGACCGGTGGAGCCTGCTGATCGTCCGCGACGCGATGGACGGCGCGCGGGCGTTCACCGACTTCCAGCAGCGCACCGGCATCGCCCGCAACATCCTCACCGACCGGCTGCGCCGCCTGGTCGAGCGCGGCGTCCTCGACCGGCAGACCGCGGAGTCCGGCAAGCGGCAGGTCTACTCGCTCACGCAGGCCGGGCGCGATCTGTTCACCGTCGTCGTCGCGCTCCGGCAGTGGGGCGAGCGGCACGCCTTCTCCCCCGGCGAAGACCACTCCGTGCTCGTCGACGAGGCCGGTCAGCCGGTTCCGCCGCTCATGCCGGTCGCGGCGAGCGGCGCGGCCGTCGACGTCGGGACGACCTCGGTGCGCAAGGTTCGCTGAATTCCCCCTGCCCCTTGCTCCGGGGACGCGACGGGCCTATTGTCAACGTACTGCTTGATAAAGAGATCGGTTGATAAAGATGTCCGTTGACAACGTCGAGGACCGGCTGGACCGGGCGTTCACCGCGCTGGGAGACCCGATCCGGCGTGCGCTGATTGCCCGGCTCTCGCTCGGCGAAGCGACCGTGAACGAACTGGCCGAGCCGTTCCCGGTGACGAAACAAGCCGTGTCGCGGCACGTCCAGGTGCTGGAGGCGGCCGGGCTCATCACGCGCAGCCGCGACGGCCAGCGCCGCCCGTGCCACCTCAACGCCGCCGCTCTCGAAGAGCTCACCAGCTGGATCGACGCCTACCGGCTGACCCGCGAACGCGAATTCCGCCGCCTCGACAGCATCCTCGAAGAGACCAGTGCCCTCGAAAAGACCAAGGAGCAAGACCGATGACCGCGACCACCATCTGCGCCCAGCCCGGCAGCCCGTTCATCGAGGTCGTCCGCGATTTCGACGCGACCCCCGCGCAGTTGTTCCGCGCCTTCACCGACCCTGACCTGATCACCCGCTGGCTCGGTCCGCGCGACATCGAAATGCGCATCCTGGAGTTCGACGCGCACTCCGGCGGGGCGTACCGCTACGTGCATCGCGACTCCGACGGCGGCGAGTACTTCTTCCACGGCGTCTTCCACGCGGTGGAGAGCGCCGAGCGGATCGTCCAGACCTTCGAGTACGAGGGCGCGCCGGGCAACGTCAGCCTGGAGACCATGACCTTCGAGGACCTCGACGGCCGGACGCGGCTGCGGACCCGGTCGGTCTTCCCGAGCGTCAAGGCGCGCGACGCGATGGTCGCGAGCGGGATGGAGCGCGGGATCCGCGATTCGATGGACCGGCTCGGCGAACTCGCGCGCGACGCGGACCGGCCGGGAGCGAGCCGGGTGGTCGTGGACATCTCGATGTCGCTGGACGGCTACGTCACCGCTCCGGGAGCCGGTCCCGACCACGGGCTCGGCATCGGCGGAGAACCGCTGCACACCTGGGTGTCCGACCCGACGCCGCGCGATGCGGAAATCCTGCACCGGTCGTTCACCGACACCGGAGCGGTGGTCATGGGCCGCGCCATGTTCGACGTCGTGGACGGCCCCAACGGCTGGGCCGACGAGGACGGCTACGGCGAGGGCGAGGACCGGATCCCCGCGCCGCCGGTGTTCGTCGTCACCCACGCCCGGCCCGAAAAAGTGCGGCTGGGCAAGCGGTTCCGGTTCGTGACCGACGGCCTCGAAAGCGCGATCGAGCAGGCTCGCGCGGCCGCGGGCGGAAAGAACGTCACCGTGGGCGGCGGCGGGTCGATCGCGTCGCAGGTCCTGTACGCCGGATTGGCGGACGTGCTGCGGATCCACCTCGCGCCGATCGTCCTCGGCGACGGAACTCCGTTGTTCCCCCGAGGAAATCCCGGGCCGGTGCGCCTCGAGCCGCTCGGTGCGGTGTCGACGCCAGGCGCCGAACACCTCACCTACCGCGTCCTCAACTAGAAAACCGTCAGCCTCGGCCCAGCAGCTTCTTCAGCTGGGCCAGGCGGCGCTGCACGCCCCACTCCGCGACCCGGAAGAACGCCTCGGACATGATGCCGCCGCTCATCTTCGACACGCCGATCTCCCGGTCGGTGAAGGTGATCGGCACCTCGACGATGTCGAACCCGGCGTCCGCGGTGCGGCGCGTGAGGTCGATCTGGAAGCAGTAGCCGTGCGAGGCGACGTCGTTCAGCGCCAGCTTCTCCAGCACCGGACGGCGGTACACGCGGAAACCCGCGGTCATGTCCGCCACCTTGATGCCCAGCGCGATCCGCGAGTACAGGTTCGCCCCGCGCGAGAGCAGCGTCCGGCGCAGCGGCCAGTTCACCGTGCTGCCGCCGGGCACGTACCGCGACCCGATCGACAGGTCCGCGTCGCCGACCGCGTCCAGCAGGCGCGGCAGGTCCTCCGGCGCGTGCGAACCGTCGGCGTCCATCTCCACGAACGTCGCGTAGTCGCGCTCCATCCCCCAATGGAACCCGGCGATGTAGGCCTTGCCGAGGCCCTCCTTCGCGGTGCGGTGCAGCACGTGCACCCGCTTGTCCCCGGCCGCGCGCTCGTCGGCCAGCTCCCCCGTGCCGTCCGGGCTGCCGTCGTCGACGACGAGCACGTCGACGTCCGGAAGTGCCTTGTGGAGCCGGTCCAGGACCGGGCCGAGGTTCTCCCGCTCGTTGTAGGTCGGGATCACCACCAGCACCGGTTCGATCGTTTCGGCCCCCCGCGGCGCCTGCGCCATCCGTCTCCTCCGCATCCGGCGAGTCAGCCCGCCGTTTCCCCTGCTGTGGTCCCCGTTGTCACTGTCTTGCCGGTACCGCGCCGGGTGCGAAAACGGAGCACGAACCCGCCGGCGACACCCGCGATCGCCAACGCCAGCAGTCCGTACTCCGTCCACGCACCGATTCGATCCGACAGCGTAGTCTGCGTGCGCAGCGGCACGCGCCCGACCAGGGCATCCGCCGTGAAAAGCCCGGTGGAGCTGGTGATCGTCCCGTCCGGGGCGACCAGCGCGCTCACCCCGGACACCGCCGACACCACCACCGCGCGCCCGTGTTCGACCGCGCGCAGCCGCGCCATCGCCAGCTGCTGGTAGCTCATCTCCCCCGGCCCGTACCACGCGTTGTTCGTCGGCACGACGAGCAGTTCGCCGCCCGCGTTCGCCGCGTCGCGCGCGGGACCGTCGAACGCCGACTCGTAGCAGATGAACACGCCGATCTTGGCTCCCGCGACCGACAGCGCGGCATTGGAGCCGTCGCCGGGCCGCATGTCGCGGGTGTCGTCGATGAACGGCGTCACCAGCCGCGCGATCGCGCGCGCGGGCACGTATTCGCCGAACGGCACCAGATCCTGCTTGACGTAACGCTGTCCCGGCCCGGTGTTCGGATCCCAGACGACAGCGGAGTTCTCCGCCGCCCCGTCCGGCGTGCGCACGAGCGCGCCGATGATCCCCGGGGCGCCGAAGGCCGACAGCATCTGGTCGACGCCCGGGTCGTCGCCGTCGAGCGGAGTCGAGGTTTCCGGCCACAGCACCAAATCCGGCTTCGGCGCCTGTCCTGATTGGACCTTCTGCAGCAGCCGCGAACTTTCGGCGAGAGCGTTCGCGCGCAGCACCCCGCGCTGTCCCTGCAAAGCCAGTCCGATGTCGGGTGCGTTGCCCTGCACGGAGGCGACGGTGAGCGAACCGTTCTGCGCCTCGGTCCCGATCGTCGGCCACACCGCGAGCCCGGCCGCGGCGGGAAGCACGGTGGAAACAGCGGGCCACACCAGCGCGCGGTCCCAGGCTTTGCGCGTGCGCCACAGGCTGCTTATCGCGGCTGCGAGGCCGAAACCGGTGAGCACGACGGCGAAACCGACCAGCGGCGCGCCGCCGACCGACGCCAGCGACAGGAACGCGCCCTCGGGCTGGCTGAACGCGACCCGGCCCCACGGGAACCCGCCGAACGGGAACCACGTGCGCGGCGTCTCGAGCGCGACGAACACCAGAGCGCCCCAGAGCGGCGCGAGCGGCAGCCGCGCCACGACCCGGATCAGCCACCCGGCGAGTCCGAAGTAGAGCGACAGCGCGAACGACAGCGCCAGCCACGGCAGCGGCCCGAAGTCGCGGCCGAGGAAGTCCTGCAGCCACACCAGCAGCGGCACGAAGAACGCCATGCCGAACACGAAGCCGTACCCGAACGCGCCGCGGAACGACCGTCCACGAAGGACCAGCGCGAACGCGGCGAACGCGATCGGGGCCAGCCACCACAGCGGGCGCGGCGCGAAGCTGAGGTAGTAGCCGTAGCCCGTCGCCGCCGTCGCCAGGACGCGCGCGAGCCAGGGCTTCCACGCCCGCTTTCGCTTGGTCTTGTGCGGAACGCCCGAATCGGCGTCCGCCACGCTCACTGCCACACCCGGAACTCTAAGCGGCCGGTGTGAACTCGTCGTAGATGACCGTCCCGCCGCGGACGGTGCGCAGGCAGTGCGGCAGCGGCGCGCCCGGCTCCAGCCTCGGCAGCGGCGGCACGCCCGAACGCGGGTCGGTGGACCAGCGCTGCACGCGGCTGTCGGCCGTGGCGACGACGAGGTCGGCCGCGTCCCAGATCGCGTAGTGCGCGGGTGCGCCGGGGACGAGGCTGCCGGTGACGCCGTCGTTGACGCCTGCCGCGCGGTGTCCGGCGCGCGTGTGCGCGGTGAACGCGGCGCGGGCGGAGAGGCGCGCTTCGGGAGTGTGGTGGTGCACAGCCGCGCGTACGGCGGCCCACGGGTCGACTGCGGTCACCGGGGCGTCGCTGCCGAAGGCGAGCACGACTCCTTCGGCAGCGAGCTGCGCGAAGGGGTTGAGCGCTGTCGCGCGGGTGCCTAGGCGTTCGGAGTACATGCCGGAGTCGCCGCCCCAGGCTTCGTCGAACAGCGGCTGCACGGACGCGACGACGCCCCATCCGGCGAGTGCGCGCGCCTGGTCCTGGGTGACCATCTCCAGGTGTTCCAGCCGGTGGTGCCGCGCGGCGAGGGGACGCTGGCCGACCTGCTTCTCGGCGAGGCGGAATCCCTCGATCACCTCGCCGACGGCGGCGTCGCCGATGACGTGGAATCCAGCCTGCAGCCCGGCTTCGGTGCAGGCGACGAGGTGGTCGGCGATGACCGCGGCGTCGGCGTAGAGGGAGCCGGAGGTGCCGGGCTCGTCGGAGTACGGCGCGGCGAGGGCGGCGGTGCGGGAGCCGAGGGCTCCGTCCACGAAAAGGTCTCCGGCGACGCCGTGCGCGCCGAGGCGGCGGGCGGTGTCGAGGGCGTTCAGCTCGCCCCAGTAGCCGACGACCTCGGGCAGGGCCGGGTCGGCCAGCGCCAGGAGGTCGGCGAAGTCTTCCTCGCCGGAGATGTCCGGGCCCGCGCATTCGTGCACCGACACGATCCCGCGCGCGGCGGCCGTCGCGAGGAACGCGCGCTGGGCTGCCTGGCGCTGCGCCCGGGTGACCGCGTCCCGGGCGGCTCCGCGGACGAGGTGGTGGGCGGCGCGGGTGAGCGGGCCGTCGGCGGACCATCCCGCGGCGGACTCGACACCGGGCGCGAGTTTCGTGAGCGCGCTCGAGACCAGCGCGGAGTGGACGTCGACGCGGCTCAGGTAAACGGGCGTGTCCCCGGCGGCGGCGTCGAGTTCGGCGCGGCTCGGGAGTCGCTGGTCGGTCCAGGACGACTCGTCCCAGCCGTGCGCGAGCAGGACCTGCCCCGGGACGACGGCCCCGCGCACCGCGGCGAGCAGGTCGGCGGAGCCGCGGACCGCGGTCAGGTCGAGGCCGGTCAGGTGCAGGCCGGTGGAGGTGGCGTGCACGTGCGCGTCCACGAACGCCGGCGCGACGAACGCCCCGCCCAGGTCGACCACCTCGGCGTCCGGGTGCAGCGCGCGGGCCGGGGCGTCCTGGCCGACCCACACCACCGTGCCACCGGAAACCGCCATCGCGGTGGCGTCCGGGGAGGACGGGGTGTAGACGCGGCCGCCGAGCAGGAGCGTGGTGCTGTCGTTCACTCCCCGAGTCTCCCGCCTGGTCCCCCGAGCAGGGCAGACCGGGTCATCCTGCAGAAAGATTTACGGTCGACTAACGTTATGGCAGGATATTTTCACGCGTTCCCGACGACTAGGAGTACAGATGACTGCGATCCAGGAACCTGTGCCGACTGCCGCCGCCTTCGACCAGCCGTACGAGTACGTCCGCGCAGAGTTGGCAGAACCCGACTGGCGCCGCTTCCCCGGCTGGCACGACGTCACCGAAGCAGAGTGGCGGGACGCCCAGTGGCAGCGCGTGCACTGCGTGCGCAACGCCAAGCAGCTGCGGGCTCTGATGGGCGACCTGCTGGAGGAGCGGTTCTACGAGGACCTGCTCGCCGACCAGCGCGAGATGGCCACGATGTCGATGCTGCTGCCGCCGCAGATGATCAACACGATGGCCCCGCACGCGGGCACCGACCCGGCGAAGGTGACCGAGGCGTTCTACGCCGACCCGATCCGCCGGTACATGCTTCCCGTGCGCAGCGACCGGGACCCGGCGTGGCCCAGCCACCCGCACGCCGAACGCGACTCGCTGCACGAGGCCGAGATGTGGGTGGTCGAGGGGCTCACCCACCGCTATCCGACGAAGGTGCTGGCCGAGATGATCTCGACCTGCCCGCAATACTGCGGGCACTGCACCCGGATGGACCTCGTCGGCAACTCGACCGAGCAGGTCGAGAAGCACAAGCTCGCGCTCAAGCCGGTCGACCGGCAGGACGCCATGATCGACTACCTGAAGCGCACCCCCGGCGTCCGCGACGTGGTCGTCTCCGGCGGCGATGTCGCCAACGTGCCGTGGCCGCAACTGGAGTCCTTCCTGATGCGGCTGATGGACATCGAGACGGTGCGCGACATCCGCCTGGCCACGAAGGCGCTCGCGGCGCTGCCGCAGCACTGGCTGCAGCCGAAGGTGACCGAGGGGCTGCAGCGGGTCGCCCTTACGGCACAGGCCCGCGGGGTGAACCTGGCTATTCACACGCACGTGAACCACGCGCAGTCGGTGACGCCTTTGGTCGCGGAGGCGGCGCGGACGGCGCTGCAGGTCGGTGTGCGGGATGTGCGGAATCAGGGCGTGCTGATGCGCGGGGTCAATGCCACTCCGGCGGCGCTTTTGGATCTTTGCTTTGCCTTGCAGGGTGAGGCTAACATTTTGCCTTACTATTTTTATATGTGCGATATGATTCCGAATGCGGAGCACTGGCGGGTTTCTGTGCATGAGGCGCAGGAATTGCAGCATTCTATTATGGGGTATCTGCCGGGGTATGCCACGCCGCGGATTGTGTGCGACGTTCCTTATGTCGGGAAGCGGTGGGTGCACCAGCTGGCGGAGTACGACCGCGATCTGGGGATTTCGTACTGGACGAAGAACTACCGGACCGGGATCGAGCACGAGGACCCGGAGGCGTTGCAGCGGAAGTACCCGTACTACGACCCGATCCAGACCCTGCCCGAAGCCGGGCAGAAGTGGTGGGCCGAGCAGAAGGACCGGTAGTCCCGAGCGCTTGCCCGCGGCTGACTGTCACGGGATCCGCGCCCTGTCGTGGGCGAACCGTGCAGAGGGAAGAAAACTTCGAAGTGGTGCCTGGCCAGCGGGTATACCGTCGGCCAGGCACCTGCCAAAATGCCGTGCCGTCGGCGCGGTGAAACAGGCCGACCTGTGCGGCGGTCGAGTCCGGACTCGACCGCGAGAACGCACGTCCGCGATTCTGATCGGCGGATGGCTCAGATGCTCCGCAGCGGACACTCACGCAATAATTCCGGCTGACCGGTCCGCGTGCCGATATTTGGCCATCCGAAAAGCATGGGACGACTACTCGTTCCAACCGCATCGGCCATTTCCGAGGTGCCTGCAACAGCGTTCGCTTTGACAGGAGGTCAGACCGCGGACGCTTGGCGTGCGCAAGGAGTTCTCGCGGAGCGCCTGCACGCCTCCACCGACGAAGCTTTTGTCCACTTGCGCAGCCACGCACGCAACCAGTCCCGGAAACTTCACGACCTCGCCTCGGACCTCGTACGGAGAAACGACGCCGCCCAGCTGCGCAGCAACATCGAACGTCCCGGAAGCGGTCGTGCCGCGCCTCAGTCGAAGACGACGACGCTGCGCGCGATCTCGCCCTTCTCCAGCTTCGCGTACCCCTCGTTGATCCGATCGAGCGAGATCGTCTCGGAGACGAGGTCGTCGAGGTTCAACCGGCCTTGCTGGTACAGCTTGGAATACAGCGGGATGTCGACGCCCGCGACCGTCGCGCCCATGAAGACTCCGCTGAGCTTCTTGTTGCCGCGCAGCAGGTCGCCGGCGGTGAGCGCGGCCGAGGTTCCCGGCTTCATTTTGCCGACCACGTAGGTCGAGCCCCCGGCGTCGGTGATGTCGATCGCCTGCTGGACGGTCTGCGGCAGGCCGATGACTTCGAAGGCGTAGTCGACACCGGCTTTGCCGACGATTTCCCGCACGCGGGCGGGGAGATCGGCTTCTTCGGCCGGGTCGACGACATCGGTCGCGCCGAACCTGCGTGCGAGCTCGAGCTTCGCGCGCTGCAGGTCGATCGCGATCACGTGGCTGGCCCCGGAGATCGCGGCTCCCTGCACGACGTTCAGGCCGACCCCGCCGCAGCCGATCACGGCGACGGAGTCGCCGAACCGCACGCCCGCGGCGTTCTTCACGGCTCCGACGCCGGTGATCACGCCGCAGCCGAGCAGCGCGGCACGGTCGAAGGGGACGGTGCGGTCGATCGGGACGAGGTTGCGTTCGTGCACCAGGATCTGCTCGGCGAAGCCGCCGATGTCACCGATCTGGCTGACCGGGACGCCGTGCATCGAGTAGCGCGGCTTCTCGCCGGGGCCGCGGCGGATCGCGCCGGGGTCCGTGCAGTTGGTGGGCACGCCGCGCAGGCAGTTCGCGCAGCGGCCGCAACTGGAGATCAGGTTGGCCACGACGTGATCGCCGACCGCCACGTCAGTGACGTCCTGTCCGACCGAGGACACGACCCCGGCGACCTCGTGGCCGAGCACCAGCGGCACCGGCCAGCCGAAGTCCGTCTTCATGGTGTACAGGTCGCTGTGGCACAAGCCGCTGGCTTTGACGTCGACCACGACCTCGTGGGCCAGAGGCGCGGCCAGGTCGATGTCGCGGATCTCGAGGGGCTTGCCCACCTCGAGCAGCACTGCCGCTTTCATGGTTTCTCCTGATTTCTTGTCCTGCGTTCCGGGGCCACGAATCGAGCGAGCGGAATCAGCGAATGGGCCAGTCGAGATCCGCGGGGATGCCGATGCTGTTGATCTCGACGAACTCGTCGAAGCCCTCGGGGCCGAGCTCGTACCCGAGCCCGCTGTCCTTGACGCCGCCGAACGGCGCGGCGAGCCCGGCCGGGAGCCCGTTGACTTCCGTCATGCCGGTCTCCATGCGAGCAGCGAAACGCGTGGCGCGCATCGGATCGGCGGAGTGCACCGCGCCGCTGAGGCCGTAGCGAGAATCGTTGGCGATCGCCAGCGCCTCTTCCTCGGTGTCGTACTCGAGCACCGAGATCACCGGACCGAACACCTCCTCCTGGGCGATGTTCATCGACGGGGAGACGCCGGTGAAAACGGTCGGTTCGACGAACCAGCCCTTGTCCAGCCCCTTCGGCCGGCCGCCGCCGACGACCGGGACGGCGCCTTCCCGCACGGCCGTGGCGATCATGCCCTCGACGCGGTTGCGATGCAGAGAGCTCACGAGCGGTCCGAAGTAGACAGTCGGGTCGAGCGGGTCCCCGATCTTCAGTGCGCGGATCCTCGCGACCAGCGCGTCGACGAACTGCCCGGAGATGGTCCTGGGGAGGATGATCCTCGTCTTGGCGGTGCAGACCTCGCCGTTGCTGCGCAGCGCGGCGTGCATGACCGTATCGACGGTCGATTCCACGTCGATGTCGTCGAGCAGCACGGCGGCGGACTTGCCGCCGAGTTCGAGGGTGACCGGGCGCAGCAGGCCCGCGCACACCGCGGCGATGCTCTTGCCCACGCCGGTCGATCCGGTGAAGGAGATCGTGTCGACCCCGGGGTGCGAGACCAGGTGCTCGCTGGCCGGGCGATCCCCGGACACGATGTTCAGCACGCCCGCGGGAAGCCCTGCCTTCTGCGCCATCTCCGCGAAAAGGTACTGGTTCAGCGGCGCGTCCGGAGCGGACTTGACCACCACGGTGCATCCGGCCAGCAGAGCCGGCGCAAGTTTCATGATGGTGATCAAGTGCGGCGCGTTCCACGGGACGATCGCGCCGAGCACCCCGGTGGGACGCCGGTGCACGAGCGCACGACCGGAGGGTGCCTCGCGGATTTCCTCGAACGGGTAGCTCTGGGCGAGCTCGATCATCTGATCGACGATCAACCGGGCTCGTTGCGCCTGGATGGGGACCGAGTGCTGGATCGCCGTGCCCATCTCCGCGGAGACCAGCTCGGCCATCACCCGCTCGTTCGCCTGCATCTCCGCGCTGAGCCTGCGCATGACCTCCGAGCGCTCGGCCAGCGACATCCGCGGCCACGGGCCCTTGTCGAACGCCTCGCGGGCCGCGGCCACGGCGCGGTCGACGTCGGCCTCGACGCCCATGGGCACCGTCGCGATGATCTCTTCGGTGTACGGGGAAATCACGTTCAGCTTCTCGTCGGTGGACGGGGCGACCCAGTCGCCGCCGATGAACAGGCTGTCGTAGCGGCCCTGCCACAAGTTGTCAGGCATTGTTTTGCTTCCTCTCCCGCCTTCCGGCATCGGATAAGTTCGTCGTCCCAGCCGCCGACACCAGGTGTCGACGCCGGGGGTGCCCGCCGCGAACGCGGGCGAGCCGGTTATCGCGCGCCGACCGGGCTCTGCGCCGCGGCGATCTTCTCCACGGCAGCACCGGCATCGCGGAGAAGATCAAGCGCCGCAGCGGTGTCCGCCGAGACAGTCGGCCCTTGCGCGCCGCCGGTGTTGCTGTGCGGCGCGGAAAACTCGGGAGCCTGCGCGACGGCGTCGAGGACGCGGGAGTGCATCTCGACCTGAGCACAGACGGCTGCGCGTTCGTCGTCGTTCCAAAGTGGAGCGAGCGCGGAAAGCGCCGCAATCTGGCGGCGCACGCTCGTCACCGCGTCGATGGCCAGGGCGAGGGTGTCGTTCGGCCAGCGGCCGCGCCGGTCGCGGGGCTCGTCACGCGCGCTGCGGGCCGCGGCGGTGAACTCCAGTCCGGTCAGTCGTGCGCGCACGGTGCTGTGTGCGACAGCGAGCCGGTGCGGCTCGTCGTCCGCCGTCCAGAGGAGGACCAGCGCGTCGATCTGCCGCGCGGCAGCTTCGGCCCACTCGGTGAGGCGCTCGGTGAGCAGCCGTCGCTGCCACGTGGGCGCGACGAGATAAGCGGCGAACGCGAGCAGACAGCCGATGACGGTGTCGAGGCCGCGCGTGGTCGCGCCCAGCGGGCCAGGCGTGAGTGAGCCGATCCAGGCGACTACCCAGAACATGGTGTACGGCTGTCCGCAGCTGCGGAACGCGAGGTAGCCGTAGAACAGCAGCAGGAGCACGGCGGCGTGCAGGACCGGGATCGCGGGCAGGAAAGAGAGCGCGACTCCGAACGCCGCGCCGGCGACGGTGCCGATGGTGCGGCCGATGCCGCGGGAGAACGTGGAACCGTAGTCCGGGAACACGATCAGCGCCGCGGCGACGACCACCCAGAAGCCATGCCCGGCAAGGAAAGCGTCACGTCCCAGCCAACTGCCCGCGGCCATGCCGACGACCTGCGCGATGACGCACACGACAGCCAGCCGCACGGCGTGGTGCAGGATCGGGGAACCCCAGCGCAGCTCGTCCCGCAGCAGTTCGAGCGAACTCGGCGCGCGCCGCTGGTCCGAGGCCGGAGGCACTTCCCCGCCTGCAGTCAGGCGGGTGGCAGTGTCGACCGCACGGGACAGGGCGAGTTCGAGGCCGTCGCCCGGCTGGTGCGGCCGCGAGGCGGCGGCGAGAGAGCTGCCCTCGCGCGGCCGGGAGATCGCCGAAGCGACCGCCCTGAGCTGGTCGCAAGCGGCCGCACGCCAGCGAGCCGACGCGGCGTCCGTCCGATTGCCGAGCGCGCGCATCTGCTGGCCGATCTCCTCGCCGCGTTCGACGAGCTGCGCGAGCCGGTCGAGCTCGCGGTGGCTCCGGCGGCGCAGCAGCGCCAGGCTCCGTTCGGCCGCCAGCAAGGCAGAATCCTCCGACTCGCCGGTGGCGATGGCGAGATACAGACCCGCGACGGCGCGGCGCTGCGACGAGTGCCGGGACCCGTAGGGCGGCAGCAGCTGCGCGAGGAACATGATCGCGAACCCGAGGGAGAAGAACCCGACCGCGCCGCCGACGCTCGCCGGGGCGATCTCGGCGAACGCCAGGAACACGATGGTGACCACCGTCATCCGGATGCTGAGGCTGAGCGCCACGGCCCGCAGCAGCCCGGCGACCAGGAACAGGACGAAAACGAGCGGCAGCGCGACCGCCCAGTTCCCGCCGAGAAGCACCCCGAGGGCCGCGGCGGCGATCTGCGCGAGACAGGTCACCGCCGTCGCGACGATCCGGGACCGGTTGTGCGGCATGACCGCGGCGATCGCGGCCAGGAACGCGCCGACCGTGACCAGCAGCTGCTCCCCCGGGTCGTGCAGGAGGTAGCCGACGATCGCCGCGACCAGCATCCCGATCGCCACGCGCAGCAGCTTGCGGGGTTCCTGCAAGGGTTTGCCCGGTCGCATGCCGCGACGCGCGGCGTCCCGGAGAGCAGCCCAGTCCATGGCAGACAACGCTTTCTCTAGAAAACTGATGGGTCGGCCGTCGCGGCGGAGATCAGCTGTCCCCGCTCGAGCCGAGGTTTCGGTGGATGCGCGACAGCAGCGGCCAAGCCGTCTCGCGATCGACGCCGGAGATCAACCCGCCGAGCCACTGCTCCACCAGCGGCAGGACGACCTGGACCCGGTGCTCTCCGTCCGAAGTCGCTGTCAACGTCTGAACCCGCCGGTCGGCCTCATCGCCGCCCCGCACAACCAGGCCTCGCTTGACGAGCCCGTCGACCAGGCCGGTGACGGTCGCCCGCTTGACCTCGAGCTCCTCGGACAGCCGGGCCGGAGTGATCCCGCGAGTCTCGCTGATCGCCAGCAGCGCCGCGAACCGACCGCCCGACAGGTCGTGCTCGGCCAGCAGCTCGTTGTAGCTGTCGTCGATCCGACGTGCCGCCGCCAGCACTCCCATCGCGAGCCGCGCGTCGTTGCCGCCGAGGCGACGCAACAGCAACCCTTGCCTCTTGCCCAACAACTCATCCATAGCCACCATACTATCAGGTGCCTAACTACCTTGTTCGCCAGAGGCATCGAGCCACGGCCGACCGCGCGGGCGAGCGCCGCGCCGGAGCCTGTCAGCCGTTCGCGCCCGGCAATCGCGGCGGATTCCCCGGCGGCGGCACCGGATTCGGCCTCATCGCACGGAGCGCGGCCACTACCAGACGAGTCGGTCCCCGTCGGTGCCGGGCTTGTTCACGCCCAGGTTCTCCCGCACGTGCTTCTCCGGATGCGCGACGAGGTCGGCGACAACCGCGGCGACGCTCTTGCGGGACACGGTGGTGCCCTTGAACGGCTCGTCCCGCTGGGTCACCTCGTAAGCGACCTCGTCGGCGTCGGAGAGCCAGGCCGGGCGCAGCACCGTGTAGTCCAGCCGGGAGGCCTCGATCGCGTCGGATGCTGCCGCGTAAGTGTCGAGCGTGGACGCGCCGATCGTCTCGCGGTTCCAGCGGCCGAACTCGCCAGGCACCTCGTGGTAGATGCCGAGCGCCGTGACGAAGACCAGCCGCTTGACGCCCGCGGCCTCCATGGCCTCGACAATGGCCCTCGCCTGACGGTCGATGTCTCCGGCGAGATTCGCGTAGACAACGTCCTGTCCGCGAACGGCCTCCGCCAGTGCGGTCCGGTCGTTCACGTCGCCCTCGATGACGGTCGATCCATTCGGCACCTTGCTGATGCGGGCCTTGCTGCGGGCGAAGAGGGTGAGCGTCGTGCCCTGGTCGGCGAGCATGCCGACAGCCCAGGACGCGATCTGCCCGGACGCGCCGAGCACGAGGACTTTGGTCATGATGACCCCTTTCGCGAAAAGGTGAGTTCGCCGACCGGAGGCCGAAACCTCCTTGGTGTTCGGCGGATTCGGCCCCGGCTCCGACGGTAGGCCAGACGGCGGGTGCACAGGGGGGTGCTCTCAGCCCCTGCCTCGACGTCGCCGGCCTTCCTAGCGTGGGAAGCACCGAAGGGAACCGACCGAGGAAGCGAGAGAGACTGTGCCGAGCAAGATCGAGCAAGTCAGCGTGAAAGCGCTCTACTGGGACATCGCGGCGGACGTGTACTTCCCGCCGGAGTTCGACGAAACCAAGAAGTACCCCGTCGTCATCACCGCGCACCCGATCGGCAGCTGCAAGGAGCAGACCTCCGGCAACGTCTACGGAACGGCGCTCGCCGACGAAGGTTTTGTGGCGGTCGCCTTCGACGCCAGCTTCCAGGGCGCCAGCGGCGGCGAGCCGCGGTTCATCGAAGACCCGACGCTGCGCGTGCAGGACTTCAGCTACGTCATCGACTACCTCGTCGCCCAGTCCTATGTGGACGAGGACCGGATCGGCGTGCTGGGCATCTGCGGCGCGGGCGGCTACTCGGTGAACGCGACCATGACCGAACGCCGGATCAAGGCGCTCGGCACCGTCGCGGGCGCGAACTACGGACGGCTGATGCACGAGTCGTTCACGAACTACGACCCGATCGCCGCCCTGGAGGCGATGGCCGCGCAGCGTACCGCCGAAGCCCGCGGCGCGGAACTGCGCGTGGACGACCTGCTGCCGCCGTCGCCGGAGAAGGCCCAGGAGCTGGGCTTGACCGAGATCGACGTCGCCGAGGCCACCGAGTACTACCGCAGCGACCGCGGCCGCAAGCCGCACGGGCTCAACCGGGCGCTGTTCTCGCACCAGGCGACCGCGGTCGGCTGGGACGCGTTCAACCGCGCCGAGGTGCTGCTGACCCAGCCGCTGATGGTCGTCGTCGGCGACAAGCCGGGCGCGTTCGGGTCCTACCGGGACGGCCTGGAGATCGTCCGCCGCGCCCGCTCGGAGAAGAAGGAACTCGTGGTCGCCGAGGGCTGGTCGCACTACGACCTCTACGACAAGCCGGAGCCGGTGAAGATCGCGCTGGAGCGGCTCGTGCCGTTCTACCGCGAGAACCTCTGACCCGCCGCCGGGGCGGGGGGGTGCTGTCGTCCCCTCCCCCGGACCGGCCGGACCGCCTACCGTGTGGAGGATGAGCGTGGCGGCGGATCTCAAGGAGTTCCTGGTCTCCCGCCGGGCGAAAGTGACGCCTGACCAGGTCGGGCTGCCCTCGTCCGGACGCCGCCGGGTACCCGGGCTCCGGCGCGAGGAGGTCGCGACGCTGGCCGGGGTCAGCCCGGACTACTACGTCCAGATCGAACGCGGCCGCGCCGGCGACATCTCCGAAGAGGTGCTCTACGCGATCTCCCGGGCACTGCTGCTGAACGACGTCGAGACGGCGCATCTGTTCGGCCTTGCCCGCGCCCGGCCCCGCACCGGCGCCCGGCGCGCCCCCGACCGCGTCCCGGACGGCGTGCTGCTGATGCTCGACCGCACGCCCGACCTGCCCATGCTGGTGCAGAACGGCCGCCTCGACCTCGTCGCGGCCAACGACCTCGGCCGCGCGCTGTACTCGGACGTCTACGACCGTTCCCCCGGCACGCCCAACCTCGCCCGGTACGTGTTCTTCGACGACCGCTCGGCCGAGTTCTTCCCGGACTGGGGCCTGATCGCCGACTACGCGGTCTGCCTGCTGCGCGCCGAGGCCGGACGCGCGCCGTACCACCGGAAACTCACCGAACTGATCGGCGAACTGGCCACCCGCAGCGACGAGTTCAAGACCCGCTGGGCCCGCCACGACGTCCGGACCCACGACCGCGGCGAGAAGCAGTTCCGCCATCCGGTGGTCGGCGACCTGACCCTGCGCTACGAAGGGCTCGCCATCCCGGGCACCGACGGGCTCAGCCTCTACAGCTACCTCGCCCCGCCCGGCGACCATTCCGCCCACGACGCCCTCCTTCTCCTCGCCAGCTGGGCCAAGACCCACGCGGAACCCGCCGCGGACCCGTCCGTCAGCCCGCCTCGAACGCCCTGACCGCCTCGGCCGCGGTGACGGGCCGCGCCAGGTAGCCGCCGATCAGCCGCTCCGCCGCGGCCTGGTCCCCGGCAGTCACGGCGGCGGTGCAGTCGGTCAGCAGGTACTGCTGATAGCCGAGATCGAACCCGGCCGCGGCGGTGAGCAGGACGCACCGGTCGGTCACCACCCCGGCGTAAAGCACCGTCCGCACGCCGAGGTTCCGCAGCACCTGGTCGAGATCCGAGCTGCCGAACGCTCCCGAGCCGGACTTCGTGACCACCAGGTCGCCGGGCGAGTAAAGGCCGTCGAGAGGTTCGGCGGCCCAGTTTCCTTCCCACGCCTCCGCCGCCCGCACATACGCCCGCAACGCCGGCACGATGTCCGCGCAATCGACAGCCCGGCTGGCCAGTCTCGAATGGACGATCGCCGCGCCCGCGTCCCGGGCCGCGGCCAGCACCCGCGCCAGTGCTGGGACCACGACGTTCTCGCACCGTGCGGTCTTGTAGTCCCCGGAGGCCACCCGTGCGCTGAACCCGGCGCGGTGCGCCTGCCAGTTGATCAGGTCGACCAGCACCACCGCCGCGCTGCGCGGGGCGAAATCGGCCCACGGATCGTCCGGATCGAACGTCCGCGAGTTGTACCAGCGCCCGCTCAGCGCGTCCGGCAGCATCACGGGACCTCCTCAGTGGACGGTGAGGCCGCCGGTCGGGCTGGCGACCAGGCCGGTGAGGTACCGGGACTCTCCGGAAGCCAGAAACGCGACGACGTCGCCGATGTCCTCCGGAGCCGCGACGCCGAGCGGGCTGCGTTCGATGATCTTCTCGTACTGCCTGCGGTGCCGGTCGCTCACCGCGTCTTCCGATTCGAACGCGGCAGTCCACGATGGAGAGTCGCGGACCACCGTGACGCAGACGCAGTTCACCCGGATCCGGTCGCGGGCAAGCTCTTTCGACAGGACCTTGCTCGCCATGATCAAGCCGCCGGAGAAGGTGGCGATGGCGGTCTGGCCGGGCGTCGGGACCCGGCCGCCCTCCGACGTCACGAAGACGACACTGCCGCCGCCGCGCGCCCGCAGGTACGGCAGAGCCGCCTGCACGACGTTGAGTTTCGCCGCGACCGCCGAACCGATGAACGCGGTGACGCGTTCCAGATCGATGTCCGCGAACGACCCGCGCACCGCGGTGGTGCGGGCCTCGTCGTCGTTGCCGCCCGCACTCGGCACGACGATGTCGATGCCGCCGAACCGCTCGGCCGTTTCGGCGGCCACCGCGGCCATGTCCTTCACGGACCGGACATCGCCCGCCGCGAAATGGCCTTTGCCGTCCAGTTCGGCCAGCACGGCTTCGGCTTTGCGTTCGTCCCGGCCGTTCAGCACGACCGTCGCCCCGGCTGCGGCCAGCCGACGCGCCACGCCCAGGCCGATCCCGCCGGTGCCACCGGTGATCAGGGCGACTTTTCCGTCCAATGTGGTCATCAGGATCCTCCGTGCCGGTTCGCGAAACTCACCACTGCGCGCACGTTCAGCCCGTTGTGCAGGTCCGCGTACGCTTCGTTGACCTGTTTGAGGTCGTAGGTCCGGGTGATCAGTTCCTCCAGTTTCAGCGAGCCGTTCCGGTAGAGATCCAGCATGAGCGGGATCTCCCGGGCCGGGCCACCCATTCCGTAGAGCGCGCCCTGGATCCGCTTTTCCGACATGGTGAATTCGAGCAGCGGCACCGGGATCCCGATGAGGTCGTGCTTCGCCGCGCTGGTCACCACGAGGGTGCCGCCCTTGCGGACAGCCGCGTATGCCTGTGCGAGATGTTCCGTGGCGAGCACACCCACGCACACGATCGCCGAGTCCGCGCCTTGGCCGTTGGTGAGCGAGCGAGCCACTTCAGCCGCCTCGCCGATGTCCGCAAATGCTTGCGTGGCCCCGAGTTTCAGCGCCAGTTCGCGTTTCATCGCCACCGGGTCGACCGCGAGGACGTGCTCGGCCCCGACGTAGCGCGCGCCCTGCACCGCGTTCATCCCGATCCCGCCAGTGCCCATCACGATCACCACGTCGCCGGCGTCGATCTGGGCCGCGCGCACCGCGGAGCCCCAGCCGGTCGGCACCGCGCACCCGACGATCGCGGCGACCTCGAACGGGATGTCGCGGCGGATCGGCGTCGCGGACACCTCGGGGATGACAGTCCATTCGGAGAACGTGGAGAGGCACGCGTTCTGTGCGACCCCGCGGCCGTCGGCGTGCATCCGGAACGTGCCGTCGAGCTGGGTGCCGACGGTGATCAGCGCCCCGTTGTCGCACAGGTTCTGCCGCCCGGCCACGCACATCCGGCAGTGCCCGCACGCCGGGATGAACGACGTGACGATATGGTCGCCCGGCACGACCCGGGTGACGCCCGGCCCGACCTCGCGGACAATGCCGGCTCCCTCGTGGCCGCCGCAAGCCGGATAGGAGTGGAACGGGATGTCGCCCTGGGCGAAGTGGTCGTCGGAGTGGCACAGGCCGGACGCCATCATCTGCACGAGGACTTCGCCCGCCTTGGGCGGATCCAGGTCCACCTCGCGCACGTCCCACGTGCCCGGCGCTTCCCACAGCAACGCGGCGGTCGTCTTCATGAAGCACCTCCGGGGTAGCAGGCACGCAGGAAACTCCGGTACGCGTCGACCATCCCGGTGCTGTGCGATTCGCCCGGGATCAGCTCGGTGCTGACTCGCAGGCCCGGCAGCGGGCGCTCGGTCACCACGTCGAGGAAGCGCAGGAACTCGATGGCCAGGTGCCGGTAGAACTTGCTGGGGCCGAGCATTTCGTACGCGTTGACGGTCAGGTGCAGGAACGTTTCCCCGGGCAGCCTGCGCAGGTTTCCGTAGCGTTCGTAGATGCGGCTGTCCGGCACGACCACTCCCGGGCTGCTGGCACCGAACCGGCTGAAGAGGGCGGAACCCGAGGTCAAGGCGAACAGGGTGAACAGACCGCCGTAGGAGTAGCCGAACAGTCCGACATCGTCGGAGCGGAACCGGTACCGGGACTTGATCTCCGGATGCAGTTCGGTCTCCAGGAACGCGAGGAAGTTGTCCGCGCGAGCGTTCTTCTGCTGCGCGAAGAAGTCGTCGCACACCGATTCCGGCACCGCGCCCGATTCAACGCCGAGCCGGTTTCGGATGTGCGCGCGCATGAAGTCCGGCACGCCCTCGCCAGGGGGAACCAGGTCGCGGTTGCGCAAGACCAGCTGGTTTGGCGCGTCTTCCGCGACATAGCCGACGTTCACCTGGACATACGGCTCGACCGGGCGCGCCTGCTGCCGGTCGGTGAGCGCGCCGCGCAGGCCTTCGGTGAGCGGCCCGACGATGTTGCCGTCCGTGGCGTACACCAGCGGCCAATCCCCGCCGCGCTCGTAACCGCGCGGGAGAAAGACGCTCACCGCGAATCGGGCGCCGACCGCGGCCGAGTCGACCTCGAAGTACTCGGCGGGCATCGTCACGAGACGCCCTGGGACGTGAGCGAGGTCCACGTCCGGCGAGAGCGGCCCCGCAGCACGCGGCCGAACGCCGAGCCGGTGAGATGACATTGCGCGGCAACAGCGTTGGGGTCGCCTTCCAGCTCGTCCATGATCCGGGCGCGAGTCTGTTTGCCCAGTTCGGCGTCCACCTCGAAGACCAGGGAGACCTCGTTGTCGGTGAGCTGCACCGGGCAGTGCAGCACGTCGCCGAGGATCAACGCGCGGTTCTGCCCGGACGAAACGACCAGCGAACAGTGCCCCGGGGTGTGCCCGGGTGTCGCGACGACCGAGACGCCGGGCGCGATGACGTTGCCGTCCGAAACCGCGTCGATCCGTCCTTCGAGCGGAGCCAGCACGCCGTCCGGGTCGGGGCCGACCGCCGCCAGCGGGTTGTCGCCGAGGGCCTGCCAGTACTCGACTTCGCCTTCGCCGACGAGATGGCGGGCATTGCCGAAGGTGGGGGCGTCGTTCTGCGCCGTCCAGCCGACGTGGTCGATGTGCAGGTGCGTGTAGAAAACCGTGTCGATGTCTTCGGGAGCCAGGCCTTCCTCGCGGAGGCTGGTGAGCAGCCGTCCGGAGCGGAACACGCCGTCCGCGGCGGGGAAGTCGACGGTGTGGTCGCCGAATCCTAGGTCGACGAGGATCTTGCGGTCGCCCGTCCGGATCAGGAACGTGCCGAGGGAGAGCAGGAGCTTGCCGTCGGCGTCGAAGAGTTCCCGGTGCGCGTTCCACAGCTCCGGGGTGCCAGCCGGGAACAGCGCGGTCTCCGAGACGCTGGCCTCGCCGTCGGGCAGGTAGGTGATGCTGATGTCGCCGACGGAGATCGTTTCCCGGGGCGAAACTTGTGCGGACATCGTTGTCCTTTCGGTCGTCAGGCGGAGTGGACGATGACGCCGCGGATGTTGCGGCCCGCTTTCAGGTCGTCGAACCCGGCGGCGACGTCGTCGAGGGCGTAGCGGGTGGTGATCAGTTCGTCGAGCTTCAGCACGCCCTGGCGGTACATCTCCAGCTGCGCCGGGATGTCTGCGGTCGGCGAACTCGCGCCGAACAGCGAACCCTGCAGGCGTTTTTGGTAGAGGACCAGCTCGTGCAGGTTGAAATCGCCGTCGCGGACGAAGCTCTCCCCCAGCCCGACCGCGACGCACGTGCCCGCCTTGCGGACCGCTTCGAGTCCCTGGCCGAGATGCCTCCCGGTCACGATGCCGACGGTGACGATCGCCGAGTCGGCGCCCTGCCCGTTGGTCATCGAGCGCGCCAGTTCGGTGGCCTCGGCCATGTCTGCTACCGCGTGGGTCGCGCCGAGCTTCAGCGCGGATTCCCGTTTGAAAGCAACAGGATCCACCGCGATCACCGCGGCGGCACCGGCGTGCGCGGCACCCTGGACGGCGTTGATCCCGATGCCGCCGATGCCCATCACGATCACGACGTGCCCGGGCCGGACCGCCGCCGAGTTGAGCGCGGCGCCCCATCCGGTGCCGACGCCGCAGCCGGTCAGGCACGCGACCTCGAGCGGGATGTCCGGGTCGATCTTGATCACCGACGCGGTGGAGACGGTGGTGTGCTCGCAATAGGTCGAGAGACCGGCCATCTGGCCGACCGGCCGCCCGTCGAGCGACAGCCGGAACGACGTCGGGTCCTCCGGCCGCGCGCCGGTGCCCAGCGAGGCACCGAGGTCACAGAGGTTCTGCAGGCCGCGGGCGCAGAACCGGCAGCGGCCGCAGACCGGGAGGAACGAGAACACGACGTGGTCGCCCTCGGCGAATCCCGGTGTGCCGGGCCCGACCGCTTCGACGATTCCGGCGCCTTCGTGCCCGCCGGCGAACGGGAGGATCGGCGGGGTCTGGTCGCCGGTGGCGAAGTGGTCGTCGGAGTGGCACAGGCCGCTCGCGACCATCCGCACCCGCAGCTCGCCCTGTCGCGGGTCCTCGACCTCCAGTTCCACGACCTCGTACCTGCCCGGCGTTTCCCGCAGCACCGCTCCGCGGGTCAGCACCCGACCACCGCACCCCGATGTGCGTTCATCGTTTTCTGCCTCCTTTTTCCGGCAGCACGGAACAGCGCTCACTGCACTCTGAGAAATGCGGCTGCCTGAGATTTCCGCCACCGGTTTCGAGGTTAGGCGGCGTACGCCGCCGGAATCAATTCGGAATCTCCGAAGCGGCAATTCGGGGAGCGGAAACCGGGCGTCCCCGCGGCTCTCGTGAGTGCTGCCGGTTCTCACCGGCGGCACTCACGAGGTCGCCAGCGGGGGTTCGTCGACGGGCCGGTCCAGCAACTGCTCGATCAGCGCCCGGCACGCCGGTCCCGGACGGCGGCCCGCGGCGGTCGCGAGGTGGATCTTGCGCTCCGCCCACGGTTCGGCGAGTTCGACCACCGCGACCCGGTCGAGGAATTCCCGCGGCACCATGCATTCCGGCTGCGCCGCGACCCCGAGCCCGGCCTGGACCAGGCTCAGCGCGACCTCGCCGCTGCGCACGCTGAACGCCGGTTCGAACTCCTCGCCCAGCCGGCGCGCCGCGGCCCGGAACGCGCCCGCCATCGGGCCCACCGCGATCAGGGGTTCCGGCAGCAGCTCCGCGAACGTCACGCTCAGCCGGTCGGCGAACCGGTGCCCGCGCGGCAGCGCCACCACGATCCGGTCGCGGCGGTACGGCGTGACGTCGACACCGGTCAGGTCGAGCTCGTGCGCGGCGGCGAAGACGCCGAGGTCCGCTTCGCCGCGCGCGATCTCTTGCAGGATTTCCTTGTTTTCGATTTCGTGGACGATCAACCGGACCTGGGGGTATTGCCGGTAGAATTCACCGAGTTCCCGGGCGAGAAAGGGCGCGAAGATCGACCGGGCCGACGCGATCGTCAGGTCTCCCTGCATTCCCTCGGTGAACGCCGCGATTTCCGACCGGATGTCCTCGAGACTGCCGAAGATCTTGCGCACGTGCCGCGCCAGCACCGCGCCCGCGGGCGTCGGCAGCACGCCGCGCGGGCCCCGGTCGAGCAGTTCGATGCCGGCGATGGCCTCCAGATCGTGGATCCGTTTCGTCGCCGTCGACGCCGAGACGTTCTCCCGGATCGCGGCCAGCCCGATCTGCTTCTCCTCGACCGCGGACAGGAACAGCCGCAGGGTCAGGAGGTCGACCTGCCGGATCAGGTGCAGCCTGTTGAACGCGCTCACGCTTTACCTCTATCACGCCGGCTGCGCGGGCACCCGTTCCACGAGGTTGACTTTCACGTGGTCAGGACGCTTCAAAGTGCCGTCCGGGACCAGCGTGACGGCTGTTTTCACGTTCAGCGCGGACCGGATCCGGGTCTCCAGGGACGTCCGGAGATCAGCCTGTTCCTCCGAAGCCAGCCCGGCCGCGTGCTCGACCACGAGCGGCAGCGGCTTCTGCGTCGAATGCCCCTCGAAGTCCGCGCGGATCCGCATCTCCCCGGTGGTGACCGGGGCCAGCTCCGCCACCAGTTGCTTGATCGCCGACGGGAACACGTTGATCCCGCGCACGATCAGCATGTCGTCGGTCCGGCCGATGCACCGCACCGTGTACCCCGTCCGCCCGCACGCGCAATCGGTCCCGGTGACGATCACGTGGTCTCGCGTCCGGAACCGCACCAGCGGCGACGCCTGCCGCCGCAGCGCGGTGTACACCAGTTCGCCCCGCGCGCCCTCGACCGGAGCGATCTGCTCGCCGGTGTCGGGGTTGATCAGCTCGGCGACCATCAGGTCCGGCGACAGGAAGTGCATCCCGTTCGCGGCCTCGCATTCTCCCCAGTAGGTGCACGCGATGTCGGTGCCGCCGAGCATCTCGCGCGAGGTCGCACCCCACAGCGATTCCAGCTTCTCGCGCACCGCGGGCAGCCCGCCGCCGGGTTCGCCTCCGACGCTGATCGCGCGAACGCCCAGTTCGCGGGCGTCCAGGCCGACGATCGACGGGGCCTGCTCGGCGAGATAGGCGAGGAAGTACGGCGTCCCGATGAGCGCGTTCGGCCGTTGGTCCGCTTGCACCCGCAGCAGCCGCTCGGCACCCGCCTCGGCACCGATCGGGATGTCCACGATTCCCATGTGCTGCAGGATCTGCACCACCGGCAGCCCGCCGACGAACCCCTTGCTCATGCCGAACGCGTGCAGCAGGCGGTCGCCCGGCCGGAACCCGTTCGCGTACAGCGCCCGCGCGCCCAGCTCGCACCACGTTTCGACGTCGCCGCGGGTCAGCCCGACATACGACGGGCTGCCCGTGGTCCCCGAGGAGGCCTGGATCTGCACGATCTCGTCCGGGCTCGCCGCCACGTGCGCCCCCAGCGGCGGTGCCGCGGCCAAGCTCTCGCGCAGTTCCTGCTTCTCCGTGAACGGCAATCCGGCCAGGTCCGCGACCGTCCGCACCTTCGCCAGGTCGATTCCCGCGAACTTCTCCTGGTAGAACACGCTGCGCGCGGCCACATACGCCAACTGCTCCCGCAACCGGTCTTCCTGCACCGCCCGAGCCTCGCTCGCGGGTGCCGACTCGATCGCGCTCCACTGCTTTTCCGAATACGGCGCAGCCATGACACTTTCCACTTCTGTCCGGGGACGGGTTCAGGCCCGGGTCGGCAGCACCGAGCCGAGCAGGTCGTTGTCCGCGCCGATCGGGCGGACCGCGGGCAGCGGCGGCGGGCGCCTGCCGTCGAACGACAGCGGCAGCCCGACCACGCCGATCTCGCCCTCGTCGGCGGTGCCGATGATGCCGAGTTCCCGGGTCTGCTCGTGGCTGACCAGCTCCGGGGTCGTCTGCACCGGCGCGCACGGGATCCCGGCCGCCTGCAGCCGGTCTTGCCACTGCGCGCGGGTGCCGCTCGCGATGCGCTCGCCGATCAGCCGGTCGATATCGGCGCGGTTCTCCAGCCGGGCGGCGTTCGTCGCGAACCGCGGGTCGGCCGCCCATTCCGGGTGACCGAGCGCCGAGGACAACCGGGCGAACAGCGAGTCGTTGGCGCAGCTGATGATCAACGCGCCGTCCGAGGCCGCGAACGCGCGGTGCGGGACGATGAACGCCACGCCGGACCCGTGCCTGCTGCCGGGGTAGCCGTCCGCCCCGTATCCGGCGATGCCGACGGAATTCCACGCGATCGCCGTCTCCAGCAGCGACGCGTCCACCGCGGCGCCGGTGTGCTTGACGTGCCGCCGGTTGAGCGCGGCCAGGATGCCGATCACCGCCCACATGCCGGTCCCGAAGTCCACGATGGACACCCCGGCGCGCACCGGTCCGCCGTCGTGCTCCCCGGTGATGTCCATGATCCCGGAGAACGCCTGCATCAGCGGGTCGTAACCAGGCAGTTCGCGCAGCGGCCCGGCTTTGCCGAACGCGCCGATCTCACAGTGCACCAGCTCCGGCTTGGTCACCCGCAGGCTTTCCGCGTCGAGTCCGTACTTCGCCGCGCTGCCGGGCCGCAGGTTGTGCAGGAACACGTCGGCCCGCTCGGCGATGAGCCGGTGCAGCGTCGCCAGCTGCTCGCGGTCCTTGATGTCGACGCGCAGGTAGCGGCGACCCCGGTTGAGCGCGTGGAACGCCGCCCCGTCGCCCTTCCATGCGCTCGGACCCCAGCCGCGCGCGGAGTCGCCGGTCGGCCGCTCGACCTTCCACACCTCGGCGCCGAGTTCGGCCAGGATCTTGCCCGCGAACGGCGCCGACGCGCTGTCGCTCAACTCCACCACGACGATTCCGCTCAGGGGAAGCTCACGCGTCATCGCGCACTCCGATCCCGGCAGCGCCCGAGGCGGCCAGCGCACCGATCTCGTCCTCGCCGAACCCGAACTCCCCCAGCAGCTCCGCCGAGTGCTCGCCCAGCCGCGGCGCGGGGTACCGCAGCTCGGGAGCGCTTTCGCTCCACTGCTGCGGAATTCCGATGGTGCGCAGCCGTCCCTCCGAGGGATGGTCCTGCTCGGCGAAGAACCCGATGTCGCTCATGTGCGGATCGCTCAGCAGCGTCTCCGGCGTGTTCATCCGGATGACCGGGATGTCCGCCTCGGTGAGCACCTTCAGCCACTCGTCGGTGGACCGGGTGGCGAAGACCTCGGCCAGGAACGCGTACAGCTCGCCGATGTTTTCGGTCCGGCCGTGGATGTCGGCGAACCTCGGGTCCTCCGCCAAATCCGCCCGGCCGACCGCGGTGAAGAACCGCTGCCAATGCCGCGTGGTGTAGATGTTGACGCCCAGGTAGCCGTCGAGAGTCCGATACGGGCGGCGGTCCGCGTTCAGCATCCGCGCGTAGCCCCAGTCCCCGATCGGCGGCACGAAGGTGTGCCCGTAGAGGTGGTCGCCCATCGCGAAATGGGCGAACGTCTCGAACATCGGCACCTGCACCTCCTGCCCGTGCCCGGTGCGTTCCCGGTAGTACAACGCGGCGGTGACCGCCGACGAGGTCGCCATGCCGACCACCCGGTCCGCGATCGCGGTCGCGACGTACGCGGGTTCGCCCTGTCCGCGACTCTGCACCACCGGCATGCCCACCGCCGCCTGGATCAGGTCGTCGTAAGCCGGTTTGGCCGCGTAAGGACCGTTCTGGCCGAACCCGAAGCAGCCGCAGTACACCAGCCGCGGATTGATTTCGCGAGCGTCCGCATAGGACAGTCCGAGCCGTCGCATCGCCGCCGGGCGCAGGCTGTGCAGCAGGACGTCGGCCGAGCGCATCATGCGGACGAGCGCGTCGCGGCCGTCCGCATGCTTCAGGTCGAGCACGAGGCTGCGCTTGTTCCGGTTGAGGTGCAGGAAAATCGCGGCCATCCCGGGATTGCGCCGCGGGCCGACGCCGCGGGTGGTGTCGCCTTCCGGGGACTCCACCTTCGCGACGTCGGCGCCGAGATCCGCGAGCAACAGGGACGCGTACGGCCCCATGAAGTTCGAGGTCAGGTCCAGGATCCGCACACCGTCGAGCGGGCCTGCCATGTCATTCCTCCGTTGCCGGGGCGAACACCGGGAGCGTCTGCTCCCCGCGCCGCACGAAGCGGACCTCGACCGGCATGCCGATCTCGATCCCGTCCGGTTCCGCTTCGATCTGGGTGAACAGCTGGTAACCCTCCGCCAGTTCGACGAACCCGACCGTGTAGGGCACGATCGCGGCCCACACCGGCGTCGGGCCGCGCGTGATCGTGCTGTAGGACCACACCGTGCCGCGCCCCCGAGACTCTTCCCAGCTCAGCGATCGGGCGGAACAGTGCGGACAGTACGAATGCGCGGGCCATACGACCTCGCTGCACGAACCGCAGCGCTGATAAGTGAGCCGTTCGTCGTCGAGCGCCGCCCAGTACGGGTCGGCGTCCGGCAGCCGGTACGGCTGCGGCCAGTCCTCGCTCATCACGGCCTCCCAGCTTCGTTGCCGGACAACACCATCACACCCGCCGCGGCGAGCATTCCGCCCGCGCCCTGCACCAGCACCGTGCGCGGCTTCCGCTTCGGCGCCAGCCCGAGCGCGGTCCCGCGCAACTGCCGGACGGCCTCGACCAGACTGTCCATATTGCACGAGATCCCCGGCTGCCCGAAGGAAAGCCAGCCGCCGTTGGTGTCGGTCGGCAGGTCGCCGTCGATGCCGGTGCGGCCTTCGCGGTACACGTCGATGCCGTGGCCCTTCTTCGCGAAACCCAGGTCCTCCATGACGATCGGGCCCATGTGCGCGAAGTTCACCGACAGCTGCAGCATGTCCACATCGGACGGAGTGAGCCCGGACCGGGTGAACGCCTGGCGGGCGGCCTCGACCGTCGCGGTGTGCGTGAGGTTCGGGAACTCGCCGAGTCCGGCGAACCGGCCCGAGCGCATATTCATCCGGTCGGTGAGGTACTCGTGCGTGGTCGCCGATCCGTAGCCACGCACCCACACCGGATCGCGGGCTTCCTTCGCGCGCTCGGGCGAGGTGACCACCAGCGCCCCGCCGGTGCCGCCGCCCCAAGTGGAGCACATCCACCGGCGCAGCGGCGTGGCAACGTACGGCGAGGACAGCACCTTCTCGCGGTCGATCTCGCCGTGCTTGCGCTTCGCCGCGTGCGGATGCTGCGCACCCCATCGCTGGTTGGCGATAGCGACGTCGGCGAGGTCTTCTTCGGTCATCCCGTATTCGTGGAAGTACCGGTGCGCGGCCTGCGCGTACAGCGACGGGATGGTCGGGCCGTAAGGCACTTCGTACTGCGGGTCTGAATCGGCTTCGGAGCCCATCGCCACGGCGTCCACGAACAGTTCGGTCGCGTCGCTCTGGACGCACAGCACGTACTCCGCCGCGCCCGCCGCGATCATCTGCGACGCCACCGCGATAGTCGACGTCAGCCCGGCGCCGTGCAGCGTGATCTCGCTGTCGAGCGTCACCGGCATCTGCAGGTGCGAGATGAAGATGTTGCTCCACTGGGACCGCTTGTCCGCCCACGGCGAGCGCCCGGTGAACACCGCGTCCACCTGGTGCTTGCCGATCCCGGCGTCGGCCAGCGCGGCCATCGTCGCCTCGGTGGCCAACTGCAGCGGATCTTTCCGGTCGGCCTTCGACGCGTACGCGTCGCCCATCCCGACGATCGCGGCGACCGGTTCCCCGGCGCTCACTTCTTCTCCGGCTGCTTCTCCGTCGGCAGGGACGCCGCCAGCAGCGCTTCGAGGTCGTCGCGGCGGCGCAGCATCAGCAGGCTCCACTCGCTGCGCTGCACCACGTAGCCGTCCTGGTTGAGCGCCTTCATCAGGAAGGTGGTGACGCCGTACTTCTCGTCCTTTTCCTTCTTCGCGGTGACCTCGGCGGTCACGTAGATCGTGTCGTCGATCGCGACCGGCTTGAGGTAGCGCAGGTTGTCGATCCCGTAGTTCGCCTGGATCGACGGGCCGAACTGGATCAGCCCGGTCATGATCGAGTACGTCAGCGAGCCCTGGACCAGCCGCTTGCCGAACCGGGTCTGCTCCGCGTAGTGCTTGTTGGAGTGGATTTCGATCCAGTTGCCGGTGAGCGCGCAGTAGTTGACGACGTCGGCCTCGGTGATCGTCCGCCCGCCTGTGCGGAAGACCTGGCCGACCTCCAGCTCGTCGTAGGGCATGTCGATGCGGTTGTTGATCCCCATTGATCTTCTCTCCTCAGGAAAACGGGCGGGTCAGGCGGGCAAGCGCATCGACTTCGCGATGATGGTGCGCTGGATCTGCGAGGTGCCGCCGCCGATGGTCGACTGGATGCTTTCGCGCAGGTACCGCTCCATGTCACCCTCGGGCAGGTTCGCGTAGCCGCCCAGGATCTGCATGCCGTCGAGCGCGCACTGCTTCAGGGTTTCCGAGCCGTACAGCTTGGCCATCGACGTCTCCCGGGCGGCCGGCAGGTTGTCCGCCTTCATCTGCGCCGCGCGGTAGCAGAGCAGCCGGGCCGCGTCGACGCGCGTCTGGTTCTCCGCCAGCATGTGCTTGAGCACCTGGAAATCGCGGATCGGCTTGCCGAACTGGGTGCGCTGGTGGGCGTAGCGGTTGGCGTTGCTGACCGCTTCCTGCGCGTTGCCGGTGTAGGCCGCGGCGACCGCGCAGCGCTCCAGCTCAAGGTGTTCGGTGATGATCTTCCAGCCCTGGCCGACCTCGCCGAGCAGCGCGTCCGCGGGGACCCGGACCCCGTCGAGGAAGATCTCGGTGGTGCCGGTGGCGTGCCGGGACAGCGTGGGCAGCTTGCGGATGTCCAGGCCCGGGGTGTCGTTCGGGATCAGCAGCACGGACAGGCCGTTGTGCTTGTCGTTCTTGTCGGTGCGGACCAGCATCGCGATGACGGTGTCCTTCGCCGCCGCACCGCTGCACCACAGCTTCGAGCCGCTGACGATCCAGTCGCCGTTCTCGTCCTGGCGCGCGTGGGTCTTGGTGTTGGCCGCGTCCGAACCGGCGTCCGGCTCGGAGATCGAGACGGAGAACCGGATCTCGCCGTCGATGAACGGCTTGACGTAGCGGGCTTTCTGCTCCGCGGTGCCGTACTTGGTGATGTTCATCGCGGTGAACGTCGGCACCAGCACCGAGCAGGCGAAGTCGAAGCCGAACTTGCCGAGCCCCTCGGCCATCAGGGAGTAGTCGAAGATGTCCCCGCCGGAGCCGCCCTCGGACTCCGGGATCAGGATGCCGAGCCAGCCCTGCTTCGCGATCTTGGCATACGCCTCGTACGGGTACTGCCGTTCGAAATCGCAGTTCCGGACATACTCGACGGTGATTTCGTTGTCCATGAAGTCGTTGACGGTCTTCAGCCATTCCGACTGCGATTCATTGAGGAAATTCGCGCACATTTTTTCGTACTCCCATCGCGGTTTCCATCAGGTTAATGCGGCCGGACCGGAAAGCCAATTGACGATTCCCGAAGGCGGGATTCGGGTTTTCCGAACCCGGCGCGCAGGGCCGCGGCCTCCGCAGCGGAAAAGCCCCAGTCGGCCAGCGCCTCGTCCGCGTGCTCCCCCGGCGCGGCAGGAGGCCGCTGGATCGCCCCCGGCGTGCGGCTGAACCGCGGCGCGGGTGCGGGCTGCACGACGCCGTCGACCTCGACGAACGTGCCGCGCGCCCGCAGATGCGGATGGTGCGGAGCCTCCGCCATAGACAGCACCGGCGCGAGGCACACGTCCCGTCCTTCGGCGAGCGCGCACCACTCGTCACGCGTCTTCGTCCGGAACACCTCGGCGAAGCGCTTTTTCATTTCCGGCCAGCGCTGCCGGTCGTGCTGACCGGGCAGTTCGTCCTCTGCGAGCCCGAGCATCCCCAGGGTGTTGCGCCAGAAACGGGTCTCATTCGCGGCGAGGCTGATCCAGCCGCCGTCCTTGGTCTCGTAGACCTGGTACCAGGGCGCGCCGGAATCGAGCCGGTTCGTGCCGCGCTCGTCGGTCCAGTAGCCCGCCGCCCGGAAGCCGTAGAAGGCGGTCATCAGCGACGCCGAACCGTCCACCATGGCCGCGTCCACCACCTGCCCCTCGCCTGAACTGCGACTTTCCAGCAGGGCCGACACCACGCCGAGAGCCAGGTACAGCGACCCGCCGCCGAAGTCGCCGGTCAGGTTCAGCGGGATGACGGGCGGTCCTCCCTCCTCGCCGATCGAGTGCACGACGCCGGTCAGGGACACGTAGTTGACGTCGTGGCCCGCGGTTGTGGCGAGCGGCCCGTCCTGTCCCCAGCCGGTCATCCGGCCGTAGACCAGCGCCGGGTTCGCCGCCAGGCACTCGTCCGGCCCGAGTCCCAGCTTCTCCGCGACGCCCGGACGGAACCCCTCGACCAGCGCGTCGGCCCGCTCGACCATCCGCAGCACGGCGGCGACCGCATCCGGGTTCTTGAGATCCAGCGGCACGCCCCGGCGGCCGCGATGCATCAGCTCGAACCGGGGTTCGATCGGCGCGCCGCCGTCGTAGCCGGGCGGGCGTTCGATGCGCAGCACCTCGGCGCCGAGATCGGCCAGCAGCATGCAGGCGAACGGCGTCGGCCCGACCCCGCCGAGTTCGACGATCCGCACGCCCTTGAGCGGTCCGGAGTGCGTGTCTTCCATCCTCGCGACGCTACGCGCGCGCGGGGCGGAAACCTATTTCGCAAACCCGAAGCCGCGCTTCGGGAACTCCGAATTGATTACCCCGAACGGCCTGCATACGCTACGGCGACCCCGCTCGGGGCTCTATTTTGATCACATTTCCCGGTCCGCCGCACCCCATTCGGAGAGGGGCGTTCAATGACGACGCCGAAATCCCCGCCCGCACCGGAACCAGCCGCCCGCGCCCGCTCCGGCCGCCGCGCCGTCGTGGCGAGCATGGTCGGCACCACCGTCGAGTACTACGACTTCCTGGTCTACGGGGTCGCCGCCTCGCTGGTCTTCGGAAAACTGTTCTTCCCGCAGGTCGACCCGGCCGCCGGGGTCCTGCTGTCGCTGTCGACGTTCGCGATCGCCTTCGTGATGCGCCCGATCGGCGCCGCGATCTTCGGCAACCTCGGCGACCGCGTCGGCCGCAAACGCGTCCTGTTCCTGATCATGATGCTGATGGGCGTGGGCACCTTCGCGATCGGCCTGCTGCCGACCTACCACACGATCGGCATCCTCGCGCCGATCCTGCTCGTGCTCTGCCGCTTGATCCAAGGCCTCGCCCTCGGCGGCGAACAGGCCGGCGGCTTCGTGATGAGCGTGGAAAGCTCCGGCGATAAACGTCGCGGCCTGGCCGGCGCCTTCGTCAACTCCGGCGCCGGCTGGGGCTTGCTGCTCGCGAACCTGCTGTTCCTGGTGCTGAACGAACTCCCCGGCGACGCCTTCCTCACCTGGGGCTGGCGCATCCCGTTCCTGCTGAGCGCGGTGCTGGTCCTGGTCGGCCTGTACATCCGCGCCAAGCTCGACGAGAGTCCCGAGTTCGTCCGCGTGGAAAACGCCCAGGCGGTGAAACGGATCCCGCTCGCGGACGCGATCAAGCGCGGCTGGCGTCCGATGATCCTGGTAATGCTCTGCTGCCTCGGCACGCACGTCAATTTCTATGTGGTGACGGTGTATTCGCTGACCTACGGCACTTCGGTGCTGCACCAGCCGAAGACGACACTGCTGTCGATGCTGCTCATCGTGACCGCGATGTACATGGTCAGCACGCCGCTCTTCGGCCTGCTCGCCGACCGGTTCGGCCGCAAACAGGTCTTCGTCGTGTCCGCGATCGCCTTGGTGCTGACGCCGTTCGCGTTCTACCCGCTGCTGGGCAGCGGCAGCTACCTGCCGATGGTGGCTGGTTTCGTGCTGCTGTTCCTGGCAGTCAGCGCGAACTCCGCCGCGGAGCCGACGTTCTTCGCGCTCGCTTTCCCACCGTCCATCCGGTACAGCGGGCTGGCCGTGTCCTACGGCCTGGGCGCAGTGCTCGGCGGCTCGTTCGCCCCGCTGATCTCGGCAGCCCTGTTCAAATCAAGCGGAAGCTGGACCACGGTCGCGATCTACAACGGCGGCGCGGCTTTGATTTCCGTTGTGGCCGGGTTGTTGCTGCGGGAACTTCCCCGGCTGAGCACGAAAACGTCACCGGCACAGTCCGACTCCGCCCCGCAGGCGGTTTGACAGGCACCCCGGACCGGAAGGAAAGCGATCGACGCGGGCGGAAAAGACCCAGTCAACAGGGACTATGCGCACAGCCATCGCTGGATGCGTCTCAGCACCGCAATCGCGAGCGCAGGAATTACAACATTCTATTATGAGATATTTACCGGCCATGCAACGCTGCAGATTATGTGCGACGTTCCTTATCGGGAAGCGGTGAGTGCACCGGCTAGCGGAGTACGACTGCGACCAAAACGCCGCAAATGGTGTCTGACCAGCGACAATACTGCTGGTCAGACACCTGCCTTCATTCCGGCGTACCGGGCATCGCCGAGGCGTCGAAGGAGAGCAGTTCCCAGCTGTGGCCGTCCGGGTCGTCCACCGCACGGTTGTAGAGCCAGCCCATGTCCTGCGGCGGGCGAGGCTCGGACCCGCCCGCTTTGACGGCGGCGTCGGCCAGCCGGTCGACCTCCTCCTTCGACTCGGCGGGCAAGGCTAGGATCGACTCGATCGCACCGGAGGCGACCGGCCGCGAAGTGAACTGGCTGAACTGCTCGTGCGTCATGAGCTGCACGGTCACCGCCTCGCCGAGGACGACCTGCGCGGAGGTCTCGTCGGTGAACTGCGGGTTGAGCTCGCCGCCCAGCGCGGTGTAGAACGCCGTGCTCGCGGCCAGGTCGGTGACCGGCAGGTTGACATAGATCTGGGTGAAAGCCACTGGTGCTCCTCAGTTCCGGCAGCCGGGCGTTCCGGCTGACTGAGAACCTAGGGCGCTACGTCGGCGTCGGTCTTGTACAGGAGCGACACCATCTCGCCGGCGTCGGGCCGCCGCAGCTGGTTCGCCGTCCGGCCGACGAACCGGGTCAGCGACCGCGCCAGATGCGGCTGGTCGTGATAGCCGACCAGATGCACGACGTCGGTCGCGGCCACGCCCTGGCGCAGCAGCATCGTGGCCCGTCGCGCCCGCTCGATCTGCCGGATCATGCCCTGCGTCAAGCCCGTGGCCGCGGCGACCCGGCGCTGCACCGAACGCGGAGTGACCAGCACCGGCCGCTCCCCGGCGAGGACGTCGGCCACCAGCGGGTCGCGCACCAGCAATCCCGCCCGGACCAGGCGGTCCACGAAGGTCTCCGCGTTCTCGTAGGTGGGGATCTCCCACTCAGTGTTCTGCAGCACGAACGAGCGCGGAGTCGTGCACGGGCTCGACACGGTGCCGTCCACAAGGCCGCCCACGGGCAGATTCCGCAGAAAAGCGCCGTGCCGGAAGATCACGCCGAAGGCGCTGCCCAGCCCGCCGCCCAACGGAACCACGGTGGGCCGCGTCTCGGGACCGCGGACCGACACGGCGGTCACCCCGGCCGACGCCCACACCAGCAGCTCCCAGTTCGAGTTCACGACCGACACCATGCGCTCCGGCACGAACCCGCCGTGCCCGCCGTCCGGCCCCACCCGGTACACGCCCTCGATGTAGGGCGAGTCCGACACCCGGTACTCCAGCCCTGGAATTCCCTCAACCCGGTCGAGCGACACGTCCGGTATCGTAGCGGTCAGCTCCCGACGAGTCCCGCAAGAAGAACACCGCCGACGAACAAGTACCCCAGCATGCCCCGGCTGGTCTTCTCCACCGGATACGACTCCCCTGGCTTGCCGGGGATTGACGCACACCGCCAAGGCTTGCCGCACCTGCAGCGGCCGGGTCTTGCTCCAGACCGTCTTTCCTTGATTGGTCCGACCGTCCGGACCGGCATATCGGTAAACGCTGAGGTACGAAGGCGACGAAGACGGGGAAGCGCCGGAGGCCACCCCGGGCACGGCGTGGTGGCCGACGACCACAGCCGCGACGTGGGGCCAGGTGCGCATCCCCTTCTCCCGGTGCCGGAGCTTGCGCATCTGGAACGCCGAGACCAGGACCACTATCAGGACGAAGCCGCCCCAGCAGCTCCACGCCACGATCTGCACAGTGGTCACGAACCCAGCCTTCCTCGCACGGCGATGATCCGCCGATCGAGGACAAACCGAAGCGCCTGCCAGCGCTGGGACTCCGCCGAAGGCTGCACGGTTCCCTCTTGGCCCCTGGTGCTCGGTGAGCTGCCGCTACGATGAGTCCTCGTCCAGGATCAATACCGCCATGTCCAGGAGCCGTTGGTAGTACTCGAGACCGTAGGCTTCCAGCTCGGGGATGACCCGGATGAGCCGCTCTTCGCATTCGGCGAGGATGTTCCATCTCCAGTCGTCCAGGAGGCCCTGCCGCCGCAGCCAGGTGGAGATGCAACCGGCGGGGTTTGCGTCAAACATCACCATGTCGAAGCCTGCCACGTCGGCGCCTCGCCACCGGCTCGGGAACGGTGCCTTTCGGTGAACTTCGAAAAGCGCCGTGACTGCTGCTAGCCGCTCCGTGAGCTCCAACGGCTTCGTCCCCTGGGCCGACGACGAACTCGTACGGGCACACGCTCATCGGCATGAGCGGTCGGTGACAGGCATTTCTCCCTCTGGCCGTAAGCCTTCGTGAGGAAGTTGAGTGCGGTGGTGACGTAACCGAGGTTGATCGGCGGCGGTCGGTATTTCCGCCGTCCCCGGACCTCGCCGGATCTCGCCATGATCGTTTCATGTCATGCCGCCGAACCGCCGTCCTGCTGGGCGCTCTCGCTCTTGTCGCCGCCGCGTGCTCGTCGTCGCCCGAGATCGCCCCGCCGGTGATCAGTGGGTCGCTGGTGGTGGCCGGCAAGGACAAGGCAGGACAGCCGGCGGTGTGGCGGGTGACCGAAGGCGCCTCGATGCCGTTGCTGACCGGGAACGCAGCACCGCAGCTGCCCGCCGTGGCGTTGTCACCGGACGGCCGGACGCTCGCCTACGTTAACGGCGCCGGCCGAATCGTGGTGCATGACGTCGGCGCCGGCACCGAGATCGTCCCCCAGGCGTCGGTGACCCGTCCGCTGTGCGCGACCTGGTCGCCCGACAGCGCGCGCTTCGCGATCACCGCCGACCAAGGGGTTTCCACGACCGACCGCAAGGGCGTCGTGACCGGCCTCATCACCCGGCCCAGCGGCTTTTACCACGACACCGGAGCCGGCTCCGCCGGCGAATCCCGGGAGGTCGTGTCCGGGATGACGTGCGCCCGCTGGGCCGACCCGGACACGGTGCTCCTCGGCCGCTACAACGGCGACCTGCCCTCGACGATCCCGACCGGCGGCGGCGCGCTCGCGCCGAACACGACAGTCGTCGGCCACGTCGCCGCGGGCACCGCCCAGGACCTGCCTCAGAAGGAGGACCTCCTGCACACTTGCCAGGGACACGTGCTGCTGCACCGGGCGCCCGATCCGATCGTGGTCGGCCCGACGCTTCTCGCGGACGCCTCCGACCTGTCGCGCACCACCGAAGTGCCGCTGGGCGCTCGCGACGACGCGTGGTTCTTCCAGCCGGGAACCTGCGCGCTCGTGGTCGTCGCGCACCAGGGCGACGAGGACAGCTACGAGTACACCGTCAAGCTGTTCGACCCGGTCACCGGGCAGCAACGCAGCTCCCGGACGCTGCCGATCGCGCTCGGCGGAGACAGCGGCATCCGCGAACCCGTCGGCAGCACCGCGTTCGTCCCGTCGCCGGCGCCAGGCGCGCTCGCCGCAGCGTATGCGGACGTCAACACGCACGAGCTGATCGCGGCGGACCTGACGACCGGCGGTGCCCGCCGCCTGGACGGGCCGTGGAGCGAGGCCACGCAGGTGCTCGGCTGGACCGCCAAGTAGGCGAGTCGTGGAATACGACGGCCCGGCGCGCCTCCGCGCCCAGCGCGCCATCGCTGCAATGCCCGCCGACGTCGCTACGGCCGGTATGTCGTGGTGGTGTTTTAACCACGCTCACCAGATCGAGTGCCGTCTCGTCGGACGCGGCCAACCCGGGGCAGCCGGCTAGGGAGAAGGTGCTGGCGAGTTGCCTTCGCGCGGCTGATCGCTGCAGCGCTATGGGCGAACCGCGGACGTCTGGCGTGGATCGCCCCGGAAACTGTCGGTGTCGCGTGCGAAGCTGACAGCGTGGAAGTTCACTTCCACGCTGAACTGTGGATCTGGGACGCACGACGGACCGAGATCTGGACGGGCGACCGTCACGATCCTCGAACTCTGACGTCGGCGGCGCAATTCTCCATCCCTCACGGAAACAGCGGATTTCGTACACGCGACGGAAACACGGAGACGACAGGTCGCCTTTCGAATATTTCCTGAGAATTCGGTGACCACCCGGGATTGCCCAAAACAGACATCCGCCGGCGATTCCAGCAACGAGGAACCGCGCCCGCAACAGGGAACGAGATCGGATAGGATCGCCGAGAACCCGCGCGACACAACGGCGAACGGAGTGCTTCTCGTGCTGCCCAGTCTGGTCCAGCGAATGATCTACGGGATTTACACGCACCGGTTGCGAAAGCAGCTCGTGGGCGCCGAATTGCCGGGGCACATCGGGATCATCATGGACGGCAACCGCCGCTGGGCACGTCAGATGGGCATGACCGATCTCAGCATCGGCCACAAGCGAGGCGCCGAACACGTCGAAACCGTGCTGTCCTGGTGCGAACGCGCCGGTGTGAAGCACGTGACGATCTACCTGTGCTCGACCGAGAACCTCGCGCGCCGCGACGACGCCGAAGTGTCCTACCTGATGCACCTGATCGAGCAGGTCATCACCGACAAACTCGCCCAGCCCGACGCCGGCTGGCAGGTCCATGTCGCGGGCAGTCTCGACGCCCTGCCGGACACCACCGCGCACGCACTGAAGAACGCGGTCGAAGTGACCCGCGACTGCGACACCGGCCACCACATCACGCTGGCCATCGGCTACGGCGGCCGCCAGGAGGTCGTCGACGCGCTGCGCGCCCTGCTCACCGAACACGCCGCCGCCGGGACGCTGGACGAACTCGCCGACACCATCACCATGGAGGACGTCTCGCGGCACCTCTACACCGCCGGGCAACCCGACCCCGACCTGGTCATCCGCACCAGCGGGGAACAACGCCTTTCCAACTTCCTGGTCTGGCAGAGCGCCTACTCCGAACTGTATTTCTGCGACACCTTCTGGCCCGCCTTCCGCGAAGTCGACTTCCTCCGGGCGCTGCGCAGCTACGCGCGACGGAACCGCCGCTACGGCCGCTGAACGTCGAGTGCGGAAGTTCCGCACTCGACGTTCAGCCGCGAGGGGCAGGTGTCCGCCGGGAGCGCCCCGGCGGACACCTTTTCACTGTGCGGCCAGCGCCTCGACCACCGAGGTCTTCGCGGCCTGCCGCAGCGGGAGGAGGGCGGCCACGACACCCGCGACCGCCGCGCCGGCCAAGATCAGCGCGATCCGCCCGTAGGGCAGGCTCAGCACGATGTCGTCGTTGATGACCCTGGCCGCGGCCAAGCCGAAGCCGCACCCGAGCAGCACGCCGACGATCCCGCCGACGATCCCGAAGATGACCGCCTCGGTCGTCAGCATCAACCGCAGGTGCCGCTTGGTGAGGCCGAACGCCCGCAGCATGGCCGACTCGCGGGAACGTTCCAGCACGGACAGCGTCATGGTGTTCGCGATGCCGATCAGCGAGATCAGCACTGCGAGCGCCAGCAGGCCCGTGATCAGCGCGGTCACCTGGTTCAGAGAGGCTTCGAGCCGGTTCTTGGCATCGGTGGTCGCCACGATCTTCGCAGTCGGCACCGCAGCAGTCGCCTCGTCGACGACCGCCCGGGACGCGTCCGGCGCGGTACCGGGAGCGAACCCCACGAGCAGGCTGGTGTCGCCCCGCCGCGGGAACAACTCGTCGAACCAGCCCGGCACGACCAGGGTCCGCGGCACGACGTTGCCGGTCACGAGCGCGACCACCTTCGCCTCCACCGGGCGGCCCGCCACTGTCATCGACACCGTTCCGCCGACCCCGACGCCGAGCTCGCTGGCCCGTTCGGGGCGCAACGCCACCTGCCCGGGGCCGAAGCCGTCCAGCGAGCCCTGCACCACGCCCGGGGCGATGGCGCCCTCCATCGTGCTCAGCATCGACGTCGCGCCCTTGACCGCGACCGGGGCTTCGCGGACCCGGGTGAACTCCGTGACTCCGTCGTGGCCGCGCAGGCTGTCGCCGATCGACCGCGGCAGGGTCACTGAGGAATCGGTGCCCGGCGGCGTGATGACGTAGTCGGCAGGCAGGGCTTCGCCGACCCCCACTCCGACCGACGACTCGAGCGAGCTGGTGATTACCGAGACCCCGGTGGTCAAGGTGATCCCGATGATGAGGGCGAGCACCGTCGTGGCCGCGCGTTTCGGGTTCCGCATCGCGTTCGCGACCGCGAGCCTGCCCGGCACGCCCAGCGTGCGGCGGATCGGAAGCCCGACCATGCCCCCGAAAACGCGGACGATCACCGGACCGAACAGGATGACGCCCGCGAAGAACAACAGCCCGCCGAACGCGACAAGCACGAGCGGATAGGTCTTGCCGTTGCTCGCCAGCCCGCCCGCGGTGCTGGCGACGCCTGCGGCGCACAAGAGCGCTGCCACTGCCGCCCGGGCCCGGTTGAGCCGCTCGGGGCGCGGTTCCGCTTGGAACCGCAGCGCGGCGACCGGCGGGACGCGCGTCGCGGCGGCCGCCGGAAGCAACGCCGCCGCCACGGTCGCGAGCAGCCCGGCCAGCACGCTGAGCACCACCGTCGTCGGCGTCACGGTGAACGAATCAGGCGAAATCGGCGTCCCGAACGCACTCATCACGGGCAACGCGAGGTAGCCGGCCCCAATCCCGGCCAGCAGCCCGGCCACCGCCGCGCCGAGCCCCACGACGGCGGACTCCGCCAGCACGCCACCGAACACCTGACCCCGCGAAGCGCCGACACACCGCGCCAGCGCCAGTTCCCGGGTGCGCTGGGCGACCAGGATGCTGAACGTGTTGTAGATGACGAACATCGCCACGAACAAAGCGATCAAGGCGAACATCACCAGGCCGCTGCGCAGGACCACCGGGTCGATGCCGCTGCCCGCTGCCTGCCGTTCGGCGAACTCCTGCCCCGAGAACACCTCGTACGGACCGCTGCCGACAGCCGCGGCCACCTTCGCCTTGAGGCCCTGCGGGTCGCCGCCCTTGACGTACATCTCGGAGAAGCCGGTCTGGCCGGTCAGCTGCCGCGCGACCGGCGCGGTGAAGCCGATCCCGCCGCGCAGGGCGAGAATTCCCTGCCCCGTAACGCTGCTCAGCCCGCTGACCCGCACCGAGTGCGGCTCGCCGGTGGCGTGGTCGACGAGCGTGATCGTATCCCCGACGCCGGACGCGAGCGTCTTCGCGGTCTGCTCGGCCAGAACGGCCTCGCCGTCCCCGGCGGGCAACCGGCCCTGCACCGCCGTTGTCCGCATAGTGACCGAGAAGCCCATCGGCTGATCCCGGACGGGGCGGCCGTTGCGGTCGAGCACGGTGATGTCGCCGATGACGAGGCCCTGCACCTGCCGGACGCTGGCGATCGCGGCGACCCGGTCGACCGCGGCCTGGTCCAGCTTCCGCAGCTGGTTGTCCGCCACCACGGCGACGTCGGCCTTGTCCGCGTTGCCGGCGACGGTGCGGTCGGTGTTGGTACGCAGGGTGTCGCTGAGCACCAGAGTGCCGGCGACGAAGGCGGTCCCGAGCAGCGTCGCGAGCGCGGCCAGAAGCAGCCTTCTCCTGTGCGCGCGCAGTCCGGCGAGGGTGAGCTTCAGCATCCGGCTCAGCCCTCCAACTTCTTCATCGTGTCCAGGACGGTGTCCGCGGTCGGCCGGTCCAGCTCGTGCACGAACTGCCCGTCCCGCACGAACACCACCCGGTCCGCGTACGAGGCCGCGTGCGGGTCGTGGGTGACCATGATGATCGTCTGGCCGAATTCGTCGACCGAGACCCGCAGGAACTCCAGCAGGTCGGTTCCGGAGTTCGAATCGAGGTTGCCTGTCGGTTCGTCGGCGAAGATCACCTCCGGCCGGCTCACCAGGGCGCGGGCGACGGCGACGCGCTGCTGCTGCCCGCCGGACAGTTCGCTCGGCCGGTGCCCAAGGCGGTCGGCGAGCCGCACGCGCTCCACGACCCGTTCGACGAGCCGCGGGTCGGGGCGGCGGCCCGCGATCTCCAGCGGCAGGAGGATGTTCTCGCGCGCGGTCAGCGTCGGCAGCAGGTTGAAGCTCTGGAAGATGAATCCGATGTGCTCGCGCCGGAGCTTGGTCAGCTCCCGGTCGGTCAGCGCGGTGATCTCGATGTCCCCCAGCCAGACCGCCCCCGAAGTCACCGCGTCCAGACCGGCAAGACAATGCAGCAACGTGGACTTGCCGGAACCCGAGGGCCCCATGATCGCGGTGAATTCGCCGGCGCCGAATCCGACGTCGACCCCCCTCAGCGCATGTACCTCCGCTCCTCCCTGGCCGTAGACCTTGGTTACCCCGGCCGTGCGCACCGATTCCCGGCGCAGCGCCCGATTCCGCGAGAAAGACTCCTCCATGCGCGGAAACGTACCGATCCGTACCTGAGAATTCCCTCAGCGTGATCGTCATCGTTGCGCGCGGTCAATTCACCAGCGGATATACGGCGGCTATACGAGCCGCCAACGCCGGCCACACCGGCCGGGCACGCCCTCGTTGTTAGTTTCGATCCGTGCGACGGAATCTACCCGCCGCACGGAATCGGGAAAAAACATTCCACATGGAGGGAGTCGGCATGCCGACGCAGAGCATCAACGACTGGAAGTCCGCCGCCCACGAAAGCGGCTCGCACCCGGCCGGCCTTGGCTTCGGCGAGCTGGGCCAGGAGGACCTGGCCGAGGCGCGCACGGCGGCGCTGTCCAGCAGCGGCTACATCTGCACCCTGACCTGGGAGTGCAACTGCTGACGTAGTCGCAGGGCGACCCGCGAGGGTGTTCGACGCGTGCGGGCGGGCCGGAATACGGCCCGCCCGCACGCCACGGCCGAAAGGACCCGGAGGCAATGGGCACAACCCGCTACCGCGCGGACCACGCGGCATTCCTGCGAGAACGGCACGTCGCCGGGACCGGCGCACCGACCGCCGCGGATCTGGCCGCCGTCGACGAATGGCGTGAATCCGCGTACCTCGACGAGTCGACGATGGCCCAGCGGCTCGCCTTCGCCGGGATTTCCCGTGACGCCTTCGCCGCGATTGTCGCCGGCAAACCGTTTTCGGCCGCGAGTGCCGCCACCGCGTGGGTCTCGGAACTCGACACCATTCTGTCGGCTGAGCGAAAACCTGCGGGCGGTCGCGATCCCGTCACGACACTTTACGGCGATACCTACGAAAAACTCCTTTTTTCCGGCCTTCTCGACGTATTCATCTCTCATTACGCAGATCAGCTGCGAGATTGGGAGAGCCAGGATTCGCTCGATCGGGTAGCGCTCACCGAGCACGCCCACGAAACCCTTGTCGACGGCCTGGCGACCGGCCTTCTCGAGATCGCCCACCGGACGTTGATCCTCGAACTCAACGTCGCCCGGGACGGCGGCCTGCTGACGGGGGAAACGCCCGAGGAGCGCTACGCGTACTACGACGAAGTCGTGCTTCGGCAGGTCAGCTACCGCACGCAGTTCTTCACCGAATACCCGGTCCTCGCGCGCGCGATGGTCCAGCACGGCACCGACTGGCTGGCGAACACTGTCGAGACGCTGACCCGGCTGGCGGCCGATCTTCCCGAGCTCCGGCGCCGGGGGCTGCTGCTGTCGGACCGCGTCGTGGTGACCGGTGTCCGCAGCGGTCTCGGAGACCCGCACAACCACGGGCGGTCCGTGTCCTGCTTCGAATTCGAGGACAGCTCGGCGCTGGTCCACAAGCCTCGGCCGGTCGACCCGGAGCGGACCTACGCCGAGGCACTCGACCTGCTCAACGAGCTGACCGGCCTGAATGTCAAGAGCATGCGGGTCCTGGCCAGGCCCGGCTACGGCTGGTGCGAGTTCCTCGAACACGAGCCGTGCGACGGCGAGCCGGACGTATCCCGCTTCTACGTCCACATCGGCGCGATGCTGGCCGTCCTGCACGTCCTGGGCGCGGTCGACATCCACATGACCAACGTCATCGCCGTCGGCGACTCCCCCGTGCCCGTCGACCTCGAGACGATCCTGCAGCACACCTCCGTCCGGCATCTCTCGTCCGCGAAGGCCAACGAACGAGCCCTCGACTTCCTCGCGCAGAGCGTGCTCGCGACCCTTGTGGTGCCGCTGCGCACCTTCGGAGACGGCGTCACGCCAGGCATCGACGTCAGCGCGATCGGCGGCGGCGCTCCCCAGCTGACCCCGCGACCCATCCCGTCCGTCGCGGCCCCCTTCACCGACGAGATGCACATCGTCGGCGTGCGCAAGGAAACTAAGCCCGCCCGGAACCGGCCAGTGGTCGACGGACGGGCCGCAGATCCGGCCCGGTACACCGGTGAGGTCGTCGGCGGCTTCCTCGACGGCTACGACGCCATAGCTTCGTCCCGCGAGCGGTTCGCCGCGCTCCTGCGATCGGCAGGCGACATCGAGGTCCGCTTCCTGGCCAGGGCGACCCGGCGCTACGACCTGTTCCGCATGGAGCGGTTCCACCCCGACTACCTGCGCAACGGCCTGGCCACCGAGCAGCTGCTAGAGAAACTGTGGACCGCCGCGACCGCGCGCGACGACCTGGTCCCGGTGATCGAGGCCGAGCGCCGTCAGCTGCTGCGGGCCGACATCCCCGCCTTCCACACCAAGCCAGGGTCGACCGCGCTGTTCCAGGGCGGCGAGATCGTGGCCGAAGACTTCTTCACCGAACCGAGCGGCCTGACGCTGCAGCGCAAACTGGCGATGCTGGGCCCGGACCACCGGGCCACGCAGCTGGCGATCCTGCGGGACGCGCTCGACACGCTGGGCGGCACCGCCCCGGCGCCGTCGGCTGGACCGGCGGACGACGCCCCCGAACCCGGCCTGGACGCACTGACCCGGCGCACCCTCGACCGGCTCGCGGACGAGGCCATCCTCGGCGACGACGACTGCGCCTGGATCGGTATCGGCACGGACGGGATCCGCGACGGCTCGCTGAGCTTCCAGCCGCTCAACACCAGCTTCTACGACGGACTGGCCGGGCTCGCGCTGACCTTCGGCTACGCGGCCGAGCTCTACCAGGACGAGCGGTTCGCGGATGTGAGCCGCCGGAGCATGCGGCCGGTGGTCGAAGAACTCCGCCGCCGCGCCTCCGGAAGCGACCTCTTCCGCGTCGGCGCCTATGCCGGCCTGTCCGGGACGATCTACGCGGTGTCCCATCTGCACCGCCTGACCGGCGACCCGGAGTACCTCGAACTGCTCGAGTCGGCCTTGCCCCACCTGCGGGACTGCGCCCGGCAGGAGAATGCGGCCGATCTCGTCGCCGGCCTCGCCGGCTGCGCCGTCGTCGCCGCCGGCCTGCACGACCGCTACCGCATGCCGATTCTCGCCGACATCGTCGCGATCTGCGCGGAACGGCTGGCCGCGTCCGCGGTGGACACCGGAACCGGGCGCGGCTGGAGCCGGGACGACGGGCCGCCGCTCGGCGGGATGTCCCACGGGTCGGCCGGGATCGGCTGGGCACTGCTCGAAGCGGCGCACGTGCTGGACGACGACCGCGTGCGCCGGCTCGGCGTCGAGGCGCTCGAACACGACATGAGCCTGCGCATCCCCGGCAAGAACGCGTGGCAGGACCTGCGGGGTTTCACGGACCTCACGGGCATCGTGCAGGAGCACCCTACGCTGTGGTGCCACGGCTCGACGGGGATCGGCATGGCGCGCCTGCTGGCCCATCGGCGGGTGCCGGACCCGCGCTACCTCGCCGAGGCGGAGGCAGCGCTCGCCGCGACCGCGGAGGCGGGCCCGCTGGGCAACCACTGCCTCTGCCACGGAGAGTCGGGGAGCCTCGAGCTGTTCACCCTCGCGGAGCCGGTGCTTTCCGCACTCGGTCCCGCCGCCGAGAACTGGCGGCCGCGGCGGAAGCAGCGGGCCGAGGCGCTGGTGAAGTCGCTGGCTTCCGGCGGCCCCCTGTTCGGGCGCGTCACCGGCGGCAACGTTCCCGGTCTGTTGCTGGGCCGGGCCGGAGTCTGCCTCACCCTGATGCGGCTGCTCGATCCCGCGAACGCCCCGTCGGTGCTGTGGCTGGAGCCCGCCGGCGCACAGGAGCGTGCGGCATGACCGGATACGCCGACGTGGACGGGAAGCGGGTGCTGCTGGCCGGCACGGGCGCACCCGCCGTCACCGCGCTGCCCGAAGCGGTGCTGCGCTTGCGATACCACTGCCCGAACGCCCGGACCCGGGTCCTGCTGACCCGGCAAGCGCTGCGGTTCGTAACCGAGACCACGGTCAACTTGGTCACCGGTGCGGAATCCGGGCTCGACGAGTGGTCCGACGAGCCGTACACCGCCGCTCCGCACGTGGAGTTGGGCCGGTGGGCCGAAGCGGTGATCGTCTACCCGGCGACTCTGCACTTCACCGGGCGGCTGGCCCTCGGGCTGTCCGATTCCCCGCTGCTGCTCTCGCTGCAGTGCACGACGGCGCCGATCGTGCTCGTCCCCTCGCTGCCGCCCGGCGGAGTCGACGGGCGCGCCTACCGGAAGCACGTCGAGGCGCTCCACGACCGGCCGAACGTCGCCGTCCTCCCGCCCGTGGCGGGATACAGCATGACGACCGGGGAGCAGAACGTCGGCGCGCCCGCGCCGTTCGCGGACGCGCTCGGCCGGCTCGACGAACTGCTGCGGGAACTCGCCGCCGCACCGGCCGGCGACACCCGCCCGGTGCAGGAGGTGCGATGAACCGGCCCGTCGCGTTCGTGGTGGGCACCGGCCGGACCGGATCCACGGTGCTCTCCCGCATCCTGAACCGCCATCCCGGCGTCCTCAGCCTCAACGAGCTGTTCGTCTCCCTCGGCGGCCTCACCGCCCTGCCCGCAGGGGAGGTGTCCGGTGCGGAGTACTGGCGGCTGCTCGCGGATCCCCATCCCGTGTTCGACGAGATGATCCGGCGGGGCGCGCCGCTGCCGGAGTTCCTCTACCCCCGCCGTCCCGGCCGGTTCTCCGCGCAGGACGGCGGCATTCCCGCGATCGCGCTGATGGCCCTTCCGCACCTGACCGAGGACGCCGACGGCCTGTTCGACGAACTCGCGGAGATCGTCCCCGGCTGGCCCGCACGGACGGCCGCCGGCCACCACACGGCGCTGTTCGACCTGCTCGCCACGCGCCTCGGGCGACGGGTCGTCGTCGAGCGCTCGGGGCACTCGCTCGAGTGGACGAGCGCCCTGCGCGCGGCATTTCCGGAAGCGAAATTCATCCACATGTACCGATACGGGCCGGATTGCGCGCTTTCGATGAGCAAACACGGCGGATATCGCACCGCGGCGTTCGCCACGGAAATCCTCGATCTCGCCGGCATCTCCCATTTTCGCGAGCTCACCCCGGAACACGTCAAACAACTGCCCGCGGATCTGGCGCTCTTGTGCACCGCCGGATTCGAAAACGCTTTCGGGCTCGACCGGGACATTCCGGTCGAGGTGTTCGGGCGGATGTGGTCGGCCATGGTTTCGGCGGGGCTGCCCGCGCTGGCCGATCTCCCGCCGGACCGGCTCGCGACCCTGCGCTACGAGGACTTGATCGCCCGGCCGCGGGACGAACTCGCCCGGCTGAGCGGTTTCCTCTGCGTCGAGACGGATCCCGGCTGGCTCGACGCCGCCGACGACGTTCTCGACGAGGCTCGCACGGGCGCTGCCGGCCGCCTTCCCCCAGACCGGCAAGTCGCGCTGGCCTCCGCCTGCGCACCAGGGATGCGGTTGCTCGGCGAGCCCGTTCCTGGCTGAGTGGCACCTGGGCGTGGTGTCCCGGGTCGAGGCGACCTGTGACGGCCTGTCGTGCCGACGGGCGAAGGACTCCGGATGCGCAGCGGACCTGTCCAGGAACCGCTGCACCTCTGGAGTCCTTTGTGTCCTGTCCTTGCCTCACGCTCTCGGCGACGGGGCTGCCAGCAGTCCCGAGCGCTTCCGCCGACCCGCGCCTAGGCCTGCAGGACGCTGTTGCGCACCCCGTCCTCGTCCCGGTTCAGGATCGACGCGTGCAGGTCGCGGAAACTGTCCGACGGATCCAGGCCGAATTCCTCGGCGAGCGCCTCGGTGGCGTGCCGCCACGTCGTCAGCGCGCCGGCGAGGTCGCCCGCGAGGTAACACGCCCGCATCAGCAACGCCCACGACGTTTCCCGGTATGGCGCCGTGCCGACCAGGCCGCGCAGTTCCGGGATCACTTCGGCGGACGCACCCTGCAGCAGCTTCACGTGCACCAGCCGCTCGCGGACGGTCAACTGGAGCTGTTCGAGCGCGCGGAACCGGGCCTGCAGCACCCGGGAGGCGGCGCAGCCCTGCCCGGCGGGTCCCCGCCAGAGCTCGAGCGCGCTGGCGAACCCGGCTCCCGCTTCGGCGATGTCACCTGTCCGGAGCCGAACACTCGCCTCTTCCGCCAGTTCGGCGAACCGCAACACGTCGACCTGGCCAGGGCACACGGCCAGTGCGTAGCCGCCGCGGGCCCCGGCGATAGTGGTCAACCTGTCCGCCACGACGGGGTCGACGGACGCCAGCATCCGGCGGAGCCGCCACACGCACCCTCGCAGATTGTCCAGCGCCGAGCGGGGCGGGTCATCCCACAGCGACTCGACCAGCCGCTCCTTCGTAACGTACTGGCCCCGCTCCAGCAGGAGCGCGGCGAACAGCCCGCGCACCATAGCCGAGTCGACCGGCGTAGTGCGGCCTCCCCGAGACAGTGCCACTCCTCCCGAAATCCGGAATAGCGTCCCTCCTTCCGAATGGTCACACACGGACAGCTGACTGGACACGATCTGCCTCACGCGAAATTCCCCCCACGACGCGTTTTCTTGACGACTGAACCAACCCGGTTTCCGATCCGGATACTCACGTCCGCAATCGATTAAACGCGCAGGTAATGCACCTTCTTCGTTTCTAGCACAAATCGGCCGCCCCGTCCTCACAACCGGTCCGCGGCGCGATTGCCTTCGAGCCGGCGGGCCATGGCGTCCCAGGTGCTGGCGCAGTGCCGGGCCAGCCGCGCCACCGCCGTCCGCGAATAGGGCGGCAGCCGGACGATCAGCCGCTCCCAATGGACCGAGGTCTGCGTGTGCAGGCTCAGCAGCCGGAGCACGGCCCGGCCCTCGACCGTCGCGCGCAGCGCCGGATCCCGCGCCAGCTCGCGGAGGTCCGGGAGAACCTCGCCGGGCACTTTCTTCACCGGCACGGCGACCGCTGCCGAGACCGGTGCCGAAATCGGCACGGAGACCGGTGCGGCCTCGTCGCCGGCGGGACCGGGCGCGCTCGGTTTCGCGACCCGCTGCTGCTTCGCCGGGATCGGCCCTTCGCCTGCCCTCAGCCGCCGTCGGACATCCCGCGCCGTGCTCAGCGCGATTCCCGCCTGGGCCGCGACCTCGCTCAACGGCGCGTCCGGACGACGGGCCAGCAGTTCCCCGGCCCGGAGGCGGCCGGCCCGCGGGCTGACCGGCCGCCTCCGGCCGTCCCGGCCGATCCGCTGGACGGGGACGTCCACGGGCAGCCGTCGGCGGATCGCCCCGACCGTCTTGTCGGAGAGACCCGCGATCTTCGCGATCCTCCGGTCGGACCACTGCGGGTGCGACCGGAGAATGCGCCCGGCGGCGGCCGCGCGATCGGCGTTCGACAACGGCAGGCCGTGCACCGAGTTCCGGTGCACGGCCACGACGAAGGCTTCTTCCGCGGAGCCGTCGAAGAACTGGGCCGCGATCCGGTCGCCGCCTCGCATGATCACGGCCCGGAGCCGGTGTATCCCGTCGATGACCCGCATCGTGGCCCGGTGCACGATGATCGGCGGCAGTTCAGTCGCCGATTCCGCCAGGTTACGGACGTGCGCCGCGTCGACGCCGCCGGTCCGCGGCGAATCGGCGGCGAGGAGGTCGGCCACCGCGATCATGACCACGTCCGGTTTCGCGGACAACGCCCGCTCGGACGGAAAACCGGACGTCCCGGTCACCGGCACGTAATCCTGTCCTGCCATGCCATCCCCTCCCCATCGCAGTGCGGCCGCCGTCCTGGGAACCGGTGCCGCCCGCAGTCGTGCTCGCGTCCTGACCCGGTGGAGCCCTGCGCGGCAGGGAGCGGTACTGCTCCTGATCCGGCGGATTTCACAGCACAAAAGAGCCGTTTCCGCCGTCGCGCGCTGCCCTGACCCCCGATACGACAACCATTCCCCCACGAGCCACCCAGTTCGGCCGAAGCGTCCGCAAAGCGGACAACGGCGACCGTACGACCATTACACTTGCTACGCCGCGGTCGCAGAACCTCTGACCGGGTAAAGATGGCCCGCCGGAAGACGAGCTTTGTGAAGAAATAGCACCTCCGATCCTCTCGTCACTCCCCCGACCGCTGGAAACTCGCCAAGGCCGGATGTCGCAGCTCCGCGCGCCCAAGGCGGCCTACGGTGCCCGTGCCACGCCGGATCACCCACCGGCGTGGCGCGGCGCGGGCGATGCCGACGCATCCCCGGGGGCACCGATGACGGCAGCCCCGCAGCTGGGCGCATCTCTGGCCGAATTGCGCCGGTCATCCGTACAACTGGTCCGTGAATTGAACCGGGGAATGCAGCCTGTCGGTTCAGAAACCAGTACGGCTGGTTGTGAAGGCTTCTTCCCCTGGAGACACGTCCTCGTTTCGCTGCCAAAGGCCCGTTGCGGTCGACTCGGCAAAGCCGTCGATATTGGATATATCCGGCAGCCGACCGCCGGCATCGGGGACAAGATTGCGCGCGAAACAGTGCTGGCCGAGCCCCAGGGGCGTGAACGTCGGCAGGGCGCTCGACGAGGTGGCGAACGCGCCAGGCTCCGCCCGGCTAGCCTGGTTTTCCTGCCGTTACCGGCAGCCAGGCCAGGATCGCGTCAGCGGCTTCCCCGGCTGAAAGCACGCTTGTGTCGACGTGGACGTCGGGATTCCGCGGTCGTTCGTACGGCGAGTCGATGCCGGTGAAGTTCTTCAGCTCGCCGCGCCGGGCTTTCCGGTACAAGCCCTTGGGATCACGTGCTTCCGCGACCGGCAGCGGGGCGTCGACGAAGACCTCGCAGAACTCGCCGTCGCCGACCAGTCCGCGGGCCAGTTCCCGATCCGCGGCGAACGGAGAAATGAGCGAAACGACCACGACGAGACCCGCGTCCACCATCAACGTCGCGGCGTGCGCGACGCGCCGGACGTTTTCCCGCCGATCGGCGTCCCCGAACCCGAGATCGCCGTTCAACCCCGCGCGCACATTGTCCCCGTCCAGCAGGTAGGTGTGCATTCCCCATTCGTGCAGCCGTTCCTCGAGGAGGTTGGCAATCGTCGACTTGCCCGCACCGGAAAGGCCGGTCAGCCAGATCACCAGCGGCTCGTGCCCGTTCAACCTCGTTCGCGCCGCCTTTCCGACGACGGTGGCCTGCCGATGGATGTTCTCGGTCATTTCCATTGCCCCCTCGGATATTTCGCTCGGTGCCGTCAGCCGGCGCTCCGGTTGACCGCATTCCCCGGAACCAGGATATCGGTGCCGCCCGGCCGACGGTCAAGCGCTTCCGCACTGCCGAAATACCGTTCCGACCCGCACGAATGAACAGGCGCCAATCCTGCACAGGAACTCTGTCTGCCCAGGATTGCGGGACGTTCGCCCGTTGGCAAGAGCAGCAGCAACCCCGAAATGGGAGCCAAGTGTTCTCGAAAACTGAATCGCAAACCGCTGGAAGGCGAACGATTTCTCGTTCGCGCCCGATCATCCGATAATCTCGGGCGGGACGCTGCTCAGGTTTCTCGGCAGAACTTCGGCCAGAGTCAGTCCGTAGCGTTCCGGAAGAAGGCAACTCCGCGCAGGCGTCGGGCGCTGTCCGCTATCGGCGGGCGCGGCGGCGCAGCGCGGGACGCGGTGCCTCGATCGGCCTCAGCCGCGTGGCCAGTCCCGCTGGGGTCGGCCGGTCGAAGAGATCGCCCAGCGACACCTCCGCGCGGAGCCGGTCCCGGATCCTCGTGATGAGCATCGTGCCGGTGAGGGAATGCCCGCCGAGGGCGAAGAAGTCGTCGTCCGCCGACACCTCGTCAAGTCCCAGTACGTCGGCGAAGAGTTCGCACAGCACGGTTTCCTCGTGACCCCGAGGCACCCGGCCGACCAGACGTGGCTCCGCCGCCGCAGCCAGCGCGCGATGGTCCAGCTTGCCGCTGGAGGTCAACGGCAAGCTGGGATGCGGGACGATCTCCGCGGGCACCATGTAGGCCGGCAGCGCCGCGGCGAGCCGCATCCGGAGTTCCCGCACAAGGGCTCGTACGGTGCGCGGTGCGCTCGGCGACTCCGGCGGGGTACCGGCACGCCGGACTCGCACCGGGTGGACCGCGTGCACCAGCCGCAACCCGGAGCCGGAAAGCTCCCGATCCTCGGTGACCTCGACCGCGAAGCCGTGCCGCCGAAGCAACGCTGCGGCCTGCTCGGCCTCCGCCGCTCCCGACACTTCCGCGACCACCTGGTCGATGCGCGCCCAATCCGCGTCTTCGACTCCGGCGAGGACTTCCAGCTCGCTCTTCTCGACGTCGATCTTCAGCAGGTCGACCCGTTCGATCCCGTTCGCGCGCAGCATCCCCGAGATCGTCACGACCGGCGCGGTCACGGTGACCGACTCGAGGCGGTCCGCGCGCACTTCCGCCTCGACGTCGTCGACGCCCGCCCGTCGCAGCACGTTCGCGACGTAGGTCCGCATCAGCCCGCGTTCGGTTTCGGCGTCGGCGTGGCGCCCGGAGAGGATCGACGCGTGCGGGTAGTACGTGAACTCCGCCTCGTCCTCGGGCTTTTCGCCGAGCGCCGAGCGGAACAGACGCGCATCGAGGCCGTGCAGCCGGGCGTTGGCCTCGAGCGCGGCGAACACCTCGGGCATCGGTTCGAACGCGTACACCGTGGGTCGACGGCACCGCGCGGCCACGTCGACGGCGAACGTCCCGATGTTCGCTCCTGCGTCGAGCACCACGGCGTCGTCGGGCAGCCGGACGCCGTGCCGCAGGTAGCCGCCGTCGTCCAGCGTTTCGCGATGCAGGAACTCCGCTTCCGCGGCACTGGGACCGACCAGCGCCACGTCTTCACCAGGTTCCCACAGGCCGAGCCCGCCGGGCAGCTGCCTGGCCCGCAGCGCGACTACTCGCGCCAGCAGCGGCGCCTGTGCGGGGTCGACCGTGACGTGCGCGACCAGCCGCTCTCGCGGGCCGCCCGCACCGGCGATCGCGACGACCGCGCGCCCCACCGCGGGGTGCGCGGCAAGCACCGCCTCGATCTCACCGGGTTCGACGCGGAACCCGCGCAACTTCACCTGCCGGTCGGCCCTGCCGAGGAAATCGAGCTCGCCGTCCGGCAGGAACCGGACCAGGTCGCCGGTCCGGTACATCCGCGCGCCCGACGGCCCGAACGGGCAGCCGACGAACCGTTCGGCAGTCAGGCCGGGCCGGGCGTGATACCCCTGCGCAAGGCAGTCGCCCGCGAGGTACAGCTCTCCCGGCACGCCCGCCGGCACGGGCTGCAGGTACCGGTCAAGCACGAACGTGCGGGTGTTGTCGATGGCCCGGCCAATGGGGACGGACCGGGTGTCCGACGCCGGCCGGTGCTCGTGGAAAGTGACGTCGACAGCCGCTTCGGTCGGCCCGTACAGGTTGTGCAGGGCCGCACCGGGCAGCGACCGCCGGGTGCGCGCGGCGAGTGCGGGATCCAGGGCTTCGCCGCTGCAGATCACCAGCCGGAGGGACGAGCACTGGGCCGCGTCGGGACTCGCCGCGAAGGCGTCCAGCATGGACGGCACGAAGTGGGCGACGGTGATCTGGCGCCGGGTGATCACCTCGGCCAGTGCCACCGGGTCGCGGTGCCCTTCCGGGGCAGCCAGTACCAGGGTCGCGCCGGCGACCAGCGGCCAGAAGAACTCCCACACCGACACGTCGAATGTGGCCGGAGTCTTCTGCAGGACCCGGTCCGCGCTGGTGAGCCCGTACTGCCGCTGTGTCCACAAGAGACGGTTCACCACAGCACGGTGGGACACGGCGGCTCCCTTGGGGAGGCCGGTCGAACCGGACGTGTAGAGGACGTACGCGGGTTGTCCGGGCGGAACCGCGATCGCTGGCGGCCCGGCGGGTCCGGCCTCGGTCGTTTCGTCGGACACCATGAGCTCGGCTAGGCCGCCGGGCACGACACCGGCTGTCTCGGCGGTCACCAGTGCAACGCGCGCGCTGGTCTCCGCCGCCATGTGGCGCAACCGGTCTGCCGGCAAATCCGGGTCAAGCGGCACATACGCGGCGCCAATCCGCATGACCGCGAGCAACGCGACCACCAGTCGCGCCGAGCGGGGCACGGCGACCGCGACGACTTCGCCCCCTCGCACACCTTCGGCGAGCAGTTGCCGGGCCAGCCGGCCGGATGCCGCAACCAGCTCGGCATAACTGACTTCCCGGCCGTCCTCGTCGGCGAGTGCGAGTGCGTCCGGGGTACGCGCGGCCTGTGCGTCGATCAGGCCGGTGACCGTGGTTTCGGGGATCCGGCGCTCCGGGCCGGCGCCCTTTGCCAGCAGCGCCGCGCGGTCTTCTCCGGTCAGCACCGCAAGCCCGGACAGCGGTGCCGACGGCCGCGACGCGACCGCGGCCAGGATCCGTTGCAGTCCTGCGGCGAGCCGCCGGGCCGACTCCTCGTCGAACAAGGCGACGTCGTACCCGATCCGGCATTCGACGCCGGCCGGGGCACCGCCCGGACCGCGCCGGTCGGCGAACGAGAACAGGAGGTCGAACTTCGCGACGCCGTGGTCGACCGGCTCGTCCGCGACGGTCGCGCCGGGGAGTGCCCAGTCGCCGCCTGCCGGGCCTGTTTCCGTGTCGAAGGTCAGCATCACCTGGAACAGCGGGTGGCGGGCCGCCGAGCGCGGCGGGTTGACCCGTTCGACGACCAGCTCGAACGGGACATCCTGGTGGTCGAACGCGGCGAGGTCGGCGGCCGCTACGGAGCGCAGGAAGTCGGCGAAGGCACCGGAATCCGGGAGCTTCGTCCGCAGCACCAGCGTGTTGACGAAGAAGCCGATGGAGTCCGCGAGCTGCTCCTCGGGCCGGTTCGCGACCGGCACGCCGACGACGACGTCCTCGCCAGCGCCGAACCGGTGGAGCAGCCACGCGACCGCGGCGTGCAGCACCATGAACAGCCCGGCACGGTTTTCGGAGCCTGCGCGCATGAGCCCGGCGTGCACGTCGACGGGCAACCAAAACGTCGTGCTTCCGCCGCGGAACAACGGAATCCGCGGCCGCGGTCGGTCAAACGGCAACGGCAGTTCCGCGGGCGCGTCCCGGAGGAAGTCCGCCCAGAACGCCAGTTGCGTTCCTGCGAGCGACTGGGGATCGGCGGGGTCGCCGAGCAGCTCCCGCTGCCACCGGGCGTAGTCCGGATAATGCACCGGCAGCGGTGTCCAGGCCGGCTCTCCCCCGTCCCGCCTGGCCGCGTACGCGCGCGAAAAATCGCGCGCGAACGGCGTCATCGACCAGCCGTCCGCTGCGATGTGGTGAAACACCACAACGAAGACATGAGCGGTCGCGGAAAGGCGAAATAAACGGGCCCGGACCGGCATTTCGGAGACAAGATCAAATGGCCGGGAGATGAACTCGCGCAGCGCATCGTCGAGTGACGCTCCCGGCTTTGCGCCGCACACCTCGAAAGTCTCGAATGTTCGGTTTCTGGCCGCGTCGGCGGTGAGCAGAACCGGCTCCGGACCGTCACCGGTATGGCGGTACAAAGTCCGCAGAATCTGGTGTCGCACAACGACATCGTGCAGGGCGGCCGGGAATGCGCCGACGTCGACGGCACCGGCGAGCCGGATCGCGAGCGGGATGTTGTAGCTGGCGGAACGCCTGTCGAGCAGGTAGTGCACCCACAATTGCTGCTGTTCGAAAGACAACAGAGCCACCAAGATTCCCCCTACCCGGCGCGACCTTGGCTCTCCCCTGAACGCGACGCCGGCGAACCGACCATAGACACCGGCGGGAACAGCCGTCAAGGAACGCCGGCGAGCACAATTGCGCGATGTATGCGAGGCGTATATTCGGGATTGTCACCCACGGACGACGTTGCTATGGTGGCGGAGCATTGGTCAGCGACCACGACGATTTGCGGTCGTATTGCGCGTCGGCACCCAGGTCACCGTCTTCTCCGGCGGACCGGGTTAAGGGGAGTTCTGCGAACAAAGCGACGCACAGAACCGCTCGGGGGAGGTTCAACGAATGCGCACGCGCGGGCCGGACCACACTGAGGCCATGCCGTTGCTGGCCGGCCAGATGGGCGTGTTCCGCGCGCAACAGCTGGAGCCCGGCGACCCGTTCTACAACTGCGCCGAGTACGCCGACATCCGCGGCGAACTCGACCACGACGCGTTCGTGCGGGCGCTGCGCACCATGGTCGGCGAAGCCGAGTGCCTGCGCCTGGCGTTCGCGCCGGACAGCGCCCGCCAAGCCATCACCGAACTGGCGGACTGGTCGCCGGAGACCGCCGACCTGTCCGGGGCCGCCGACCCGGAAGCCGCCGCGCGCGAGTGGATGCGGCGCGACCTGCACCGCCCGGTCGACTGGACGCCGGGCCGCCTCTTCACCGAGGCTCTGCTGAAACTGGGGCCGCACCGGCACTTCTGGTACCAGCGCATCAACCACGCGCTCGCCGACGGCCTCAGTTTCGCGCTGCTCGCGCAGCGCACCGCCCGGATCTACCGCGGCCTGCGTGCGGGTGCGGACACGGGCACTCCCCTGCCGCCGCTCGAAGGCCTTCTCGCCGCCCAGCGCGCCTACGACGGTTCGCCCGCCGCCGAACGGGATCGCCGCTACTGGCTCGACCGCTACGCCGACCTGCCGGCCCCGGTCGACCTGGGGCGGCGGCCGTCGGCAGTACGGGCGGACTTCCACCGCACCGAACGCACCGTGTCCGCGGCCGGTTTCGCCGAGCTCCGCGAGTTCGCCGCCGAACACGGCTCCCGGTGGCCGGTCGTGCTCACCGCGGCGGTGGCTACGTGGTTCGCCACGCGCGGCGGGACCGGGGAGGCCGTGCTCGGGCTTCCCGTCTCCGGGCGCCCGGCGAGGGCGCTGCGCGAAATCCCCGGGATGATGTCGAACATCCTGCCGTTCCGGGTTGCCGTCGATCCGCGGCAGCCCGCCGCCGCCGTGCTGGCGAGCACCTCGGCGGAGCTCAACGGCGTTCTGCGCCACCAGCGTTTCCGCGGCGAGAACCTCTACGCGGAACTCGGCTGGCCCGCCGACCGCCGCCGGTTCTTCGGGCCGCTGCTCAACATCATCCCGTTCCCGTGGAACGTCGACTTCGGCAACGGACCCGCCGAGATGCGGAACCTGGCCACCGGCGCGGTGGACGACCTGTCGATCACCGTCTTCCACCGCGGCGACGATTCCGGGCTGGAGTTCTACTTCGACGCTCACCCCGAGGTGCTCGACCCCGCAGCGCTGGACGAGCACGCGGACCGCATCGTCCGCTTCCTCGGCGAGTTCGCCCGCCCGGGCACCGGACGGGCGGTCGCGCGCCTGCCGGTGGTCGGCGATGCGGAAGCCCGCACACTCCTCGGCCTGGGGACCGGGCCGCGACGCTCGGCCGGCAGGTCGCTCCTGCCTGTCATGGCGGCAGCGGCCGCGGCGCGTACTCCGGAAGCCGCGGCGGTGCGCTGCGCCGGCCGGGTCCTGTCCCATGGGCGGCTCGACCAGGACGCGAACCGGCTCGCGCGGCTCCTGGCCGCCCACGGCGCCGGACCGGAGTCCTTCGTGGGCATCCGCCTCGACCGCGACGAATCCCTGGTGACCGCGGCACTGGCCGCGCTGAAGTGCGGCGCGGCCTACCTGTCGCTCGATCCCGCCTACCCCGCGGCACGGACCGCGTTCATCATCGAGGACGCCCGGCCCGCGATCGTCGTCACGACCGCCGAGCTGGCCCCGACGGTCCCGGACGGGACACCCCTCCTGGTGCTCGACGACCCGGACACCCGGGCCCGGCTGGCGGACGCGGCCGGCGACGTCCTGACCGACGCCGACCGGGTCGCCGCGCTGCGGCCCGACCATCCCGCCTACGTCATCTACACGTCGGGCTCGACCGGCCGCCCGAAGTGCGTCGTCGTCCCGCACGGGGCGGCCGCCGATCTCGTCGAGTCCGCGATCGAGGAGTTCGGCTCCGCCGCATGGCAGCGGTCCCTTGCGGCCACGTCGCTCAACTTCGACCTGTCGTTCTTCGAGGTGTTCCCGGCGCTCGCCGCAGGCGGGTCGGTCGAGATCGTCCCGAACATGCTCGCGATGACCGAACGCGAACACGCCGGCTGGGCCGGTTCGATCCTGGCCGGGGTTCCCTCTTCGCTCGCGGGCGTGCTCGCCGCCCCGACCGGGCCCCGCCCGGGCATCATCGTGTTCGGTGGCGAGGCCCTGCCCGCGCGGGCAGTGGCGGACGTCCGCGAACGCCTGCCAGGCGTCCGGATCGGGAACATCTACGGCCCGACCGAGGTCACCGTCTACTCCACGCTCTGGCGGGACGACGGCGCGGAAGGCGATCCGCCGATCGGCAGGCCGATCGCGAACCGCCGGGCCTATGTGCTCGACTCCTGCCTGCGGCTCGCCCCGCGCGGTGCGGCAGGCGAGCTGTACCTCGGCGGCGCTGGGCTCGCTCGCGGATACCTCGCGCGGCAGGGACTCACCGCGAGCCGTTTCGTGGCGGATCCGTTCGGGCCGGCGGGCGAGCGGATGTACCGCACCGGCGATGTCGTCCGATGGGACTCCGCAGGACGGCTGGTGTTCCTCGGCCGAGCCGACCACCAGGTCAAGATCCGCGGTTTTCGCATCGAACTCGGCGAGATCGATGCGGTCCTCGCGGGCTGCCCCGGCGTGGCCAGGGCAGCGGTCGTGGCCCGGCAGGACGGCGAAGGGGATCCTCGGCTGGTCGCGTACGTCGTTTTCGAGGACGGCGCGGCCCGTACGGCCGACGAGCTGCGCGCCCACCTCTCCGCGCAGCTTCCCGACTACCAGTTGCCTGCGGTGTACGTGCCGCTCGACGTAATGCCGCTCAACCGCAACGGAAAGCTCGATCGCGCGGCCCTGCCGGCACCGGACGCGGCCGGGACCGGTGGCGCCATTCCCCGAACGCCGCGCGAGAAAATCCTGGCCGAGATCTTCGCCGACGTGCTCGGCGTCCCGGAGATCGGCGTGGACAAGGATTTCTTCGAGGCAGGCGGAGACAGCGTCCTCGCCATCCAGGTCAGCTCCCGGGCCAGGGCCGCGGGCATCTCCTGCACCCCCACCGATCTGTTCCGGCACCGCACGATCGCCGTGCTCGCCGACGTCGCCACCGCGTCCGCCGAGCCCGCGCCTGCTCCGTCGAGCGGCGTCGGCCGCGTCCAGCCCTGGCCCATCCTGTGCTGGTTGCGCGAACGGGGCGGCCCGATCGACGGGTTCGCGCAGTCCGTCGTGCTCCGCGCGCCGGCCGGGCTGACCACTCAGCGGCTCACTGCCGTGCTCGGCGCCCTGGTGCGCCACCACGACGCGCTGCGCTTGCGCCTGAACGGCCCGGACGTGGTGGTCGCCGCGCCCGGGTACCTCCCCGCGGACACGGTCCGCCGGGTCGACGCATCGGACAGCTCCGACGAGCGGGCATTCGCGGCCCTTGTCGAACGGGAAACCGCGGCAGCCCGCGCGGAACTCTCTCCCGCCGAAGGCGTGCTGCTCCGGGCGGTGTGGTTCGACGCCGGCTCCGGCCGCGGCGCGGTGCTCCTGATGGTGCACCACCTCGCCGTCGACGGCGTGTCTTGGCGGATCCTACGGGACGACCTGGAGTCGGCGTGGGAAGCGGCGAGCGCCGACTGCGAGCCGATGCTCGCCCCCGTCGGCACGTCCTTGCGGGAATGGTCGAACCGGGTCGCGACCGACGCTTCTTCGAACGCCCGGGCACGCGAACTCCCGCTGTGGCGGGCGATGCTCGGCACAACGGGCGAACCGCTCGTCCCCGGCCGCGACACCACCGCAACCGCGGGGCGGCTGAGTCGCCTCCTCCCTCGGGAGCGCACCGCCCCGCTGCTCACCACCGCGTCCGCTCGGCTGGCCGCAGACGCCGCCGACCTCTTCGTCACCGCGTTCGCGCTCGCCATCCTCGACACCTCCGACGACGACACCGTGACCCTCGACCTCGAACATCACGGGAGGGACGAGGACGGCGCCGACCTGAACCGCACCTTGGGCTGGTTCACGACGCTCCACCCTGTCCGGTTGGCCCTTCCCGGAGCCGACCTCGCCGACGCGCTTTCCGGCGGCCCTGCCGCCCTCGACGTCGTGCGCCGGGTCAAGCGGCAGCTGCGGGAGATCCCCGGGCACGGCCGGGGTTTCGGCAGGCTGAAGTACCTCGGCGGGCCAGCGGGAGCGAGCCTGGCCGGGCACCCGGGTCCGCGATTCGCGTTCAACTACCTCGGCCGGTTCCCGAGCCGCGACGGGGATTGGCAGCCACTGCCGGGATTTGGGGCGCTGCGTGCTCACGCCGACGCGGACATGCCGCTGGCCCACGCGGTCGAGCTCGACTGCTACGTCGCGGACGGCTGCGAAGGCAGTGAGCTGCACGCGCACTGGCAATGGGCAGCCGAAGCGGTCCCCGAGGAAACAGTCCGCGCGCTGGCCACCCGGTGGTTCGACGCACTCGACGGCCTGCGTGCCGCCGCCGAAGCCACCGATGGAGCCGACGCCCGCACTCCCGCGGACTTCACGCACGCCGGAATCACCCAGAACGAACTCGACCGCGTCCGCGAGCTGTGGAGGGCCACCGAATGACGACGGCAAGGGTCGCCGACATCCTGCCGCTCACCTCGACTCAGCAGGGAATGCTGTTCCACAGCCTGTACGACACGTCCGGTCCGGACCTGTACGCGTTCCAGATCGTCCTCGGTCTCGACGGCCGGCTGGATGCCGCCCGGCTGCGCGCCGCGGGCCAAGCCCTGCTCGACCGGCACGACACGCTGCGAGCGGGCTTCGTGCACGAAACCGTCCGCGAGCCCGTGCAGGTCATCGCTGCCGAAGCAACGCTGCCGTGGGCGGAACACGATCTTCGCGAGCTCGACGCGGACGCCCGGGAGGCCGCGATCCGGCAGGTGCTCGCCGAGGACCGGGCGCGGCGCTTCGACCTCGCAAAGCCGCCGCTGCTGAGGCTGACCCTCATCCGGTGTTCCGGCGACCATCACGTGGTCGTGCTCACCAACCACCATCTGCTCTACGACGGGTGGTCGCTGGCCATCCTGCTGCGAGAGCTGTTCCGGTTGTACGCCGGGGAGCCGCCGGCGGGGCTGCCGCGGCTCGTTCCCTACCGTGAGTACTTCGCGTGGCTCGGAAAGCAGGACGGCGCCGCCGCCCGGGAGGCGTGGAACGAGGCCGTCCGCGATCTCGAACCGACCTTGCTCGCGCCAGCGGCCAGCCCGGGCACCGCGCCCGAGGTCCGCGAACACGAACTCGCCCTCGACGAACCGGCCACCGAGGCGCTGATCCGGCTCGCCCGGTCCGCCGGGGTCACCCTGGGCACCGTGTGCCGGGGCGCGTGGGGAATCCTGCTGGCCCGGCTGACCGGCCGCTCCGACGTCGTGTTCGGCACGACGTCGGCCGACCGTCCGGCCGGCCTCCCCGGGGCAGCGGACATGGTTGGGCTGTTCATCACCACTCTGCCCACCCGGATCCGCGCCGCGCCGGCGGCGACCGCGCCGGAGCTGTTCGCCGACCTCCAGCGCACCCAGGCCGAGCTGCTGCCCCACCAGCACCTCGGCCTTCCCGAGATCCAGCGCCTTGCCGGGCGCCGCGACCTGTTCGACACGCTGGTGGTCTTCCAGAACTACCCGCTCGACGAGGACGGCCTCGCCGCCGGATCCGGGCTTCGGATCCGGTCGCTCGCGGGTCAGACGAGCACCCATTACCCGCTGAGCCTGACCGTGTTCCCCGGAAAACGCCTTCGCCTGCAGGCGAAGTACCGCACCGATCACTTCACCGAAACCGAGGCCGAGACGCTGCTGGCACGCTGGGCCCGGCTCCTCGCGTCCCTCGGCTCCGCCCCGGACGCCCCGCTGGCCCGCCACGACATCCTGCTGCCGGGCGAGCGAGAGCGGGCGTTGACAACAGTCAACGACACCGGCGAACCGCGGCTGCAGCCCAGCGTCCCGGAAATGTTCGCCAGATCCGCGCGGGCACGCCCGGAGCACGCCGCGCTCGTCGCCGGCGGCCCCGCCATCGCATACGGCGAACTCGCCTCCGATGTCGATGCGCTGGCCGCGCACCTGGTCCGCCACCACGGGATCGGGCCGGAGACCGTCGTGGCGTTGCTGGTGCCGCGATCACCCGCGTTCGTCACCGCGGTGCTGGCGGTACTGCGCGCCGGGGCCGCGTATCTTCCCCTCGACCCCGCCTACCCGCGGCGACGGCTCGCCCACATGCTCGGCGACGCCGGCGCGCGGGTCCTGCTCAGCACCGCGGAAGTCGAGATACCGGAGACCGACGTCCCGGTCGTCGTTCTTGGGCAGCCGTTGCCGGTCGCTCCGGAAGGCGGCTTCCCGCCGCCTCAGCCCGGCCACGCCGCGTTGCTGATCTATACCAGCGGCACGACCGGGGTTCCGAAGGCCGCTGTGCTCACCCACGGCGCGCTGGCCAACCGCTTCCGGGGAATGCAGGAAGAAGACCCGCTCACGGCCGCGGACCGCGTGCTGCACAAGGCCGCGCTGGGATTCGACGCCGCGGCATGGGAGATTCTCTGGCCGCTGACCCACGGAGCGACGGTGGTGCTGGCCGAACCGGGCGACGAGCGCGACCCGGTGCGGCTGGCCCGCACCATCGAGCGCGAATCGGTGACGCTGAGCCATTTCATCCCGTCGATGCTGCGGGAATTCCTCGACGCCGTCGAGGGCGGCCGGTGCCCGTCGCTGCGCAGGGTGCTCTGCGGCGGCGAAGTGCTGACGGCGACCCTGCGGGATCACCTCTTCGAGAAGTTCGACGTCGCGCTGCACAACCGGTACGGACCGACCGAAACCGCCATCCACGCGACGCACCACAGGGTGGACCGGACCGAGGAGGCGGTCCCGATCGGCTCGCCGGTCCTGGCCATGCGGGCCTTCGTGCTGGACGGGTTTCTGCAGCCGGTCCCGCCCGGCACCACCGGAGAACTCCACCTCA
>NZ_JBHRWI010000077.1:0-57637 GCF_042647905.1 Amycolatopsis halotolerans
CAGGGCCCACCGATCCTACGAATGACCAGTTCAGACCCAACAAAGAAGGTAGGACCCCGGCCATGACTCTCGCCGGAAAGACCGTCCTGATGTCCGGCGGCAGCCGCGGCATCGGCCTGGCCATCGCGACCCGCGCGGCACGCGACGGGGCGAACGTCGTCCTGCTGGCGAAGACCGCCGAACCGCATCCGAAGCTCGAGGGCACCGTCTACACCGCGGCGAAGGAGATCGAAACCGCCGGCGGCCAGGCGCTGCCGATCGTCGGCGACGTGCGATCGGAGGACGACGTCCTCTCCGCGGCCGAAGCGGCGGCGGCGCAGTTCGGCGGCATCGACATCGTCGTGAACAACGCGAGCGCGCTCGACCGGTCCGGCACCGAAGCGCTCTCGATGAAGCGCTACGACCTCATGCAGGACATCAACACCCGAGGCACGTTCTTGCTCAGCAAGGCGGCGATCCCGCACCTGCGCAAGGCCGCGAACGCGCACATCCTGACGCTGTCGCCGCCGCTGAACCTCTCCCCCGGGTGGATCGGCGCGCACCTGGGCTACACGCTCTCCAAATACGGGATGAGCCTCTGCACGGTCGGCCTCGCCGAGGAGCTGAAAGCGGACGGGATCGCGGCGAATTCGCTGTGGCCGCGCACCCTGATCGACACCGCGGCGGTCCGCAACATCATCGGCGGCGAGAGCCAAGCGCGTACGCCGTCAATTGTGGCCGACGCCGCGTACGCGATCCTCACCCGGCCGTCCCGCGACTGCACCGGGAACCTCTTCATCGACGACGAGGTGCTCGCCGCCGAAGGCGTCACCGACCTGTCCGGCTATCAGCGCGGCGAGGGCGAACTGGCGCTGGACATCTTTGTCGACCCGGTCTGATCCCGCATCCGGTCGAACTCCCCCGGCAGCACGCCGCCCTCGTTCATCTTGGCGAGCAGCTTGTGCAGGGAATCGTGGGAGCGCTGCGGAAGGTCGCTGAGCACGTGCTGGTCGAGGTCGGCCAGCAGCGTGTCGGCCTTGCCCAGCGTCTCCCGCCCCGCATCGCTGAGGTCGACGACGTAGCGCCGCCGGTCCTCGGGGTCGCGGGCGCGCGCGGCGAGCCCGAGCGACTCCAGGTCGTCCAGGCTGCTGACCATGGTCGCCGGGTCGATCCGCAGGTAGGAGCCCAGCGACAGCTGCGACATCGGCCCGTTGTCAGCCAGCGCCTGCAGCACGCTGTAGTGGCGGACCCGCAGGCCCAGCCCGTAGAGCCGGTCCTCGGCGAGGCGGAACACGACCTGGCCGAGCTTGACCAGGAGACAGCTGGTGTGCTCCCCGATCCCGCCCGGCGCCAACGGACCAGACATCGTTTCCCCTGCCCATCGTTAGCGGACCGTACGGTTCCCGATGATACGGGCCGGGGACCGGCGGACGCGCGGATCGGGTGCGCCGCGCCGCGCCGGGCCCGGCAGGCGTTAATCTGGCCTGACCCGACAGCACGAGAACACGGAACCCAGGTGAACCAGACCGGAGCACAGCCGCCAGCCGGAACGCAGGCCATCCGCCGGGCGCTCGGCATCCTGCGGCTCCTCATGGACGAGGACGGGGAGCTCACGCTGTCCGCGATCGCCCGCAAACTGGACCTCACGCCGGGCACGACGCACCGGGTCGTGCGCGCGCTGAGCTCCGACGGGCTCGTCGCGCACAACCCCCGCACCGACAGCTACCACCTCGGCCCCGGCGCCATCCTGCTCGGCCAGGCCGCCCAGCGCGTGCACGGGCTGCAGCTGGCGCTGCCGGTCATCCAGCGGATCAACGCGGACACCGGCGAATCGGTCAACATCACGATCCGCGAGGGCGCCGAGTCGGTGGTGCTGCTGCGCGCGCAGTCGACGCTCCCGTTGCGGTTCGAGCAACATCCCGGCGCACGGTTTCCGTTGTACGCCACGGCTTCCGGCAAGGCGATGCTCGCCAACTCTCTTGACGCGGAGTCCTATCTCGCGGGCCTCCCGGACCAGTTGCCCGCGCTGACGTCGCACACCCTCGCCACCCGGGACGCCCTCGCGCTGGAGCTGACCGAGACGCGCTCTCGCGGGTACAGCATCGACAACGAGGAGAACGTCGCCGGGGTGCGGTGTGTCGGGGCTGGAGTCCTGGACGAACGCGGTCTTGCGCGGGCGGCTGTGGTGATCCAGGTGCCTACTGTGCGGTTGCCGGAGGATCGGGTTCCGGAGCTGGGGGCGCTCGCGGTTGAGGCGGCGAAGGAGATCGCGCCGTTCCTGCCGCCGGACCGCCTCACTGGGTAGGCCAGTTGTACGTGAGGGGAACCCTGAGGGAATCTGATTCCCTGAGGGTTCCCCTCACGTACCACGCCTCATGCGCTGCGGAGGCCCAAGGCGCGCGCGGTCAGCGAAGCGAGATGCGCGGGCTCGCGGTCAGACAACTGCCGAATCTGCGTCCGGCAGCTGAACCCGTCCGCGTGCACCACCGTGTCCTCCGACGCCGCTCGCAACGCAGGCATCAGCTGGTGCTCCGCGACAGCGACGGAAACGTCGTAATGCCCCCGCTGAAACCCGAAGTTCCCCGCCAACCCGCAACACCCCTCCCGCAACACCTGCGTCTGCGACGACAACCGGCCAAGCAGCTGCGAATCAGCGTCATAACCGAGATCCGCGTGCTGGTGACAATGAACCTGAGTAAGCACCGGCGCCGAGGATTTCTCCAGAGCAGGCAGCTCCCTCTCCCCCAGATGCTCGGCGAACGTCCGCACACTCCGCTTCAGCAGGGCAGTCCGCGAATCCTCCGGCAGCAGCTCGGCACCGTCCTCCCGCAGGGTCGCCGTGCAGCTGGGCTCCAGGCCGATCACCGGAATCCCCTCCTGAAGCCACGGGTCGAGCGCGTCCAGCGACCGGCGCAGGACCCGGCGTGCCGTGTTCAGCTGGCCGGTGCTGTGCCAGGTCAGTCCACAGCAGACAGTCCGCTCCGGGATGACCACCTCGTGCCCCAGCGCCTCCAGCACGGCGACCGCGTCCCGGCCGACCTGCGGATCGAAGAAGTTCGTGAAGGTGTCCGGCCACAGGACGACCTTCGACGACGACCGCACCCGTTCCCGGCGGCGGAACCACGAAGCGAAAGTCGGCGCAGCTAGCTGCGGCAGTTCGCGTTCGGCGGCGATTCCGCCCAGCCGGTTCAGTACCGGCCGGAGCGGACCCCGCGACACGGCGTTGATCGCACGGGCGAAAGGGGCGCCCAGCCGGAGCCATCGCGGCAGCGCGCCCATCGTGTAGTGCGACATCGGGCGAATCCGGCGTTCGTAGTGGCGGCTGAGGAATTCGGTCCGGTAAGAAGCCATGTCGACACCGACGGGGCAATCAGACTTGCAGGCTTTGCAGCCGAGGCAGAGGTCGAGAGCGTCCCGGACCTCGGGGGAACGCCAGCCGTCCTCGATGACGTCCCCGGCGAGCATTTCGAACAGCAGGCGCGCCCGGCCGCGGGTCGAGTGTTCCTCCTTGCCGGTGGCGCGGTAGCTCGGGCACATCATCCCGCCGGACTCGGACACGCATTTGCCCACGCCCACGCACCGACGCGACGCCGCGGCCAGGTCGCCGCCGTCGGCGTGCAGGGCGAGGCGGGCGCGGGTCGGCAGGACTGGCGGGGCGATGACCGTGCGCAGGTCGGCGTCCAGCGGCGCGGGGTCGACGACTCGGCCGGGGTTCATGCCGTTCGCCGGGTCGAAGGACGCTTTGAAGTCGGCGAAGGCCCGCATGAGCCGTGGCGAGAACATCAGCGGCAACAGTTCGGCCCGGGCTTGGCCGTCGCCGTGTTCGCCCGAGAGGGAGCCGCCGTGGGACACGACCAGTTCCGCGGCCTCGACCATGAACGACCGGTAAGCTTCCTTCGCTTCCGGCGCGGCCATCGGGAAATCGATCCGCACGTGGAGACAGCCGTCGCCGAAGTGGCCGTAGACCACGCCCTTGCGGCCGTGTTTGTCCAGCAGCAGGTCGAATTCGCGCAGGTACGCGCCGAGCCGGTCCGGCGGGACCGCGGAGTCTTCCCAGCCCGACCACGCCTCGGATCCGTCGGCCAGTCGCGTCGCGAGACCTGCGCCTTCCTCCCGGATGCGCCAGAGTTTCCGTTGGGCGGCAGGATCTTCCACGACCAAAGCGGTAGCGCCGACCTGCGGGGCGCGGGCAGCGACCTGGTGGGCGACAGCCACCGCCTCCGCCGCGTCGTCGCCGCCGGTTTCCAGGTACAGCCACGCGGTTCCGTCCGGCAGGGTGCTGCGGTCGCCGGGTTTCCGGGCATCCAATGCGGCGACGAGACCGGCTTCGATGCCTTCCATGGTGAGCACCGGAAGGTCGAGCAGCGAAGGGACCGCGTCGGCGGCGGCGACGCTGTTCTCGAAGCCCAGCACGGCGAGGGCGCGCGTCGCCGGGATCGGGGCCAGGTCGACTACCGCGCTCAGCATGGTCGCACAGGTTCCCTCGGAGCCGACCAGGGCCTTGGCGACGTCGAAACCGTTCTCCGGCAACAGGTATTCGAGGTTGTACCCGGAGACCCGCCGGGGCAGTTCCGGGTAGCCGAGCCGGATGTCGGCCAGGTATTCGTCGCGCAGGTCTCGCAGGCCGCGGTACAGCGCGCCGACCGAATCCTCGCGGGCGCAGAACTCCTCCAGGTCCGCCGGTGAGGTCGGGCCGACCTCGATGCGAGTTCCGTCAAGGAGGGCGATGTCCAGCGCGCGGACGTTGTCGACCGTCTTGCCCCACGCCACGGAATGCGAACCGCAGGCGTTGTTGCCGATCATGCCGCCGATCGTGCAGCGGCTGTGCGTCGACGGGTCCGGACCGAAGGTGAGCCCGTGCTCGGCGGCCCGTTCGCGCAGCCGGTCCAGCACGAGACCGGGTTCGACGCGCGCGGTGCGGGCGGCGGCGTCGATGTCGAGCACGCGGTTGAGGTGCCGGGTGAAGTCCAGGATCACCGCGCGGTTCGTGGCCTGCCCGCCGATGCTCGTCGCCGCGCCGCGCGGGAGGACCGGCACGCCGTGCTCCGCGCACACCTTCAGCGCCGCGACCACGTCATCGGCACTGCGCGGCCGCACGACGAGCAGCGGGATGTGCCGGTAGTTCGACGCGTCGGTGGAGTGGGTGGCGAGCGTGGCCGGGTCGCCGGCGACTTCGCCGGACACCGCCCGCGCGAGTGCTTCCTGCAGTGCCGAATGCGTACGGACTCGGGCCGGCATGGGCGTCTCCTGGGAAATCGGGGGTTCACAGCGCCGCGGTCCTCGGGCTACCGTGAAGGCTCGCCACATAGTGGATATAGCTTCCACATGTTGTCAATATCGACGTGAGGAGTGGTCTCCTTGACCGACATGCCCCGCAACGAAAGCGTGTTCACCTGGGCAGCGCCCCCGCTGAAGTTCGGTGCCGGCGCGCTCGACGAGCTGGGCGCGGAGGTGGCCGCCCGGCAGGCCAAGTCGTGCCTGATCCTCACCGACCCCGGCGTCCGCGGCACCGGCATCCCGGACCGGGCGCTCGACTCGATCCGCGCGGCCGGGGTGAAGAGCGAGATCTTCGACGGCGTCGGCGTCGAACCGACCGACGCCAGCATCGACGAGGCGGTCGCCTACGCCCGTCAGCAGGAATGGGACTGTTTCGTCGCGATCGGCGGCGGCTCGGCGATCGACACCGCCAAGGCCGTCAACCTGCTGACCACGCACCCCGGCGAGCTGCTCGACTTCGTGACGCCGCCCATCGGCGCGGGCAAGGCCCCTTGGCTGCCGCTGAAGCCGCTGATCGCCGTCCCGACCACCGCGGGCACCGGTTCCGAATCGACCACGATCTGCGTCGTCGACCTGCTCGGCCTGCACCTCAAGGCCGGGGTGAGCCACCCGTCGCTGCGCCCGTCGCTGGCGGTCGTCGACCCGCGCACCACGATCACCCTGCCGTCGGAGGTGACCGCCGCCAGTGGCATGGACGTCCTGTCGCACGCGCTGGAGAGCTACACCAGCGTCGCGTTCGACGCGAAGCCCGCGCCGGAAGAACCGATGAAGCGACCGGCTTTCTGCGGCTCCAACCCGATCAGCGACGTCTGGTGCGAGATGGCGTTGACCTTGGTGGGCAAGCACTTGCGCGCCGCTGTCCTCAATGGACGCGACCTGACCGCGCGCACCCAGATGGCGCTCGCGTCCACCTACGCCGGAACCGGTTTCGGCAACGCGGGCACGCACCTGCCGCACGCCAACGCCTACCCGATCGCCGGGGCGGTGAAGCAGTACCGCGCCGCGGGCTACCCGGAAATGCCGATGGTCCCGCACGGCCAGGCCGTGTCCGCGACCGCCGCCGAGGTGTTCCGCTGGACCTATCCCGCGTCGCCGGAACGGCATCTGCACGCCGCGCATCTGCTGTCCGGCGGGCAGACGTTCACCACCACGGACGGCGCCGACGCCCTCCCGCACGTGCTCACCGAACTGATGGCCGACATCCAGATGCCGAGGGGACTGCACGCGTTCGGTTACGGCGACGAGGACATCGACACCCTCGTCGACGGCACGCTCAAGCAGACCCGCCAGCTGGCGGTCGTGCCCCGTCCGGTCACCCGGGCCGCGCTCGAAGACATCTTCCGCCGTTCGCTCTGACCACCGGGAGTTATCAATGGCGACAACTCCGGAGAAGAGCACCGACGTCCGCCTGGTGGTCGCGTCCAGCGTGTTCGGCACGACCGTCGAGTGGTACGACTTCTTCCTGTACGGCACCGCCGCGGGACTCGTCTTCAACAAACTGTATTTCCCCGGCTCCGATCCCCTGGTCGGCACCGTGCTGGCCTTCGCGACCTTCGCGCTCGGCTTCCTCGCCCGTCCGGTCGGCGGCTTCGTCTTCGGCCACCTCGGCGACCGGATCGGGCGCAAGAAGATCCTCGTCGCGACCATGCTCATCATGGGCACCGCGACCTGCCTCATCGGCCTGCTGCCCGACTATCAGATGATCGGACCGGCCGCGCCGATCATCCTCGTCGTCCTGCGGCTGGCCCAAGGCGTCGCCGTCGGCGGCGAATGGGGCGGTGCGGTGCTGATGGCCACCGAATACGCCCCCGCCGGGAAACGCGGTCTCTACGGCAGTTTCCCGCAAATCGGACTGGCCATCGGGCTCACGCTGGGCACCGGTGTACTGGCCCTGCTCAACGCGATCACCAGCGACGCGGCGTTTCTCGCGTGGGGGTGGCGAATCGGCTTCCTGCTGTCCGCCGTGCTGGTCCTGGCGGGCCTGCTGATCCGGGTCAAAGTCATGGAAACCCCCGCCTTCCGCACCATGGCGGCCGAGGAGGGCACCGCCACCGTCCCGGCCGTCGAACTGGTCCGCGACCGGCTCTCCCGGCGACACCTGTTGCTGGGCATGGGCAGCCGCTTCACCGAGGGCGTGGCGTTCAACGCGTGGGCGGTCTTCGTGATCTCCTACGGCAGCGGAACGCTGAAACTGGACCGGCAGCCGCTGCTGGTCGGCGTGATGATCGCGGCCGCGGTGATGGTGGTGTTCATCCCGGTGTTCGGCAGGGTGTCTGACCGCTTCGGCCGGCGGCGGACCTTCACGACCGGAGCCGTGACGACGCTGGTGCTGGCGATCCCCGCACTGGCGGCACTGCACAGCGGCAATCCCGTGCTGATCACGCTCTCGTTGATTGCGGTGCTGGGCATCAGCTACCCGGTGATGTACGGCCCGCAAGCGGCGTTCTATGCCGAACTGTTCCCGATTTCGCGGCGGTGCACCGGGATCTCGGTCGTCTACCAGCTTTCCGGCGTCGTGGCTTCGGGACTCACCCCGCTGGTCCTCGCCTACCTCGCCGGGAAGACCGGGACGACCGGCATCCTGATCTACCTCGCGGCGACGACCGTGATCAGTGTCGTCTGCACGCTGGCGATCCGCCAGAGCGACCTGTTCGACGACGACGTCCGGCCCACCGTACCGGCACAGGAGGTGCCCCGCCTCACCTGAGCGGCGCGAGGTCCGTGAGGGGAACCCTGAGGGACTCTGATTCCCTCAGGGTTCCCCTCACGGACGGTCACCGGCTAGGGGCAGCGCGCCTCGGTGAGCTGCTCCCGCAAAGTGCGCAGCGTCCGCGCCAGCAACCGCGAAACCTGCATCTGCGACAACCCGACCCGCTCCGCGATCTGGCTTTGCGTCATATTCGAGAAGAACCGCATGACGACGATCGCGCGCTCCCGCTCCGGCAGATCGCGCAACAGGGGCTTGAGCGTTTCCCGGTCCTCGAGCTTCTCGATTTCAGGATCGTCTTCGCCGAGGGTGTCGGCCAACGCGATCGAGCCGGTGTCGTCGTGGGCCGGATAGTCGATCGACGCGGCCTGGTAAGCGTTCCCCGCGTGCAGGGCTTCGGCGACCTCGTCGAGATCGAGGTCCAGGTGGTCGGCGAGTTCGCGCGCGGTGGGCGCGCGGCCGAGGCGCTGGCCCAGTTCCGTGGCGGTCTGGCCGATCCGCAGGTGGAGTTCCTTGAGCCGCCGCGGAACCCGGACCGACCAGGTGTGGTCGCGGAAGTACCGGCGGACCTCGCCCATCACCGTCGGGACGGCGAACGCGACGAAATCCGTCCGCCGCGCCGGGTCGTAGCGGTCGACGGCGTTGATCAGGCCGATGCGCGCCACCTGCAGGAGGTCTTCGGACGGCTGGCCGCGGCGGGCGAAGCGGCGGGCGATGTGCTCGGCCAGCGGCAGGTGTTCCTCGATGAGGCGGCGCCGCAGCCGGGAGTGCTCGTCGGTGTCCTCGGCGAGGTGGCTGATCTCCTCGAACAGCACGGCGCAATGCCGGTAGTCGTCGCCGCGCCGGGTGCGGGTCATGGTCGCCGCGGTCATGGAAATCCTCCTGACAGCCGAGGGGAACGTGACTCGTGTAGTGCCATGGAGCGCATCGCGTTGCCGACGCTCATCATCCTTAGTGGACAGTTCCCGGCGTCGCAAGGCGAGCGGGCGGCGGATCAGCGCGCCCGCCCGGGTCGCCACGCGGCCGAAGCGTCATGGCCGGGAGATACCCGGCGGGGAGCAAGATCAACCGGGCGGCCACCCGAATGGGGGCTCAAGTCACACCGCGCAGACGCAGGAGAGTGTCGAGTTCGGCGGAACTGCCCACGGAACGGAGCGCGGGCGGCGCGAGCTGCCCGATGCGGTGATCGTCCTCGCGCAATGCGGTGACGAACCCGAGGAGCTCCGCGGGCGGCGGCGTGACGGTGCCGCCGCCGAGATAGCGGAGCACGATGAAGTCCTCGCCGGAATGCGTTTCGACCGCGATCGCCCATCCGTGGACCTCGTCCCACAGCAACGCGAAATCGCGGCCGGGGTAACCCGGCAGGCGGCCGTCGAGGCCTACGCGCGCCGAAAGCGGCGGGCCCGGGTCGACGGCGCAGGACTCCAGGCCGGTCCGGAGCGCCCGCGCGACTTCGGCGAGGTAGCCCCGCAGCGCGGCGAGAACGGCGTGCTGATCGCTGGACGGGAAGTGCGCGGTCACGGGCGCCACGCCCGAGAGCGATCAGCGTCCGGACCGCCAGCGCCCGCGCAGCGAACGGCGGTCGGTGCGACTGAGCACGCCCGCGGTGTCGCGGGTCCAGTGGCCGCCGCGGGAATCGGTGAAGGAGAGGCCAGGGACGGCGGCCGCCGAGTACAGGTCGTCCACCGGCATGGCGTCCTCGCCGAAGGGCAGCGCGCGGACGGCGGTCGCGCCGGGCGGGATGATCGCGAACCGGGCGCGGTGCGGCTCCTCCTCGTCCGGGCGGCAGACCTCCAGCGAGCAGTCGAACACCGGTGCGTCGCCGCTGTTGTGCGCGCACACGACGTAGTCCTCTTCACGCTCATGCCGGGCGCCTTCGTCGAGCCACGCGGAGACCGATTGGGCCTGCCGCTCCTGCCGGACTTCCGCCTGGTCCTTCCGGTTGAGCAGCATGATCCACACATACGAGGCGAACCCCAGCAGCGAGCCCGCGCTCCCGATCGCCGATACCCACGTCGCGGTCAGTTGTGATCCCATTTCCGGCAGGGTTCCCCGATCCGGCCCCGGCGAAACCGGATCGGGGAAAGGTTTAGACCTCCCGGCGACGGGGTAGCAAGATCGCAGCGCGGAACCCGCTCCGCGCACTGGACTTCCGCTGCCGCGGGGACGCCGGTGGTGCCGAGACACCGCCGGCGTTTCTGCTGTCCTCAATGGACCTCAGGCCTTCAGCCAGGCCGGCCGCTCGCCTTTCCGCACCGTGCGCCATTCCTCGGCGAACCGGTCCCGCAGCCCGCGCGCCGCGGCCTCGTCACGGCCGTAGAGGAGACCGAAGGCGAACGTGTTCTGGTTCTCGCTGAAGCCGTCGATCGCGAAGTGCCGCAATGCTTCGCGGTCCACCACGGTGTCCTGATGCTCCCCGAGCGTGCCTTGCACTGCCTTGACGTTCTTGCGCCAGGTGCGCAGCTTCTTGCCGAACACCGGCCGGACGGCGTCGGCGGCGTAACGGGCGCGCTTGGCCTTCTTCCGGACGTTGTGCAGCGCCTTCTCCAACTCGGCGCCGCTGAGCCCCTCGGTCGCCGCAGTGGCCCGATACAGCTTGCGCGCGGTTTTGCGCACGGGCTTCCGCAACGCCTTCTTGCCCACAGGCTGGATCGTGTCGAGCAGCGCGGCGATCGACCGCAACAGAGTCGCGTATCGGTTGCCGGACAACGCGTCCATCGCGCGGGCCAGCTCCGTTTGCGAGTTGCGAGCGTACTCGCGGGTCAGATATTGCCGCAGCGGCCCGAAAAGCAGCTCCGGCGGGACCTCGTCGAGACAGGCTTCGAGGCGAGCTTGGCTTACCTCGACGTCGCGCGCGGGGGCGAGTTCGCCTCCCAGCCATTTCAGCTCCGCCGCGACCGCTTCGGCTTTCTTCTTGCCCACCAAGGATTTGAACGTCTGGAGCCCGCTTCGCAACTTCCGCGCCGCCACTCGGAGCTGGTGCACTGAATCGTCTTCCCCGACGCGAAAGCCCAAGTCAGCGCGACGCAATCGCTCGAATTGCTCGCTCAGGTACGCGGGCAGGACCTCGTTCGAGCCACGCTTGCCTTCAGCGGCGTCCCCGATCAGCCGCTCCAGTTTCGACGGCCACCAGGCGTCCTCCGCCCCGCGCTTGCGCAAGGTGCGATCGAGGCGGTCGAGCAGCTCCGGCCCGGACTCCGGCGAGAACTCGACGTCGAGCTCGCGCCAGCGGTCCAGGTGAAGTGCTTGTCCCCCAAGGAACTCTCCGGTGACGTGGTCGTCCGCCAGGGTCGCCAGCGTCCGGCCGGACGCGTCGGCCAACCGGTGCGTGAACCGGTCGGTCCGCAGCTGTGCGACCGGGCGCAGCTTGCGGTCCAGCGTGTACGCGCGGAGCAGCGTCGCGATCGGAGCGGGTGTCTTCGGGTCGTCGTCGAGCGGAAACCGCAGCTCTTGACCGGGCAATCGCAGGGACCATCCGGTGTCGCTGCTTCTTCGCAGCGCGATCCCGGCTCTGGTCAACCGGAAGTCCTTGGTGTCGTAATAGACGGTCTCCAGCGTCCGCTCGGCGGGAGCTTCCTGTGTGATCCCCTTGCTCGCCAGCTGCGGCACCCGGGCCTTCAGGCTCAGTTCGTACTTGCGTTCGGACTGTGCGCTTCGCATTTCACGCTCCTTCAGTCGTTTTCCGCCGCGCCGCCGACGCCCTCGGCGATCGCGGGCACCAAACCCTCGTCGAAGACGCTGGGCACGAGGTGCTCGAGGTCGAGGTCGTCGCCGACTGCCGCGGCCAGCGCGTGCGAGGCCGCGAGCAGCATCCGCGCGGTCACCCTCGGCGCGCCCGAGTCGAGCAGCCCGCGGAACATCCCCGGGAACACGAGGACGTTGTTGATCTGGTTGGGCAGGTCGCTGCGGCCGGTCGCGACGATCTCCGCGTGCTCGTGCGCGGCGTCCGGGTCGACCTCCGGGTCCGGATTGGCCAGTGCGAACACGATCGCCCGGTCGGCCATCCGGGCGAGGTCGTCGCCCTTGAGCAGCCCGCCGACGCTCACGCCGATGAAGACGTCCGCGTCGCGCAAGGCGTCTTGAAGGCTCCCCCGGACCGCGTCGCCGCGATTGGTGTTTTCCGCGAGCCACTGCTTCTCGCCGGTCAGGTCGCGTTCGCCGTGCAGCACACCTTTGCTGTCGCAGACCACGATCCGCTCCGCACGGAAATCCGCCTTCAACAGGAGACGGGCGATCGCGGACCCGGCCGCCCCCGCGCCGGAGATCACCACCGACGTCTCCCCCGGCGTGCGATCAGTCAGCTTCAGCGCATTGTCCAAAGCAGCCAGCACGGCTACCGCGGTCCCGTGCTGGTCGTCGTGGAAAACCGGGATGTCCAGCTCGTCGTGCAACTGCCGCTCCACGGTGAAGCACCGGGGCGCGGCGATGTCCTCCAGGTTGATCGCGCCGAAGGACGTCGCCAGATCCTTGGCGGTGCGCACGAGGTCCTCCGGTTCGCGGCTGACCGGGCAGATCGGCCAGGCGTCGATGTCGGCGAACCGCTTCAGCAGCGCGGCTTTGCCCTCCATCACCGGCAGCGCGGCGGCCGGGCCTTGGTCGCCGAGGCCGAGCAGCGCGGAACCGTCGGAAACGATCGCGACCGAATTGCTGCGCACGGTTTCGCGCGCCAGCACCGAGGGGTCGTCGGCGACGCGTTTGGCCAGCTCGGCGACGCCAGGCGTGTAGTGCTCGGCGAGGTCGTCGGCGTCGTCGAGCCGCACTCGGGTGGTGACTTGGATCTTTCCGCGACTGCTCATGGGAGCCGGATACCCGGCTGCGGGGCGGAGGAATCCTGGATTAGGCGAGGACGAACGCCGCGTCCTCGGTGACCCGGAAGTCGAGCACGAGGCAGCCGCCGTGCTCGACGCTCTCCAGCTCGCTGCGCTCCACGGTGAACGGTACGCGCCTCCACCAGCGGCGACATCCGGCGCTGCCGCTGGTGGAGTCTCGCGCTTCCGGCGCTCCCTTCAGGCCGCCAGGCTCGCGAGTGCGGGCGATGTCTTCGCCGGGCGGTCGGCGGACCGCATCCACGTTCTCGTACCCGGCCCGTGATCGATGCGAGCTACGCTCGACTGGTGAACGATTCCCCGAAGCCGGCCAAGATCGGGAACGTGCTGCACCCGGTCGCCGATGTCAGCTCAGCCGTGCGGTTCTACGCCGAGACTTTCGGCCTGCCGACGAAATTCGTCGACGGAGACCGCTACGCCGCCCTCGACGCGGGCGGAACAACCCTCGCCCTGGCCGGTCCGGAGGAGGACGTCACGGACGGGGTGCCTGCCGCGTCGTTCAAGGTTCCCGAGGTGGCTGCCGCATTGGCTGCGTTGGTGGCTGGCGGCGGAACCGTTGTGCGGCTACCGGAACAAGGACCACACGAGGTGCGGGCGGTGGCGCGCGATCCTTGGGGCAACACTGTAGTGGTTTACGGACCGCGATAACCCTGGGAAACGGCCGCAGCGGGACGGAAATCCCGCTGCGGCCTGGCGTGGCCTCTCCCTAGCGCCGCGGCCTCCGCACGTGGTCCGCGATCGCCGCGTCGTCGTCCACGCCGTACATCTCCCCGATCAATCCCGCGAACGAATCCACCACAGCCGCGCGCTTCACCTTTCCGTTCGCCGTCCGCTCGCCTCGCGAAGCCTCCAACGGCCGCGGCAGCACCCGGAAATCCTTCAGCTGCTCCACCCGCGCGAGGTCCGCGTTGACCCGGTCCAGCTCCGCCCGCAACCGCTCTGCCAGCTCCGCACCGGCGGCCGCATTCGGTTCGATCAGGACGGTCAGGTACTTCCGGCCATCGCCGACCACGATCGCTTCCTCGATCAGCGGACTCTCCCTCAACCGGATTTCGATCGGCTGCGGATCGACCGTCTTGCCGCCCCGGGTGATGATCACGTCCTTCTTCCGGCCGATCAGCCGAATATCCCCGTCGGGCGTGCGCTCCATCAGGTCGCCGGTGCGGAACCAGCCGTCCTCGAAAACCGCCGCGGTTTCCGACGGATTCCGCCAGTACCCGCGGAACAGCAGCGGCGCGCGGATCAGCATCTCGCGATCGTCCGCCAGTCTCACCTGGAAGCGCGGGTCCGGGAATTCCCGGCCGATCCGCCCCGGACGAGGGAACGGCTGTCCGAACTGCCCGATGGGACACCCGCCCGTCTCGGTGAGCCCGTAGTTCTCGCGCAGGTCGAGCCCCCAGATCTGCCACAGCGCCACGACGCTCTCCGGCATGGCGGCCGAAGCCGTCCACGCGACGCGCAGCCGGTCCATTCCGTGAATTGCTCGCAGCGGAAGGAAAACTCCGCGAACCGCGGCGGCGTAAGCGATTCTCAACAGCACCGAGGCACGTCGGCCGGACCAGCGTCGCTCGGCCATCCGGCGACCGACGTGCATCGCGATCCGATAGGCCACGCGCCGAATCCCGTTCCAGGACTCAGCTTGCGCGATCAGCTCAGCGGCGAGCTTCTCGTAGAAGCGAGGCGGCCACAGCACGACTGTCGGCCGCACCGCGCGCAGCACCTGGCCGTATTCCTCGATGGGGCAGAAAGTCACGACCAGCCGAGTGTGCAGCGGAGTGAAAACGAGCAACACGGCAGGTGCGACGTGCGCCAGCGGGAGAAAACCGACCACATCGTGCCGCGCAGTCCGGCACTCCGGGTACAAGCCGACGACACTCTGGATCGCGTGCTGGAGCGTGCGGTGCGAATGCGTCACGCCCTTGGGAACTCCGGTGGAGCCCGAGGTGTAGAAGAGGACGGCCGGGTCGTCGAGTGTCGTGGCGGCGATCAGCTCGGCCAAAGAGTCCAGGTCTCCGGCCGAGCGCAGGTCGTCCCAGCTCGCACCGGTGATCCCCTCCGGCAGGTCCGGCGGCGCGACGTCGATTCCGACGACGAGCCGCAGGTCCGGGGTGTTCGCGGCGATCTTCGCGACTTTGGCGAGCTCCGTTTCCGACTCGCCGACGAACGCGACCGCCTCGCTGTGCACGAGAACCTGTTCGATCTCGGCCGGCGAGTTCGTCGGATACACCCCGATCACGACCCCGCCGACGCTCTGCACCGCCAACGCGGCGAACACCCATTCCGGCCGCGCGCCGCTCATCACCGCGACCCGATCGCCATGCCGGACACCCTGTGCGACCAGGCCAAATGCCAGTTCACGCACCCGGTCCAGGTACATCCGCCAGGTGAGCACCCGCACGACCCCGCCGCGCGAATACCGCAGCGCGACGGCGTCGGGTTCGCGGCGGGCGCGATCGAGCAGCAAACCTGGCAGCGTCCGATCCGGTTCGAACTCGGTCAGCTCCATGTCCCGGCCTCTCTTCCCGCCGCGAGCCCAGCTCCGGCGGCGCTCACGCGGCATGCTCGCCGAGGTGGAGGAAGTCACCCCGGTACCACGTCACGGGCAGTTCGACGCCGGTCCGTGCGTCGAGTACCCGGCCGATAAGGATCACGTGGTCCCCGCCGGGCACGGCCTGCTCCAGTCCACAGTGGAGGACCGCCGCCGCGTCCGGCAGGAGCGGATGGCCCTGCTCGTCGAACTCGAAGCTCCCGTACGCGAACTTGTTCTCGCCTTTCGTCGCGAACCTCGTCGCCAGCTCGGCGTGCGACGGGGTCACCACGTTCACGACGAACCGTTCAGCCGCCATGAAAACCGGGAAGCACGTCGCGCCCCGGTCAAGACACACGAGCACCAGCGGCGGATCGAGCGACAGCGACGCGAAGGAGCTCGCGGTGAATCCGTGCAGCGTTCCGTCCTCGCTCCGGGTCGTCACGATCGTGACGCCGGACGGGAAACGGGACAACGCCGAACGGAAGACGGCCGGATCCAAGTCGTGCGAAACGTCAGCCATTCCATGCCTCCCGGGCAGCTCGTGCGGCAGGGTCGTTGAAAATGGTTCGCGCGTCGGCGGCCGTGACCTGCAACTGTTTCTCGTCCGGCCACACGGCGGTCTCCTGGCGCAAAGCCAGTTTCAAGGCCGCGAACACCGCTGGCGGTTTCGCCGCCGCCGCGCGCGCCTGCGCCGCCGCAACCTCCAGCAACTCCCCCGGCTCAACCACCTCGTCGACAATGCCCAACGCTTTCGCCGCTGACGCGTCGACGGATGCTCCGCCCAGCAACAACCGCCGGGCACCACGATCGCCCACAACCTCACGCACCCTGGCGATTCCTTTCACCGCAGGCAACATTCCGTGGTCGACCTCGGGGAAAACGAACCGGGCTTGCGACGACGCGTACACCGCGTCAGCGAACAACGCCATCTCGATCCCGCCGCCGACACACCAGCCGTTCACCGCGCACACCACCGGCCGGGGAAACTTTTCCAGAGCGCAGAGCAGCGCGTGGAACGACGTCATCCGCTCGACCATCGACTCGGCGTCGTAGCCGACCGCTTCCTTGAGATCGCCGCCTGCGCAAAAGAACCGGTCGCCCGCGCCGGTCAGGACGACGGCGGGAGCGTCCGGACCGCTGGCGAGGTCTTCCAAAGCGGCGGTCAGGCGGTGGATGAGCGAGTTGCTGAGCGCGTTCGCTGGTGGACGGCTCAGGGTCAAGACCACCACGCCGTCCGCTTCATCGGACACTTGGACAGCGCTGAGCGAGGCAGTGGTCACGTCGCCTCCGCTCAATTCGCCGATACGGCGGAAGGGAAGACCGGCGGACGCTTCTCCCGGAACGCCTGGCGCGCTTCGCGATAATCAGCTCCGGCGAAGTCGAGAATCTCCAACGCGCCGGACAATTCGTGCTGCGGCAACGCATTCGTGAGCCACATGTTGAGCGCGCGTTTCGTGAACCGGAGCGCCTGCTGCGAACCTTGCGCGAGCTGAGCGGCGACTTCCAAAGCACGCGGCAGCACCTGTTCGCGGGGAACGGCCAGGCTCACGAGCCCGATCCGCTCCGCCTCGGCCCCGGACAGTTTCTCCGACGTCAGCACGTAATACTTTGTTTTGGCCATCCCGACCAGCAGCGGCCAGATCAGCGCGGCATGGTCGCCTGCGGTCACGCCGACCTTGGTGTGCCCTTCGATCAACACCGCGTCTTCGGCGGCGATGCTGATGTCAGCGAGCAATGCCGTCGACAGGCCGTAGCCGACCGCGGGGCCGTTGATCGCGGAAATGATCGGCTTTTCGATCCGCAGCACGGTCGAGATCCGCCGCCGCTCGGCCTCCAGCATCGCGAGCGCCGCTTCCGGCGTCGGATCGGGTTCGCGGACGTCCATCCCGGTGCAAAACGCGTCGCCGGCCCCGGTCACCACGACGACGCGCGTCTCGTCGTCGCGCTCGACGTCGGCCCAGATCTGGCTCAGCTCTTCGAACATCGGCATCAGCAGCGCGTTGTACCGCTCGGGCCGGTTGATGGTGATCAGCAGGACGCCGTCGGCCGGCCGTTCGACGAGCACATTTCCGGTGCCGTGCTGGTAAAGGCCGCTCATCGGACCGCCTCCGCGGGCTTGTTCTCGGACTGGAACCGGCGCAGCGCTTCCTCGTGCGCCGGACGCGCGGCGCGGATCCCCGCCAGCACGTCGTCGGCCGGGCGCACCACGTTGCGCGGGTGCTTGAAACGCGGGATCACGTACTTGCCGAACAGCTCGATCGACCGCATCAGCTGGTCATGCGGAAGACTGTCCACTCGCAACACCAGGGACTCGACGCCCATGTCCGCGTAGCGCTGGACGTGCTCGATGCAATGCTCCGGGTCGCCGACGAGGAAGCCCTGCGAACGCTCGAACAGGTACTCCTCGTCGCTGAAGTCGACGTCATTGACCGCGCCCATGTAGGCGTAGTCCTGGGAAAGCTTGGCGAGGCGCCCGAACGCGTCGGTGGACAGCTTGGACATCTCGAACAGCGGGCGAGCCTGTTCGCGGGCCAAGGCGGTCGTCTCGGCGCAGTGCATGCCACCGCTGACCAGGACCATCTTGCGCGGCGTGATCGGGTAGTCGTGGGTGGCCGCGGCCAGGGTTTCGTCGTAGAGCTTCAGCATGTTCTCCACGAGGTCGTAGCCGAGGTAGAAGCCGCCCATGATCGCGCCGATGCCCATCTTCGCCGCGGTTTCGACCGAACTCGGACTCCCCGCGGCGACCGAGATCGGCGGGCAGGGCGTCTGCAGCGGCTTCGGCACCAGGCTGCGCGGCGGGACCTTGTAGTGCTCGCCCACGAACGAGAACGGGTCGTCGAGGAACGCCCGGCGGATCAGCTCGATGCCCTCGCGCCATTGGGATTTGTTCTCGGTCGGGTCCACCTCGAACGCCCGCAGCGCGAGCGTCGTGTTGCCGCGGCCGGTGCCGAGTTCGATGCGGCCGTTGGAGAGGATGTCCTCGGTCGCGATGCGCTCCGCGACGCGCAGCGCGTGATTCATCCGTGTCGGCAGCAGCGTGACGAGGTGGATGAAGCGGATCCTGCTGGTGAGCGCCATCAGGTAGGGGTAGAGCACCTCCGGCGCGGACACCGTCGCCGTGCCGATGGCTACGTGCTGCTCGGAACTTCCGAAGGCGTCGAAGCCGACTTGTTCGGCGAGCAGCACCTCCTCGATCAGTTCTCGGTACCGGTGTTCGTGGGTGAGGCCCACGGGGGTGTCGCCCTCGGACATGAGGATGAAGTCCACGGTCGCTCCTTCCGTCCAATGTTATTGCTCGATAACATAAGGCTGAGCTGACGCGTGGTCAAGGCGTCGCTGAGGAGCTACTGTGTTACTTGTTACTAACTTTGACTGGAGGAGCGCATGAGTGAACTGCGGATCGAGCGGCTGACCTCGCCCGAGATCGCCGACGCGATCGCGGACGGCATGCGGACCGCGGTTCTGCCGCTGGGGGCCACCGAGCAGCATGGAGCGCACCTGCCGTTGTCAGTCGACAGTGAGCATGCCGACCGGCTGGGCGTGCTCGTGGCGGAGCGGCTAGGCGATGCTCTCGTCTTGCCTACGCTGCGCGTGGGTTGTTCTTCGCATCATCTTGGGTTTGCCGGGACCCTGTCGCTACAGCCTTCGACGTTGGAGTCGGTCTGTCTTGACTGCTGCGAAAGCCTTGCTGTGCATGGGTTTCGGCGAGTGTTGATCTTTTCTGCTCATATCGGGAACTATCCGCTGCTCAGCGAGATCGAGTCGCGGCTCGCTGCCCGGTTGCCCGCTGCACTGGAGGTGGTCGCGTTCTCCGACTCGGCCGCGGTGCTTGACGCTTGGCGTGCCGCCGTCGGTGGCCTGGCCGGTCAGGTTGGCGGACATGCCGACGTTGCCGAGAGCTCGGTCATGCTCGCGCTTCGGCCGGAGGCGGTGCGAACCTCGCGTGCCGCGGCCGGACTGGCCGAGCCGATGACTGACGAACTGCTCAAGCGGGTATTAACCGGCGGAGTTAAGGCGGTCGCGCCGGATGGCGTGCTTGGCGATCCGCGGGGGATGTCTTCTGAGCTGGGATTTGCCTGCCTCAACGCGGTCGCGGGGATGGTGGCGGAGTATGCGGCGGCACGTTATCGGTCCCTCACCTAGACTCGAGCCATGACGAGTCCATCTCGCGCCGCGTCGCCTCGTTCCTCGCGCAGGCAGACGTTGATCAAGGTCGCTGGCGAGCTGTTCCATGAGCGTGCTTTCGATGCGGTTACCACCGAGATGATCGGTGCTCGGGCCGGGGTGACCGGTCCTGCGCTGTATCGGCATTTTCCTAGCAAGCAGGCCTTGTTGATCGCGGTGCTCGAGGATCCACTGAAGGATCTGCTTGCCAATGCGCGGGAGACTGCCGCAGAGGTGGCTGATCCGCGCAAGGCGCTTGAGGCGATGATCGACTATCACGTCACGCGCAGCCTTCAGAATGTGCCTTCTACGTTGGTGTTCTTGAAGAATGAGCACAACGTTCCGGAGGAGGAGCGGCATCGGATGCGGCGGATGATGCGGCTCTACGCCGAGGAGTGGAGTGCACTGGTGGAGCGGTTGCGGCCGGATTTGTCGGATGCGCAGAATCGGGTTCTTACGCATGCCGTGTTTTCGATGATTAATTCGGTGCCGCAGTTCAATAGCGGGCTTGATGCGGAGAGTGTCGCGACTACGATTCGTACGGCTGCGATCAATGCGTTGCTTGTTCCGGCTGGGGCTGTCTGACCCTGCTGGATTCGCGAGGGTTCCCCGCACGGACCACGCCCCAACAGCCACCCGCGCACCCAGCTATCGAGGCACCCAGCCCCCGCCCTGCACCCCGATACGAAGCCTCCCTGCGGTCCGGGGTTGCTTGTCAAGGCATCTTTCCCGCCTTGACAAGCAACCCCGGACCGTCAGCACAATCAAGCTTCGGGGTGCGGGGCCCCACCACGGTTCCGTGAAGGGAACCCTCACAGACCTCGGCCCGCGAGCAAGACCCCCTCGCGACCCCGCTCACATTCAAATGTCTGACATTCGGTGTTAGGGTCGCCTTATGAACGATCTTCGGGCGCCCAGTCGGGTCGCCAGCCTTGCCGCGCAGCTCGTGGACACTCTCCGGGAACAGATCGCCTCCGGGGAGTGGCCGGTCGGGATGCGGATTCCCCCGGAGAACGACCTGGTCAAGCAGCTTGGCGTCGGGCGGACGACGGTGCGGGAGGCGCTCGGCGCGCTGGTGCACCTCGGGCTGTTGGAGGCGCGGCGGGGCGACGGGACGTATGTCCGGGCGTCTAGCGAAATGCAGTCCGTCTTGATGCGGCGGGCCAACTCCTCGCGGCGGAGCGACGTGCTGGAGCTGCGGGCCGTGCTTGAGGAGTATGCCTCGGGGCTGGCTGCGGTGCGGCGCACTGACGACGACCTGGTCAGTTTGCGGCAACTGCTCGACGAGGCCGAGAAGCGCGACAACACCGAGACAGCCGTTGAGGCGGATGTCCGTTTTCATCAGGCCGTCGTGAATGCGGGGCGGAATTCCCTGCTCACCGAGGTGTACGACGTCCTCAGCGCCTCCGTTGCCGAGCAGATCGGTGACACGTTGTGGCCCGAGGCGACCGCGCAGGAGCACACCCGACTGCATCGGCAGCTGGTCGAGGCGATCGCGGCCCAGGACGAGGTGGGGGCGCGTTACTGCGCCGCCGAAATCGTGAAGCTCACCGGGGCCGGAACGGAGCGGGAGAAGTGACCGCCGAGGTCGAAGCTCCAGCGGTCGCGAAGAGACCGATCACTAAGCCTGAGTGGTCAGCCGGACTGCTGCTCGCGATTCTCTTGGTGGCAGCCAATCTCCGCGCGACGCTGACCGGCGTCGGCACGTTGTTGCCTGCCATCGAGCACGACACCGGGCTGCCGGCGTCGGCGGGTGGTGTGCTGAATACCTTGCCTCTGTTGATGTTCGCGGTGACGTCGCCGCTGGTCGGGCGCGTCTCGCATCGGATCGGGTCTACGCGGTTGCTCGTGCTCTCGCTGGCGGTGCTGGCAGTGGGCACGGTGGTTCGGTCGCTGCCGTCGGTCGCATGCCTGTTCGCGGGGACGGTGTTGCTGTCCGCGGCGATCGCCGTGGGGAATGTCTTGCTTCCTACGGTGATCCGCACGCACGTTCCGGCCTCGCGGGTGCATACCGTCAGCGCGCTGTACGTCACGGTCATGGGCGTGGTCGCCGCGGTGTCGTCCGGGATTTCCGTTCCGCTGGCGGGGGTTCTGCCTGGCGGATGGCATTCCGCGCTCGCCTGGGCAGTGGTCGTCGCCTTGGCCGCGCTGGCGGGGTGGCTGCCGCGGCTGCGTGGTTCGCGTCCGGACACCGGGTCGCAGACCGGCAGCACGCACGCGCCGACGCCGTGGCGGTCTTGGCTCGCGTGGCAGGTCTCCCTGTTCATGGGTCTGCAATCGCTCGCCTTCTACACCGCCGTCGCGTGGTTGCCCAGCATTCTCAGCGGGCAGGGCATGACCACGGCTGCGGCTGGCTGGATGCTGTTCTATTACCAACTCGTCGCGCTGGCCACCGGCATGGTGCTGCCCTTGCTTACCCGGGGACGGGCCGACCAGCGCTTCCCCGCGGCCGCGGCGTCGGCGGTCACGGCTGCCGGGTTCGCGATTCTTCTGCTGGCGCCCGGAATCGCGATTGTCGGGTGCACGCTGCTCGGGCTGGGCACTGGGGTCTGCCTCGTGCTCGCGCTCAGCTTCCAGAGCCAGCGCGCCACCGGTCCCGGCGAGACCACCGCGCTGGCCGGAATGGCGCAGTCCATCGGCTACCTGGTCGCTGCCGCCGGACCGCTGCTGCTCGGCATCCTCCACGACGCCACCGGAAGCTGGTCCGGCGCGCTCGTCGCGCTCACCGTGTTGAGCGTGCTGATGGTTTTCACCGGGTACGGGGCCGGGCGCGATCGTCACGTTCGCGCTGGTCGTTGAGGCCATGTCCGACGCCGACCTCGCCGACCAGTTGCTCACGCTGACCCGCCTGGTCCAGCGTGCGGAAGCGGCACCGGCCGAAGCGATGTGCTTGCCGCTGCTGGCCATGCTCGCCGACGATGGTCCGTTCCGGGCCGGGGAAATCGCCGCGGTGCTGGGCGTGAATCCGTCGACGGTCAGTCGCCAGGTCGCCGGGCTGGTGCGGTCCGGGCTGATCGAGCGGCGAGCCGATCCCGAGGACGGTCGGGCCAGCCCGCTTGTCGTGACCGCTGCGGGCCGCGGGATTCTCGATGCGGAACGGCAGCGCCGGGCGGCTCAGTTCGGCGACGCTCTCGCCGGGTGGTCTCCGGACGAACGTGCGCGGTTCGCGGACCTGCTCGGCTGTTTCGTCCGCGATCTTCAGCGGACCGGTGCACTCCACGGCTCGTGACCCTTCCACTCAATGTTATTAGCAGATAACATCGACGCACAGGTAATGCCAGCTCGCTGCCTGATTCGCGTTATTCTCCAGTAACTACGAGTGGCTTCAGCGCCGGGGAGGTTCGACATGCTTGCTACCGAGGACAGCGTTCGCGCGGCGGTGTTCGCACTCGAGGAAGGCCGGATGATCGTGGTCGTCGACGATCACGACCGGGAGAACGAGGGAGACCTCGTGCTGGCGGCCGACAGTGTCACCGCCGATCAGATGGCCTTCCTCGTCGCGCACACCACCGGAATCGTGTGCGCGCCGATGACCGCGGAACGAGCCGACGCGCTCGCGCTTCCGCCCATGGTCGCGGATAACAAAGACCTGCACAGCACCGCGTTCACCGTGTCGGTCGATCACGCGGACGCCGGGACCGGAGTGTCCGCGACAGCACGCGCACGCACCTGCCGGGCGCTCGCCGAGCCGGGCACGGCACCGGAGAGTCTTCGCCGTCCGGGCCACATCTTTCCGTTGCGTGCCCAGGACGGCGGGGTGCTCGTCCGCGCCGGGCACACCGAAGCCGCTGTCGATCTGTTGCGGCTGGCCGGTCGCGAGGCGGTCGGCGTCATCAGCGAGCTGATCGGCCCGGACGGCGAAATGCTGCGCGACGCCGGCGTGCGGGAGTTCGCCGCCGAACACGGACTGCCCGTCGTCGCCATCGCCGATCTGGTCCGGCATCGCCGCACCACCGAGCGGCTGGTCGAACCGGTCGCGACGGCCGCGATGCCGACGGCTTTCGGCGACTTCCGAGCGATCGCGTATCGGTCCCTAGTGGACGGTGCCGAGCATCTCGCCCTCGTCATGGGAGACGTCGCCGCCGCCGGCAGCTCCGAGCGAGGCGCGCTGGCGCGGGTGCACAGCGAATGCCTCACCGGCGACATCCTCGGCTCGTTGCGCTGCGACTGCGGCACCCAGCTCGAACAAGCGATGCGCGCGGTGGCCGACGAGGGGTGCGGGGTCATCGTTTACCTGCGCGGCCACGAGGGCCGCGGCATCGGCCTCGCTTCCAAGATCGAGGCTTACGCGCTGCAGGAAACCGGTCTCGACACAGTCGACGCCAATGTCGCGCAGGGTCTGCCGGCGGACTCCCGCTCCTATGATTCCGGCGCGCGGATCCTCGACCATCTCGGCGTCCGGCGAGTGCGGCTCATCACCAACAACCCGGAGAAATACCGCGGACTCGGCGATTACGGACTTCACGTCACCGAGCGGGTCGCGCTGCGCCCGGTCGAAACTCCGCACAACCTGCGTTACCTCCGGACGAAACGCGACCGGATGGGACACGCCTTCGCGGCGTTGCCCGATCCGGCGCCGCGGCGGAAAACCTCCTGACCGCCGTTCCGCTCGGCACGGCCAATTCCACCGGCGCGACCGGCGTTACATTATTGCCGCCGACCAGCCACAGTGGACTCCTGTTATGGTCTGCGGTGACCGCGTCCCGTTTCCAGGAGGAGTCACCGCGATGGCACAGAAAGTCCTCGTCGAGATGATCGACGACCTCGACGGGTCCGAAGCCGGGCAGACCGTCCCCTTCGGACTCGACGGCGTCCAGTACGAAATCGACCTGTCCGACGAGAACGCCGCCACCCTGCGCGGGGAACTGGCGACGTTCATCGCGTCCGCCCGCCGGACCGGCGGACGCAAGACGACCGTGCGGGCCGCGGCCGCGCCGACGGCCGAGGAACGCGAACGCTCCAAGGCGATCCGCACGTGGGCCCTGGACAACAACTGGGCCATCGCCGAACGCGGCCGCATCCCGCGCGAGGTGATCGCCGCCTACGAGGAAAGCCAGAAGCCGGAGGCGAAACCCCGCAAGCGCACCGCGAAAAAGCGCGCGGGCAAATAGCCCGCCGGGCCTCGGCGGTTCCGCGGAGATCATTTCGGGAAAAGCCGGACGAGCCGTTCGCTCCCCACCGGAGTTCGAACGGCCGCCGCCCGGCGTTTTCCCGCGCGGCCACCGCCTGGCATACCCGGAACGCGGGAGTTCGAGTCTCTCAGCAGTAACGCCGCCCGGCCGCAGGCAAATGCCTCCGGCCGGGCGGCGAACCATGCCCCGCCGATTTCACGCACCCCGGCGATGCCCACCTCCGCGCGCTCGGTGACAACTCACGCCCCGGATCGGTACGGGAGCCGTGCCGTCCCACGCGAACAATTCGCCCCGCACCGATCTGCTTCGCGACACCGCTCTCAAGCCGACCGCACCGTCGCCAATGCCAGACGCGCTGCGGGATCGCGTCGGCGCAATCAACCACGCGAGACCGGACCAGCGGGTCCCGGATCTGCGCCGCGAGGAGGTCGCGGTGCTCGCCGGGTCAGCACCGAGTGGTACCCGCGGCTCGGGAACGGACACATCGGCGGCGTGCCCGAGGAGGTCCTCGACGCGGTCGCCAAGGCGCTGCAGCTCGACGACGAACGCACCTGCCTGTTCGACCTCGCCCGCACCGTCGGCCGGCCCCCAGCGGCGGGCAACGGCACCGTCCGCCGCAGCGGGTCAGTCCGATCGTGCAGCGCATCCTCGACTCGATGACCACCGTCACCGCGTTCGTTCGCCTCGCCACCAATCCGCTCGCCCGCGCGCTCTGCTCCCCCGTCTTCGACATCCCCACCCGCACCTGCGAGCACACCCCCGCACGACAAAGGCCTCTCCGACCTCATCGGCGAACTGTGCACCGCTGGACGGCCCACGAAGTCCGTCCGCACCGCACCGGCGTCAAGGAATTCCGGCGGTCGGCGAACTCACCCTCGATTTCGAGGCCAGGCAGCTCACCACGAACACCAGCCGCACCCTGACCGCCTGCACCGCGGCACCCGACACCGCGTCCGAGGAATCGCTCCGGATCAGGCCGCGGACGCTAGAAACCCGCTACAGTCGACCGAAAACTTCCTCCAGGGGGCAGCGATGGAGTTTCAGGAAGTCGTGCGGCGCAGGCGCATGGTGCGCAAGTTCACCGACGAACCGGTGCCCGAGGACAGTCTCCGGCGGATCATGCGCAACGCGCTGCGCGGGCCGTCCGCGGGGTTCTCGCAAGGCCAGGCGTTCCTGGTGCTCCAAGGCGACGACGTGCGGCGATTCGCCGACACCCTCTCGTCCTGGACGCTGGACGAGGGCACCAAGGCCGCGCCGGTGATCGTGATCCCGTTCTCGGTGAAAGACGTCTACCTCGACCGCTACGCCCAGCCGGACAAGGGCTGGACCGACCGCGGCGAGGACCATTGGCCGGTGCCGTTCTGGTACATCGACACCGGCATGGCCGTCCTGCTGATCCTCCAGACCGTGGTGGACGAGGGGCTCGGCGCGGTGTATTTCGGCATCGGCGCGGAGGACTACGCCAAGGTGCGCACCGAATTCGGCGTGCCGGACAGCCACGAGCCGGTCGGCGCGATCGCCATCGGCTACGACGCCGACGCCAAGATCTCCGCGGGCGCCTCCCCGGCTACTCGCAAGCGGAAGCCGGAGAGCGAGACTGTCCACTTCGGACAGTGGTAACCGCGGCAGCCGCCGGTTCCTCGAGCCGCAGCACGCCGGATTCGTCGAGCCAGCCGCGGTCGCCGGTCAGGTAAGCCCGCTGTGACACACCGTCGATGTCCAGCTTCGGGAAGGCGTCGGCGGTGCGCTCCGGCGAGTGGAGGTAGCCGAGGGCCAGACCGTCGCCGGTGAGCGCGATCTCTCCGCGTTCACCGGCCGGTGCCGTCTTGACGCCGTCCCACACCGCGACGCCGGTGCCCGCGACCGCGCGGCCCAGCGGGATGCCGCCCGCGGCGTCGAGATCGGCCTGGGTCACCCGGTGAATCGTTGCGGCCCCGCAGTTTTCGACTGCACCATAAGCGTTGTACAGCGCCAGGGACGGGCAAGCCGCCAGGACGGTCCGGCAGACGGCCGGGTCGAGCCAGTCGCCGACGGTAAGGATTCGCAGTCCGGACAGGCAGGCCGCATCGGCGGCGACGGCAGCGAACTGGGCTGAGTCCAGAAAGAGATGAGTCGCGCCGCGCCGGACGCAGCCGTGGACATCCGCGGGCGCGAGTTGATCTTTCCGGTACGGGAGAACGGTTCCGCCGGACAGCAGCGTCGCCCACAGTTCCAGGCTGAAGACCGGCCCTGACGGGGCGGCGGCGCAGATGGTGACGGCGGCCGGACCCAGGGGGACGCATCCGCCCGCCGCGACCAGTCGAGTGGTTGCCCGGTGCGGCGAGAGCACTGCCGTCGAGTCCGAGGTCCGGAAAACAGTCGCCGGATCGCCCGGGGACGCATCGGGAAGCGCGGGTCCGTCGCCGGGTTTCCGGAGGCGTTCGGCCGGTATGTGCTCGATCGACGCCGCGGCGAGCGCGGCGGCACCGGCCGCGTCGCCCGTTACGACCGCCGGTCGCAGGGCGGACACCAGAACGGCGAGCCGGGTTCCGGGACAGCGCACATCCAAGACGCTGTACGCGCAGCCGGCCAGGAGAATTCCGAGCAGCAACGGCGGCAATTCCGGAGTGCGCTTGGCGGCCACCGCGACGATTCCGCCGGGAGAAGCGCCTGCCGCGGCCAGATTGTGCGCGATGCGGCGGGCTTCGGCGACGAGCCGCGCATAGGTCACGACGTCCAGCCGGTCGCGAATCGCCACCGCGTCCGGCCGGTTCGCCGCCTGCCGGAGCAGCATAACGGTAATCGTTTTCGCCGAGGCGGCGGTACCGGGCAGCACCGCGTCACTCGAATCTCAGGGCGGACGGGACGGTCGACTCTGCCTTCATGTTTTTCTCCCCTGGCGCGATCCGGGAAATCCGGACAACACGAAAATGTTTCAATGCAGCCAGAAAACCACGAGAAGCGACATAATTCCAGCGACCGGACCGACGCCTCGACTTCGCCCGCGCGCCGGACGCGGAAATACCGCGATCGGCCGTTTCCTCCCGGGAAGCTCTCCGTGCGACCTTCCGGCCGACCCCGGCCCCGGACGGCGCACCTGCGAAAAATCCGGCAGAGCAGTCCGGCGTACCCCGAACAGCGCAACGAAATCCTCCGTCCGCCGCGAACCTCATCCACCTGGCACAAACCCACGACATGGGACGGCAATTCCCTCGAAAGTGCCATCAATCCCGCGAAGCGCCACTTGCATATTCCAGTCCGGCGCATAACGTCACCGAATTCGAGGACCAAGGAACCTTGACGGGCACCCGCAGCGAGCACGGCGGGGCCAGGCCGTCGCCCGGGACCGCTTCCACACAGCGACTTCGCGCCACTCCATGTGCCGCGAATTTCACCCCAGCGGACCAGTTCCGCCTCCGCTAACAGGGGAATCCACCCCCCGAAAGCGGGGAAATCCTGGTAACATCGCCCGTGCGGAGGATCGGTTTGCGGTAAATGCACGACGACGATCAGACTTCACCGGAATCCTTCGCCGGACCGTCCCGGATCCGTCGACAACCGCCACTGGCTGTTGAAAAACAAAGGGTATTCACGGCATTAGTCCCCTTTGCCAGATTAATGGTTCCTTACGTGGTCTAGACCTCAATCCCGGCGCGTGTCGCATTTGTCAACCGCGACTCGCATCGAACAGGTCACGAAATTGTCAACACCGACGTCCGTAGGTTACGTCGGCGTTACATCCACCGATCATTAGGCATATGGATCTCACCGAGTACCCGACCGCCCGCCCCGGTCCGGCACCCGACACCGAAGAAGCATTCGCCCAGGTGATGGCCGACGTCACCGGGCAGGAAAACGTGTCGGTCGACAGCAACTTCTTCGCCGATCTCGGGGCCAACTCGCTCGTGATGGCACAGTTCTGCGCGCGAGTGCGCAAGCGTGCCGATCTTCCCACTGTCTCCATCAAGGACATTTACCGGAATCCGACCATCGCCAGCCTGGTCTCCGCTTTGGCCGAGACCGAGGAGGTCCCGGCCGAGGCGCCCGCTCCCGCCCCCGCGGAGCCGCCGAAGCGCGCGAGCCGACTCGAATACTTCGGCTGCGGGATACTGCAGCTGCTGATCTTCTTCGCCTATTCGTATCTCGTGGCCCAGGTGCTCGGCGTCGGCACCGACTGGATCCTGGCCGGCACCGGCCTGCTCCACTACTACCTGCGCGCGGTGGTCTTCGGCGCCGTGGTGCTGGCGGTGCTGTGCACCCTTCCGATCGCGCTCAAATGGATCCTCGTCGGCCGCTGGAAGCCCGGCGAGATCCGCCTGTGGAGCCTCGGCTACGTCCGGTTCTGGGTGGTCAAGACGCTCGTCCAGCGGAACCTGCTGGTCCCGCTGTTCGTCGGCTCCCCGCTCTACTCGCTGTACCTGCGCGCGCTGGGCGCGAAGATCGGCAAGGGCGTCACGATCTTCTCGCGCTTCGTCCCGGTGTGCACCGATCTGCTCACCATCGGGGAAGGCGCGGTGATCTGCAAGGACACCTACTTCACCACCTATCGCGCGCAGGACGGCGTGATCCGGACCGGACCGGTCTCGATCGGCGCGAACTCCTACGTCGGCGAGATGTCCGTCATCGACATCGAAACCCGGCTCGGCGCCAATGCCCAGCTCGGGCACGCGTCGTCCCTGCACGCCGGGCAGACGGTTCCGGAGGGGCAGAGCTGGCACGGTGTTCCCGCCGTCCCCGCCGACGTGCACTACCGGCGGGTCGAACCGCGGGCCTGCGGCAGCGTCCGGCGGGCGCTGTTCGCCGTGCGCCAGACCCTGACGGCGGTCCTCCTGCTGGCCCCGGTGGTGCTCGGCCTGCTCGGCTTCATGCTGAACACGCTGCCGGAACTCAGCCCGGCGATGGGACTCGGCACGGCCGTCCTGGACTTCGCCGACCCGCAGTTCTACTGGAAGGCCTTCGTCGTCTCCTTCATCCTGTACTTCGGCCTGCGGCTGACCGGTTTCCTGATCGTCACGTTCGTGCCGCGGCTGCTGAACCTCGCGCTGAAACCCGGCGAGGTCTACCGCCTCTACACTTTCCGCTACACCGCACACCGCGCCATCCGCATCCTCACCAACCTGCGGTTCTTCAAGACGCTTTTCGGCGACAGCTCGGCCATCGTGAACTACCTGCGCCTGGTGGGCTGCAAGGTGTCCGGCAAAGAGCAGACCGGGTCCAACTTCGGGCTCGACGAGAAGTACGAGAACCCGTACCTCTTCTCCTCCGGCGCGGGCACGATGGTCGCCGACGGCCTGTCGGTGGTCAACGCCGAGTACACCAACACCTCGTTCCGGCTGTCCCGGGTGCACGTCGGGGCGCGGAACTTCCTCGGCAACCACGTCCTCTACCCCGCCGGGGCGAAGACCGGGGACAATTGCCTGCTCGCCACCAAGGTCCTGGTTCCGCTCGACGGCCCGGTGCGCGAGGACGTCGGCCTGCTCGGCTCCCCCAGCTTCGAAATCCCGCGCTCGGTGGAGCGCGACAGCCAGTTCGACCACCCGAAGACGCCGGAGGAGTTCCGCCGCAGGCTGGCCGCCAAGACCCGGCACAACGTCGGGGGCATGCTGCTGTACGCCGTGTCCCACTGGCTGTTCTTCTACGGGCTGCTGCTGCTCACCTGGGCCTCGGACGTGTACTACGACCTGATCGGCCCGCCGCTGTTCGCGATCGACACGGCCGCGATGCTGCTCTACGGCATGCTGTATTTCATTGCCCTGGAACGGATCACGGTGTTCATCCGGCCGATGCACCCGGTGTCGTGCTCGATCTACGACCGGCGGTTCTGGCGGCAGGAACGGTTCTGGAAAGCGGCCGCGGCGAACGCGATCTACCGCTCGCTCGACGGGACCCCGTTCAAGCGCACAGTGTGGCGGCTGCTGGGCGTCAAGGTCGGCAAGCGCCTGTTCGACGACGGCGCGCTCATCATCGAAAAGACGTTGGTGCGCTTGGGCGACAACGTCACACTGAACATCGGGTCCGTCGTCCAGTGCCATTCGCAGGAGGACGGCGGCTACAAGATGGACCGCATCGCCATCGGCAGCAGGTGCGTCGTCGGCACCGGCGCGCTGGTGCATTACGGCGTGACCATGGGCGACGGCTCGTCGCTCGCCCCCCATTCCTTCCTCATGAAGGGCACTGAGGTCCCGGATCGCGAGCACTGGGGCGGGAACCCCGCGCACGAGGTCCGGGCAGGCCGCCGTCAGCTGGCGGGGAAATCGTGACGGAGCAACGACAACCACGGGAAGGACGACCCATGAGAACCGGACTGGGAGCGGTTCGCGAGCACTGGCGCGAGGTACTCACCGCCGGCGGACGCACCAGCGTCCCGCGCTGGACGCTGGAAGCGGGCTCCGCGATCGGCGACCACGAAACGCCGATCCCCCGGGGGATCGCGACCGGGCTGCGGCTGCTGGCCGACCAATTGCGCGTGCCGCTGAGCTCGGTACTGCTCGCCGCGCACGCCAAGGTGCTCGCCGCGCTGTCGGGCGAGCCGCAGGTGTGCACCGGTTACGTCGCCGGTCCCGGCGGAGCGGCGCTGCCCTGCCGGCTGAGCACCGAATCCGGCACCTGGCGCGAGCTGATCGAGCACGCCGCGGAGGTCGACGCGCAAACCCTGGCCTTCCGGGACTTCCCGGTGGACGAACTGCGCACCGAACTCGGCATCATCGCGCCGCCGTTCGAAACGGTCTTTGACCCGACTGGCACCGCGGGGGATCTCGCCGGGGACACCGTGCTGCAACTGGACGTCTCGCCGGATCTGGAGACGCTCCGGTTGCGCTTCCGCACCGAGGTGCTGGATTCCGAAAGCGCCGAACGCGTTCTCGGCTACCACCTGAGCGCGCTCGCGCTGATCCGCACCGACGTCACCGCGCCGCACCGCGAAACGACCCTGCTGTCGTCCGCGGAACTCAAGCTGCAGCTGGAAGGCCTCGCCGGGCCGCACGTCGAGGTGCCGGACCTGCGCTGCCACGAGCTGTTCCAGCGCCACGTCGCCAGCCGTCCGGACGCGATCGCGGCGGTGCACGGCGACCGGCGGTGGACGTACCGGGAGCTCAACGGGCGTGCCAACCGCCTGGCGCGGGCGCTGGTGGCGCGCGGGCTGCGGCGCGAGGGCGTCGTCGCGGTGGTGACCGAACGCAACCTGGACTGGATGGCCGCCGTGCTGGCCGTGTTCAAGGCGGGCGGCGTCTACCTGCCCGTCGAGCCGCATTTCCCGACCGACCGCATCGCGACCACGCTGCGCCGGGCCGATTGCGAACTGGTGCTGACCGAACCGGGCAGCACGACCACTTTGCGCAAGGCCGTCGAATCGCTGCCCGGCGTGCGCACCTTGTTCGTGGACGCCGCGTACGAGGAGGACCACTCCGACGAGGACCTCGCCGTCGCCGTCGACGCCGGACAGCTCGCCTACATCTACTTCACCTCGGGCTCGACCGGCGAGCCGAAGGGCGCGATGTGCGAGCACGCCGGGATGGTCAACCATCTCTACGCCAAGATCAACGACCTCGGCATCACCGAGGACTCGGTGGTCGCGCAGGTCGCGCCGCAGTGCTTCGACATCTCGCTGTGGCAGCTGGTTTCCGCGCTGCTGGTCGGCGGGAAGACCCTGCTGATCGAGCAGGACGTGATCCTGGACGCCGACCGGTTCGTGGACCGGCTCGGCAGCGGCGGCGTGTCTGTGCTGCAGGTCGTGCCCTCCTACCTCGAGGTCGTCCTCTCCGCGGTGGACAAGAACCCGGTCGCGCTGCCCGATCTGCGCTGCGTGTCGGTGACCGGCGAGGCGCTCAAGACCGAACTGGCGCAGCGCTGGTTCGCCGCGATGCCGGACGTCAAGCTGGTCAACGCCTACGGCCTCACCGAAACCTCGGACGACACCAACCACGAGGTGATGGACCGCGCGCCGACGCGGGAGCGGGTGCCGCTCGGGCCGCCGGTGCAGAACGTGCGCGTGTACATCGTCGACGAGCAACTCGACCCGGTCCCGCTCGGCGCGCCCGGCGAGATCGTGTTCTCCGGGGTGTGCGTGGGCCGCGGCTACATCAACGACCCGGAGCGCACCGCGCGGGCGTTCACGACCGACCCGCACCGGCCGGACGCCCGGCTCTACCGCAGCGGCGACCACGGCCGCTGGCTGCCCGAGGGCAAGGTGGAATTCCTCGGCAGGCGGGATTCGCAGGTCAAGATCCGCGGTTTCCGGATCGAGATCGGCGAGATCGAGAACACGCTGCTGCGGGTGCCCGGGGTGCGCGACGGCGCGGTGGTCGTGGCCGAACACGGGCAGGGCAAGCGGCTGGTCGCGTTCTACTCCAGCCGGGAGCAGCTCGATCTCGCACTGCTGCGGGACCAGCTCGGCGCCGCGCTGCCCGAGTACATGCTCCCCTCGGCGTTCCATTGGCGGGAGCAGTTGCCGTTGACCGCCAACGGAAAGATCGACAAGAAGAACCTCACCGCGCTCGCCGCCGAACTCGACGCGGTCGAAGAGGACTACGACGAGCCGGTCACCGAAACCGAACAGCGGCTGGCCGGGGCCTGGGCGCAGGTGCTCGGCAGCCGGTCCGGCCGGATCGGCCGCCGGGACAGCTTCTTCGGCCGGGGCGGCACGTCGCTGTCCGCGGTGAAGCTGGCGATCGCGCTCGACCGCGCGGTCTCGATCAAGGACGTCGCCAAGCATCCGGTGCTCGCCGACCTGGCCGAGCTGATCGACAGCCGGTCCGGCTCCTCGTCCCGAAGCTCCTGACCCTCTGCAACGCGGAAATCGAAGGGATTCCACGATGTCGTTGTCCAAATTCCTGCCGAAGACTTCCCCGCCCGAGCCGGATTTCTGTCCCGGGCTGCCCGCGGTGCTGCGGGCCGAGGCAGGCGGCGACCCGGCCGGCTGGGCGAGCACGCACCGGGACACGGTGCGAAGACTCGTCGCCGAATACGGCGCGGTGCTCGTCCGAGGTCTCGGGCTCGCCGAACAGACCGCCGTCGCGGCCGTGTTCGGAAGGCTGACCGACCTGCTGATGACCGAGCGGGAGGCCTTCGCGCCGCGCGCGGCCTACCCCGGCGGGGTGCACTCCTCGACGGAATGGCCGCCGAACCAGCCGATGTGCATGCACCACGAACTGAGCTACACCTTGGAGTTCCCGGGCCTGATGCTGTTCGCCTGCGTCAGCCCGCCGTCCTCGGGCGGCGTCACCGGCGTCAGCGATTCCACCGCCGTGCTGGCCTCGCTGCCCGCGGACCTGCGCGCGCGGTTCGAGCGCGAAGGCTGGCTGCTCACCCGCAGCTTCAACGACGAGATCGGGGCGTCGGTCGCCGAAGCGTTCGGCACCGAGGACCGCTCCGCGATCGAGGACTACTGCCGCGCCAACCGGATCGAGTTCGCCTGGCAGCCCGACGGCGGGCTGCGCACCCGGCAGCGCCGCGACGCGATCGTCGGGCATCCGGTCACCGGCCAGCGCTGCTGGTTCAACCAGATCGCCTTCCTCAACGAGTGGACGATGGCGCCCGAGGTGCACGAGTACCTGGTCGACATCTACGGAGCGGACGGGCTTCCGTTCAACACCCGCTTCGGCAACGGCGACCCGATCGGCGAGGACGTCGTGCAACTGCTCAACGAGGTGTACGAGGAGCACACCGTCCGCGAACCGTGGCAGGCGGGCGATCTCCTTCTGGTCGACAACGTCCGCACGGCGCACAGCCGGGACGCCTACGAGGGCCCGCGCGAGGTGCTCGTCGGGCTGGCCGACCCGGTACGACTTTCCGACTGCTCGCTGCATTCCGAGGGGACAACCCAGTGACCACGCAATCTTTCACCGCCGAATCCGCACCCGCGGGGCCGGGCGCGGTGCCGCCGTTCGCGGTGATCTCCGGCAGCCAGGTCCAGGAGGCGCTGGCCGGGCGCGAACGGGAGGTCGTCGACCTCGTCGAGACCGCCTACCGGGTGCACGGCTCCGGCGATTCGGTCAACCCGCCGTCGTATTTCCTGCGCTTCCCCGACCGCCCGGCCGACCGGATCATCGCCCTGCCCGCCTCGCTCGGCGGGGAGACGAACGTCGCGGGCGTGAAGTGGATTTCCAGCTTCCCGGGCAACGTCGCCGCCGGGATCCCGAGGGCGTCGGCGGTGCTGATCCTCAACGACCTCGCGACCGGGTATCCGTTCGCCTGCCTGGAAAGCTCCATCATCAGCGCGACCAGGACCGCCGCCTCCGCCGCGCTCGCCGCGGACTGGCTCAGCCGGACACGGGAACGGCCCCGGCGCGTCGGGTTCTTCGGCGTCGGCCTGATCGCCCGCTACATCCACACCTTCCTCGCCGGGACCGGCTGGGAGTTCGACGAGATCAACGTGCACGACCTGCACGCCGACAGCGCCGCCGGATTCCGCGGCTACCTGGAGCAGTCCGGGTTCGCCGGGGACATCAGGGTGCGCGACACGGCCGAAGGCCTGATCCGCGACAGCGATCTGGTGATCTTCGCGACGATCGCCGGCGAACCGCACGTGCACGATCCCTCGTGGTTCTCCCACAACCCGTTGGTACTGCACGTTTCCTTGCGCGATCTGGCCCCCGAGGTCCTGCTGGCGTCGGCGAACCTGGTCGACGACGTCGACCACTGTCTCAAGGCCAACACCTCGCCGCATCTGGTGCAGCAGCGCACCGGCAGCCGGGACTTCCTGCTCGGCACGCTGGACGACGTGCTGTCCGGCCGGATCAGCCCGCCCGCCGACCAGCCGCTGATCTTCTCCCCGTTCGGGCTCGGCGTCCTCGACCTCGCCGTCGGGGCCTTCGTCCACGAGAGAGTGTCCGACACCGGCGGACTGCACGTCATCGAGGACTTCTTCCACGACCTGCGCCGGTATGGCTGAGCGCCGTCCGCCCCTGAGCTTTTGTTCCTGACGAGGAGAAAAACCGTGCGTGTCATCACCGTTCCCGAAGCCTTCAACGAGGAGGCGCTGTACGTCGACCTCCGCTGGAGTTTCGGCTATTCGCTGTTCCTCAAGTGCGAGGGCTTCAACTTCGCCGGCTCCATCAAGCTGAAGGCCGCCACCGAAATGGTCGACGCGGCCGAACGCGACGGCCTGCTGCGGCCGGGCTCGATCATCGTCGAGTCCTCTTCGGGCAACCTCGGCGTCGCGCTGAGCATGATCGCGGCCAGCCGGGGGTACAAGTTCCTGTGCGTCACCGATTCCCGCTGCAACCTCGCGACCCGCCGCGCCATCGAGGCGCTCGGCAACGAGGTGCACATCATCACCGAACCCAGCCCCGAGGGCGGTTTCCTCGGGGCGCGCATCGACCACGTGCGCATGCTGGTCGCGTCCGACGAGCGGTACGTGTGGCTCAACCAGTACACCAACCCGGACAACTGGGGCGCGCACTTCCACCGGACCGGGCCGGAGATCGCCGCCGCGTTCCCGGCCCTCGACGTGCTGTTCGTCGGCGCGGGCACCACGGGCACCCTGATGGGCTGCGCGCGGTTCTTCCGGCAGTGGCACCGTCCGGTGCGGATCGTCGCGATCGACAGCGTCGGCTCGGTGACCTTCGGCGGCCCGGCGGGCAGGCGGATGCTGCCGGGCCTGGGCACCAGCGTGCGCCCGGCGATCCTCGACGAGACCTATGTGGACGACGTGGTCCTGGTCGAGGAGCCGGATTCGGTCCGGGCGTGCCACCGCTTGGCGCGCAACGGATTCCTGTTCGGCGGCTCGACCGGGACAGTGGTCAGCGGGGCCACCAGCTGGCTGTCCGAACACGACGCACACCACCTGACCGCGGTGGCCGTCGCGCCGGACCTCGGCGAGCGGTATCTCGACACGATCTACCAGACGAACTGGCTGCAGGGGATTTACGGAGAGGACGTGCTTTCCCCGCAGCCCCGCCAATCCGTCTGATCCGCGAGAGCTGGGTCGCCGTCCGTGAGGGGAACCCTGAGGGACTCTGAGTCCCTCAGGGTTCCCCTCACGGACCTGAGACCACGCAGTGCGGGCGGGGTCAGACCTTCTTCTGCCATTCCTCCCAGCTGAACCGCCAGTCGGTCCAGCCGTCGCCGGGTTTGAGGTCCGCTCCGGTGTCGGACACCGTCACGACGTCCCCGCGGTGGGAGTTCTCGTAGAACCACTTCGCGTTTTCGACGCTGACGTTGAGGCAGCCGTGCGAAGTGTTGGAGTGTCCTTGCTGCCGGACCGACCACGGTGCGGAGTGCAGGAACTGGCCGGAGTTGGTGAGCCGCAACGCGTATTTGACCGTGGTGCGGTAGCCGCCGGGCGCGTCCGTGGGCACGCCGTACGTGCTGGAGTCCATTGTGTACGGAGACTGCACGGTCATGATCAGCATGGTGCCCGAAACGCTGCGCGCGGACGGCTTGCCGAGACTGACCGGGGACGTCAGGACGAGCTGGCCGTCCTTGTACGTCCGCATCTGCTTCTCGTTGTCCGAGACCTTCGAGATGATCGACGGGCCGGTCTTGAAGCTGATCTTGCGGTCGGCCTTGCCGAACACCCCGTTGCCGAGCGCGCGGCCGGCGATCTTGATGTCGAGGGTGATCGTGGAGTACGCGGGCCAGTATTCCTTGGTGCGGTAGTGCACCTCGTCGTCGCCGAACCAGCGCCACGCTCCGGTCGCGGGCTTGTCCGAGGTGACGGTGAGCATCTTCTCCGCGGCGGCCTTGTCCGCGACCGGCGCGGAGAACTTGATCGTGATCGGCATGCCGACGCCGGTGGTCTCGCCGTCGAGCGGGATCACCGACGGGTACGCCTGCGCCTTGGCGGTCGCGGTGATGAAGGTGCTGGTGCGGGTCACCGGGTTGCCGTCCGCGCCGACGGAGCGGGCGGTCAGGGTGTATTTCGTACCGTATTCGAGGGGCTTGCTGGTGTTCCAGCGCTGCTTCGCGGCGTCCATCTCGCCCGGGATCGCGGTGCCGTCCGCGGCCTTGACTGTGACGTCACTGAGCGTAGCTCCTCCGGCCACCGCGGTGACGGGCTCGCCGGGCGCGACGTCGTTCGAGCCGTCCTTCGGCCCGAGGTCGAGGGTCGCGGGCACCGGCGCGGCGCTGGTCTTCTGGTCGTTCCCGGCGGCGGGCCCGGGATCCGGTGCGGCCGTGCAGCCCGCCGTCAGCGCCAGCCCGGCGAGTATACCCGCGATGATCTGCGTTTTTCGGCCCAACACCTGATCTGCCCCCGTTCACGACTACTAACGGACATAGTAGTCATAGCGGTCAGGCGTGGAGCAGGGCGGGAGTCGCCGTCCAGGCTCCGGCGACGATCAGGGCCGCAGCCGTGCTCACCGGGAGTAATACTGCCGTTGCCAGGGCGAGAATGCCGGTCATCGCGCTGCCGTGACCGCGGGCGAGGTGTTCGAGCCTGAGCGCGGTGGCCGCCGAACGCACCGGATGCATCCGGTCCAACGCCGCACTGACTGTCGCCGGTCCGTGCCGACGGCCAGCCGCGGCGTCCGCGCTCAACTCCACGGCCGCAGCAACGAATTCCGGCGACTGCCGGGCCAACGGAACGAACGGCAGCGCCGCCGACACCGCGTGCGCGAACCCGACCAGCCGATGGTGCCGTCCGCGCAGATGGAACCGTTCGTGGTCGACCACCGCGGCGAGTTCCAGCGCGGAGAGGTCCTTCGCGAGCCCTTCGGAAAGCACGACCAGAGCAGGCTTTCCGGCGATGCTGTAGGCGAGCTTCTCCTCCGACGGCAGCCACCACACACCCGCTCTGGCCCGGCACACCATCGACAATTCCGCGAAATGCCGGTCGTGCAGCCGAAGCTGGTGCCGGTACCGGCGGATTGCTGCCAACGCGAACGCTCCCGCCGCGCCCGCCGCGAGCAGCGCGCCGGACACGCCGACCACCTCGTCCAGATGCAGCACTTCGTGATGCCGCAAGGTGTCGAGCCGCAGCCACGCGACAAGCCGCCGCGCCACCTCGTGCCCGGGCCCGAACGCCGCCGCCACCGCACCGGATCCAGCCGCGATCATGCTGCCCAGCAACAGAATCCACACGACAAACCGCAGCGGCGAGGACATCCGCGCCCGCAACACCCGGCGCAGGAGAAGCGGTCCGCAGAAACCCACCACCGCCGCAGTCACGACCAGTGCCGCGGAGACGATCACGAGCGCTTCCGCAACCCGCGCCGCAACGCGTCCCGCTCCCCCTCCGACGCCGACCGCGCGAAATGCAGCAGCACTCCTTCGGGATCGCCGACGTCGGCGAGCAGATTCCGCATCGCGCGTGCGGCGGCTTCCTCGCGCGAGAGACTCGGGGTGTAGCAGTAGGCGCGGCTGCGCTTTTCGCGTGCCACCCAGCCCTTGCTGTGCAAATGATCGAGCACGGTGAGGACGGTCGTATAAGCCAGGTCCCGGTTCAGCCCCTCCAGCACTTCGCGGACCGTGCGCGCTTCGCCCGCGCGCCACAAGACGTCCATCGCCGCCGATTCCAGCTCGCCGAGTCCCTGCACGCCACGCATCCTAGGGCTCGCTCACTCGGGTTCGTCCCCGCTCTCCGCCTCGCTTTTCGGCGGGCGCCGGGCAGGGTCGCGGGCCTGCGCCACGCCGATCGCGGCCAGCAGGATCGCGAGCGCCTCGAAGACGGCCAGGAGCGTCCAGCCGCCAGCCGCCGAAGCAGCGTTGCATGCGGTTCCTCTCGTTCGCGGGTTCAGCTGCGTTCGGTGAACCGATAGGTCGGCCCGTGCGATCCTTCGCAATGCTCGGCCCGGCTCTCGTCGGCGTGATCGACCTGCAGCGTCGTGTGGTCCAGCCGGTGCCGGGACCGCATGATCTCCTCGATCCCCGCCCGCACCGCGTGGCAGTCCGCCGCGGGCCGCACCAGCACGTGCGCGGACAGCGCGGGCTCGCCCGAGGTGATCTGCCAGATGTGCAGGTCGTGCACCTGCACCACGTCCGGAACCGACGCCACCTGCTCCCCGACCGCCTCGGGATCGATCCCGGCGGGCGCCGCCTCCAGGAAGATCCGGCCGGACTCGCGGACGAGCCCCCAACCCGCCTTCGCCATCAGCGCGGCGACCACCAGCGCCGCGATCGCGTCGGCGCGGGCGAACCCGGTCCACCACACGACCGCGCCGGCCACCGCGGTCGCGATGAACGCGTAGAGGTCGTTGAGGATGTGCTGGAACGCGCCCTCGACGTTCAGGCTCGACCGGTTCGCCCGGCTGATGCACCAGCTCGCCGCGACGTTCACGACGATCCCGGCCAGCGCCGTCACGAGCACCAGCGCGCCCTGGACCTCCGGCGGATCGATCAGCCGGGTCACCGCCTCGTAGAGGAACCACGCGGTGAGCAGCAGCAAGGTGATCCCGTTGGCCTGCGCCGACAGGATTTCCGCGCGCTTGAGCCCGTAGGTGAACCCGCCCTTCGCCGGACGCGCGGCCAGCCGGATCGCGACCAGCGCGAGCACGATCGACGCGGCGTCGGTCAGCATGTGGCCCGCGTCGGTGATCAGCGCGAGCGACCCGGCGATCAGGCCGACGACCAGCTCGACCGCCATGAACCCGACGATCAGCACCAGCGCCCGCACCAGCCACTTGCGATCCGCGCCCGCCGACACCCCGTGGCCGTGGCCGTGCCCCGTCTTGTGCTCGCTCACCCCGCACCGTCCCTGACATATAGTGAAACGTGCATGTATTGTCGCGCACGCTCCGGCCCGACGTCCACCCGAGGTCACCCGCCCGGTTCGATCCGCACGCCGAGCCCCCGCAGCCAGCGCAGCGGGTCGGTCTTGCGCTCCCCGTCCGCCCAGACCTCGAAGTGCAGATGCGGCCCCGTCGACTGCCCGCGGTTGCCCACCTCCGCGATCACCTGCCCGGCCGCCACGCGCTGCCCGGCGGCGACCGTGTACCGGTTGATGTGCCCGTACACCGTGACCGTCCCGTCCTCGTGCCGGACGCGCACCCACAGCCCGAACCCGCTCGCCGGACCGGCCTCGACGACCGTCCCGGCGAGCGGAGTCCGGACCGGGGCGCCGATGACGTTCGCGACGTCCAGTCCGTAGTGGGTCGTTCCCCAGCGGCCGCCGTAGTTCGAGGTGATCGTGCCGGTCACGGGCGCGTGCGCACGGGGTTCCTGACGGGCCTTCTCGCGCTCCCGCTCTTCTCGCTGAAGCCGGTCGTCGCGGGTCTTGACCGCGGACTTCAGCACCGCCAGCTCCATCTCCGGCGGACGCGCGGCCATGGGCAGCACCTCATGCCCCGCGCCGGGCGCCGGTTCGCTTTCCCGCTCCGCCGGAGCCGCCCGCGCAGCCGCCGCGAACGCCGCCCCGCCCGCGAACCCGGCCAGGACGAGCCCCGCCCCCAACCCGCCGCGAGCACCAGCGGAAACCCGGCTCGAACGCCCCGCCATGGTGTTCCTCTCGCCGGACCAGGTACTACGCCGGATAGTAGATCATGCCGATGTCAGTACGCGGTGAGCCCACCGTCCACAACGAGCTCGGTTCCGGTGACGAACGAGGACTCGTCGCTGGCCAGGAAAAGCATCGCGTGCGCGACCTCGGCGGGACTGCCCGCGCGGCGCATCGGCGTGCGGACGATGTCGGGCTGCCGGTCGCCCTGGTCGTCGAGCAGGTCCTGGATCATCGGGGTGGCGATGACGCCCGGATGCACCGAATTGACCCGGACCCCGCGCGTCGCGTACTCGACGGCCGCGGTCTTGGTCAGCAGCCGCACCGCCCCTTTGGACGCCTGGTACGCGGCAGCCGCGCCGCTGCCGACCAGGCCCAGCACCGAGGAAGTATTGACGACCGATCCGTTGCCGGAGGCGCGCAGCAGCGGCATCGCGGCCTTCATCCCGAGCCAGGTCCCGGTCTGGTTGACCGCGATCACCCGGTCCCAGGCCTCCGGCGCGGTGTCCTCGATGCCCGGCCAGTCCACGATCCCCGCGACGTTGACCAGGACGTCGAGGCGGCCGAACCGCTGCCGGGTCCGTTCGACCGTGCCGCGCCAGTTTTCCGGCGAGGAGACGTCCAACCGATCGGCCAGGACGTCGGTCCCCAATCTCGCGGCGAGCTCCTCCACGGCCTCCCGGTCGACGTCGGTGACGACCAGGCTGGCCCCCTCTCGCGCGAACAGTTCCGCCGTGGCTTGGCCAATACCGCCGGTCGCCCCGGTGAGCAACACGACTTTGCCGCTGAGCCGCATGGATATTCCTTTCTGCGAGGGGGAATCAGGCCGCGGTGTAGCCGCCGTCGGCGGCGACGACCGCACCGGTGACGAACGCGGACCTCGGCGAAGCCAGAAAGCCGATCACCTCCGCGATCTCTTCAGGCTGCGCGACCCGGCCGAGCGGATGGGCGTCGCCGAAGGACCGCAGATACGCCCGGCTGTCGGCGCGAAAAGTGTCGAGCAGATCGGTCTCGATCACGCCCGGGGCGACAACATTCGCCCGAATTCCGTGTGGAGCGCCTTCCAGCGCGAGCACTTTCGTCAATTGCGCAAGCGCTCCTTTGGACGCGCTGTACGCCGATGCCTCGGCCAGTCCCACCGTGGAGGCGAACGATCCGACAGTGACGATCGCTCCCCCGCCGTTGTCACGCATCAGCCGAAACGCCTCTCGCGCATGCAGAAACGCCCCGCGCGCGTTGACGGACATCACCTCGTCCCAGTCCGCCGCGGTCGTCTCGGTGACTGGCTTGTTCACCGAACGACCAGCGTTGGCAACCAAGATGTCAAGCCCGCCGAACCGCTCGAGCGCCGCGGCCGCCGACCGCACCGCGACGTCCTCTTCGGACACATCGCCGACCAGCACGGCGACGCCGTTCTCGTCGGCGAACTGTTCCACCTCGGGCCGGATGTCCGTGGCCAGCACTCGGGCCCCGCGGGCGTGCAGCCAAGCGACCGTCGCCGCACCGACCCCGCGCGCGGCACCCGTGACCAGGGCGACCTTTCCCGCCAGTTCTTTCGTCATGCCGACCAGTCTCAGCCGCGACGGACCTCGCTGACAGGACGTGCCACACCCACCCAGCCCGACGCCTACGCTGATCCGCATGGGCAGTACGGAACTGGGCGACTTCCTGCGGGCACGCCGCGCACAACGCTCCCCGGACGACGCCGACGTGCGCTATTCCGGCAGACGCAAGGTCGCGGGCCTGCGCCGCGAGGAAGTCGCCGTGCTCGCCGGAGTGAACGTCGACTACTACGCGCGCTTGGAACAGGGCCGGGAAACCCGCCCGTCACCGCAGGTGCTCGACGCCCTCAGCCGCGCACTGGACCTGGACCCCGACGCCCGCGAGCACCTGTACCGCCTCGCCGGTGCCGCCCCGCCCGACCTGCCGTCCCCGGCGCCCCGGACTGTGAGCCCCGAACTGCGGCAGCTCATGGACAGCCATCCGCACGCACCCGCGTTCGTGCTCAACCGCGCCCTGGACATCCTGGCCGCGAACACCCTCGCCGACGCCCTGTTCTCCCCGTTCCGCATGGCCGACAACCTCGCGCGCATGACGTTCCTCGACCCAGCGGGGCGGCAGTTCTACGCCCGCTGGGACTGGACGGCCCAGGCGACCGTGGCGAATCTGCGCGCAGCCGCCACCTCCGAACCTGGTCTGCCGCAACTGGTGGCGGAACTGAGCGAAGGCAGCGAACAGTTCCGGGCGTTGTGGGAGACCCATCAGGTCCGCGGGAAAACCCGGGAGCCCAAACACCTCGTGCATCCGGCGGTCGGGGCGCTGACGTTGACGTATCAGGCGTTCGACGTGCGGAGTGCGCCTGGGCAGCAGTTGATCGTCTATCAGGCTGAGCCTGGGAGTGCGAGTGCGGACGCGTTGTCGTTGTTGCGGAGTGTTCCGTTACCGGCGCGCCGATAGCCGGACATCGTCACCGGGAAAGCCGAGCGATCAGCGCGTCGAGGTGCGGACGGAAAGCCGTGAACCAGATCTGGTAACCGCGCGAGTTCACGTGTGTGAAGTCGGCCGCGAAGACGTCGAACCGGCGGGCGGTGCGGAATGCGCGGGCGAAATCCGCGTGCGCGACCTTCGCCTCGTCCGCGACCTCGGCGAGTGCTTTTTGATACGGCTTGCTTCCCGGCCGCAATGGCACGTCGGACAGAATCGTCCGGTCCGCTGGAACCCGCTCGACCAGTTCGCGCACGTCCGCCCGGAATTGGCCGAGCGGCACGCGGGCGATGGCGTCCGCGGAACCCGCTACGACAATCACCGCGTCGGCGTCGGCCAGATGCAGGTGTTCCAGGACGGTCGCGACACGGCCGCCGCCGGTCGAGAGGTTTGTCAGGTGCACCGGTCGTCCCGTGCGCTCGCTGAGATATGCCGCGATCCGGGCGACCAGGCTTTCCTCCGGCCGTCGCGCGCCGATGCCCATCGCGGCTGAATCGCCGAACGCGACCACTCGCAAGGCGTTGGGAGCCAGTGGTTCTGCGGCGCGGGCGGCCCAGTATCGCGGATACGTTCTGGTCTGCCGCCACAGCGCCAGCAACCTGACCGTCTCGGCGAGGGCCAGCGCACCGGCGGATACTCCGGCCAGTCGCCACAGATTGCGCCGACGGCGAGGCGACGTCGGATTCATCGCTGCCCGATTACCGCGCCCGCGCCGTGCTGCCACGGGATTCTTTCGCGGTGCACCATCGAACAGCCTCCATTCGAACGCGGCCGACCACAACGACGGCGGTGAACAGACTTCGCCGCGTTCCCTCGCCTAAGCGCGTTTCCGACTCTACTCGCGGAAAGCACCGGCTGGACGGCCCGCGAACCGCCGTGGCTGTCGCGCGTTCGAGATCTCCGGCTACGCGCTATGGCAAGCCCGCGGCAAGGGCTGGCGTTCTCTGCCCTGGGGGCAAGGCGTGCAGCACAAGCTTGCCTGCACTCCCGCGAAACAGACCGCACCCACGCTTCCTGCCTACGCGGCAAGGCATGCGGCGCAAAACCGCCCGCACTCCCGCGAAACAGCTGACGCCAGCGCATCCCGCTCGCACGGCAAGGTGCGCAGCGCAGCCCTGTCCACGCTCATGCGCGACAAACCGCGCCAGCGTCCTCCGCCCTCGCGGCAAGGCGTGCGGCGCAGACGGGCCCGTGTTCCCACAAAGCAGGCCCGTCCGCTCCGCACGCCGGCCGCCGGGGCGCGCGGCGGTGCCCGAGCGCACTTTTCGCGCGCGCGTGCACCGGCGGCCTCCGGCCGGGGTCGCGCCGCCCGGGGGAAAGCGTCGCGGGCCCGGCCGGGGCCTCGGCGGGGTTACTTCGTGACGATCTTCTGGCCGACCATGATCAGGTTGGCGTCCGGGATGAACTTCTGGTTCAGCTGCTGCAGGTGCTGCCAGCCGCCGTCCACGTTGAGGTTCTTCGCGATTCCGGAGAGGGTGTCGCCGGCGGCCACGGTGTAGCTGCCGTCCGGGTTCGAGGTCGGCGCGGCGTGCTTCGGCGCGGACTTGACCTTCGTCTCGGCCTTGACCTCGACCTTCGGCTTCGCCGCGACAGCCTCGACCTCGGCGGAGCCGCCGGAGGTGTCGCCGCCGAAGTTCGCGTAGCCCGCCGGGCCCGAGCCGCCGCGGCACTGCCACGGGGCGGAACCCTGCTTCGCGTAGATCCGGTCCGCGACGATCTGCTGCTGCGCGGGCGTGGCCTTGTCGGCCGTCGGGGCGTACTGGCCGCCGCCGTTCGCGAGCCAGGTCTTCGTGACGATCTGGAACAGGCCGGCGGGGCGGCCCGCGCGCTGGCCCGCGGCGGTGTTGTTGACCGCGGTCGGGTTGCCGCTGCTCTCGCACTTGACGATGCCGGCCTGCCCCGGGAAGGCGTTGGCCGTGCCCGCCCCGGCGAGGCCGATGCCGCCGAGGGTGGCGCCCGCGAGAGCCGCGGTCGCGCCGGTGCGCTGGAGGACTGTCTTCGTCTTGCTGGGTTTGCTGTGCCGTCCCACGGTAGGTGGGCTCCTTCGCTGTCACACCGCACAACCGTCCTCGTGCCTGGGTCAGGCAGCGAGCAGCGACGGTTCGCGGCGGCTTCGGGTCGCTGATCCTCGGGGTAGATCGCAGGTCACCGCAAAAGCTCGAGAAGATTACGAAACGGAAACAGCGGGTGTACAGAGGCAGTGGGATCGGCCACAGATCGCCTCGGCGTGTAGCAGTCAGGCGACAGTGCGTCACACCCCAGTCACCCTACTTGGTTAATCAATCACAGCTCAACAGCAATGATTCTGGCCCAAATCCGCCGCGCAAGCTGACCCAGAGCGGTCAAGTCGGCAAATTTCACACCACCTCAACTGTGAGTCACTTCCAGTCGATCGGATCGTTACGTTCGAGATAAACGCGGGTTCGTCACCCTCGTTCACTCCGCACTACGGCACCTGGTCCGACCGCCACGCGTCCCGCCGGACCAGGCCCGCTCCCCCGGACGCACCCCGCCTTCCGCCCGTCCGCCCCCGGCCCGAGCCGGTGGACCAGCGGTCCAGACCACTGCCTTGGTCTGGACCACCCCGGACGCCGCCTCGCCGGACCCGCCGCCGAAAACGCAGCCCGCCGCCCGCCCTCCGGCGGAAAACCGCACCCGCAACCGGACCCGGCGGCGAAAACGTCAGAAACGGCCCGGCGACTTCGATATTTCTCCCATCCGACATATCCCCGAACGCCTTCGGCAACCGTCCCGAAAACATCCCGCCATGCGGTCTTCCGCGCCCGATTCACATGCCGGAAACGAAGCGTGAATATTCACGCTCCGTTTCGCGGAACCGCGAACACCGTTGCCGCTTCAGTCGTTCAGCCCAGCGCGGCGAACTCCGCGAAATCGCCGCCTTCACTCTCCTGGCGCATTGCCTTGCCTAATATCGGCCGATTCTTTTCTTTCCGCAGCCGGGCCCGGCGCGCCCGCGGCCGAGGCGCCGGTGCGGCGGAACCGGCTGCGCTACGCTGTGCCCCGCGGTATTCCAGTGAGGTCAACCGAGGGAGGGCTGCGCCCAGCGCGGCCCTCCCTCGGTCTGCCCGCGAAAAACCGTTTCCTTCCTCGCCGGCCGTTTTTCGGCGGTCCGCGAATCCCTGCGAAAAAGAGGAGGAGTGCATGACGAACTCGACGCCGGACGCGCCGCGCGACGTCGGCGGCACGCATCGGCGGGCCGGCACCGAGGAGATCTGTCCCGAGGAAGGCACCGCAATACCGCAGCATTCGAGAGAACGGCCGCTCCGGTCAATCGAGGAGGACTTCCCCCGGCGGCTCCCCGCGAGCGCCGGGCGGGAACGGTTCGCCCCGAATGTCTTTGTCCATTGTGGAGGCAGGGACCCCGGGCGGGCCGCCGCGCACCGAGGCGGGCCCGGCCGCGCCACCACCACTGCCAGGGGAGAACAGGCCAGATGACCATCCTCGACCATCCCGCGCCGCTCACCGGCCCCGCCGTCTACTGCGATCTGCCCGGCCCGCGTTCGGCCGAGTACCTCGCCCGGCAGGACCGCCGCGAGCCGGTCCCCCGCGGCGGCCCGCGGCGGCTGCCGATCGCGATCACCGAGGGCTCGGGCAGTTTCGTGCGCGACGCCGACGGCAACGTCTTCATCGATTTCCTCGCCGGGGCGGGCGTGCTCTCCCTCGGGCACAACCATCCCGAACTGGTCGCGGCCATGACCGCGCAGCTGAGCAAGCTGACCCACGCGCTCGACTTCGCGACCCCGGTCAAGGACGAGTTCTCCGAGGCCCAGCTCGCGATGCTGCCCGAGGCGCTGCGCTCGCGGATGAAACTGCACTTCTGCGGCCCCGCCGGGACCAACTCGGTCGAAGCCGCGCTCAAGCTCTGCAAAACCGCGACCGGACGCGGCGGCGTCGTGTCGTTCCAGGGCCGGTTCCACGGCAGCGCACACGCCGCGCTCGGTCTGACCGGGCTGGCCGGCCAGCAGCGTTCGGTCGCGAACCCCCTGACCGGAACGCAGTACGTGCCGTACTCCTCGTGCCCCCGCTGCCCGGCCGGGCACGATCCGGCCGCCTGCGCCGCGGACTGCCCGGACCAGCTCGAACGATCGCTGCACGACCCCGACGGCGGACTCCCGTTGCCGGCGGCGGTGGTGCTCGAACTGGTGCAGGGCGAGGGCGGCGTGGTCCCGGCGCGGGCGGATTTCGTGCACCGGGTGCGCGAGCTGACCCGGGAGCTGGGCATCCCGCTGATCGTCGACGAACTGCAGACCGGCTGCGGCCGGACCGGGACCTGGTTCGCCTTCGAGCGCTACGGCATCGAACCCGACGTGATCGTCGCGTCCAAGGCGCTCAGCGGAATCGGCTCGCCGGTCTCGCTGATCATCTACGACGAGCGCCTCGACAACTGGGCCCCGCGCACGCACACCGGCACGTTCCGCGGCAATCAGCTCGCTTTCGCCGCGGGCGCCAGGGCGATCGAGGTCGTCAACCGCGACAGCGTGCTGGACAACGTCGTCGAACGCGGATACCAGTTCGAAGAACTGCTGTCCCCGCTGGCGAGCCACCCGTGGGTGACCGACGTGCGCGGCACCGGGCTGATGTGGGGCATCGAGCTGACCGACCCGCGCACCGGCGCGCCCGCGTCGGAACTCGCGCTGGCCGTGCAGAACCATGCGTTGCGCCGCGGGCTCATCCTCGAACTGGGCGGACGCGGCGACAGCGTCGTGCGGTTGCTGCCGCCGCTCAACGTCACCGCGGACGTCGTGCGCACGGCCGCCGGGATCCTGCTGGCCGCGCTCGACACGGCGACCCGCGAGGCTCGCTGACCAATCGACTGCGCCACCGCCCGGGTTCCGGCGGTGGCGCAGTCGCCGTCAGTTCTACTGTTAGTACGGGTTTCTGCCGAATGGCGGCCGAAGTCGTCTTCTGAGTAGATTTTCGACCACCGGACCGAATGAGCCATCCGGAATTCCCTTCGCCGAACGGTCTCCCATTCTACTGACCGTAGTGCGCGAAATCGTGCTGCGCGGGACGGAAAAACGCGGCGGTTTCGCAGTTCGCACAGAGTAACCTCCCCCAGCAAGGGGAGCCGTGGATCTTACTCGGCTCACCCTCCGGAATGCGGCATCCACCAGCGCGCCCGCACCCGGGTTCAGCGACCAGGATCACCGTCTGTCATTCACTCGAACGGGGAGTAGGGAAATCATGATCTAGTGCTCGTTGGCACTGTTTGCCAGACTGGGAACAACGCACCGTTTCGCCGGTGATTAATCGCTGATCGCGAACGTACGCACCGTTTCCAGGAGGCCTCGTCATGAGGTATGGCAGCACGGCCGGAATCCACGCGAGCCAGGCGGCTTGCTGGGTCGTGCGTGTCCTGGCGACGGCAGCGGCGCTCGCGGGCGGACTGGTTCTGAGCTGGCTGATTTCGACCGCTTCCGCCTCAGCGGAGCAGATTCCGCCGACTCCGGACATTCATTCCCTGCTCAAGGACACCGGCGTCCGGAACATTGTGGACAGTGCGCAGCGCTCGGATGTCGCAGCGGTCGGCAAGGACATCGTTGGCACAGTGGAGAAAACCGTCTCCCAGCTGACGCGGACTGTGCCGCGGAAACCAGCGCCGGTCGTTGCGCGGCACCCTCAACCCGTCGTCCAGCCGAAGGGGCCAGCTATCGCCGAACGTCCGGCGAAATCGACGGCTCGCGCAGCGGTAAAGGCCACAGCACCGTCGACCTCCGTTAAGCGGCAGGTGCACGCGACGAATACTGCTCCGCAAGCGACTGCTCCGGTCAAGGCGACTGCTCGACACACGATCCACCGGACATCCGCACCCGTACACTTCAATCTCGCGCCGAAGACCAAGCGCGCACCCGCGATTCCGACCGCGCCCGGCGTATTCCTCTGGCAGAGCGGTTCGGCGCAGGGTGGATTGCAGGCACCAGCACGGCTGTCCGAACCGACGCCGGTCGCGATTCCGGCCCGGCCAGGCGACACGTCCTGCCCGGCAAGCACCAACGCCCGGCCCGGGTACGACCCGGACTAGCGCGCCCTCGTTCTTCGTCACTCCCACAGCACTGAACCCGATTCCTCGCGGGCGCTGAAGTCGTGCCCGAAATATCCAGCCATCACTGAGAACAAAGGGATTCGTCATGCACATTTGGGTCAAGCGCAGCATGCAAACGGCACTCGTCTCGGGCGGCTTGTTCGTCCTCGGCACCGGGGTCGCCTCGGCCGCCGACAGTCCGGACGCTCCGGCCAATCCGATCGACGCCGGGGTCACCGTGCCGATCGACATCGGCGACAACGTCCTCGGCACCCCCGTCGGGCAAACGAAACTGCCCGGGTACCAGGGTGAGGTGTCCACCAAGACGCTCACCAATCCGCTCCAGCAGGCCTTGAAGCCGAAGACGGGCAGTGCGGCGAAACCGGCAACCCCGGCAGCCGCCAAACCAACGCAAAAGACGGTGACCAAGGCCGCGCCGAGCAAAGCCGCTCCCCCGAGCGATCCCCTGCGCGGCAACCGCGCCAACGCCGATCTGGCGGTCCCCGTCCAAATCGCCGGAAACGCCTTCGCGGCGGGCGGACCCGCCGAGGTCGACGGCTCGAACCACCACCAGACCTACCAAGACAACCACGACATCACCACCAGCGGCGCGGGCACCCCGCTGGGCGGAAACGTGGTCGACGCACGCTGGGCGGTCCCGGTGCAATTCGCGAACAACGCCATCTCCTGGGCCGGTGCCGCGCGCACGAAGGGCGGCCGCGCCGAGCAGACCACCTCGACGACCGGGAGCGACACCACCGACGGCCGCGGCGGCACCGGTTCCGGCAACGTCCTTGCCGGGCAGTGGGCGACGCCGCTGCAGGTCACCGGCAACGCGGCGTCCTGGGGAGGTTCGGCCCAGACAACCGACTCCCAGGCGCACAACACCACCGCCTCCGGCGGCCCGATCTCCAGCGCCGGGAAAGACGGCACGCTCGCGGGCAACGTCGGCGCGGCACCGCTAGCGTTCCCCCTGGAATTCAACGGAAACGCCCCGACCTGGGGCGGAGTGTCCACAGCAGACTCCTCGAACACCACCGACACGGTGACCGCGGGCGGCACCAAGGAAGGGATCAACCACATCCCGTCCTACGTCCAGACCAACGGCGACCGCGGGACCGGCTCCGGCAACATCGTCCAGCCCCAAGGCGCGGGCATCGCGAACGTCGCCAGCGTCGCCGCCGCGTGGGCGGGCAAGTCCAGCACCGGCGGCGTGCACGGCGGCCCGCTGGCGGACCCGGTTCCGCTGCCCGGCTACCCGTTCCCGACCGGCAACCCGCTCACCGGCGGAATCAACCCCGCCGCGCCGGCGCCGACCGGTCAGCCCACCCGTCCGGACGGGTCGCCGCTCTGGCCGGTCCCGATCCCGAGCCCGCAACCGGTGTCGCCGGCGCACGCGCCGAAGTCGGCGTCCAGCTCGAAATCGACCGTCACGTCCGGCGGGTTCTCGTCCACGTCCGCGAAGGACGGCACCGGTTCGGGCAACATCGCCGACGCGCCGCTGGCGGTCCCGGCCGAGGTGTTCGGCGTCGCCGGGAACTGGGGCCTGGAGTCCTACGCCGGACACGACAACACGTCCGACGTGAAGTCGGGCAGCGGCACCTACACGAACGGCAACGGCGGAAAGGCGTCCGGCAACCTCGTTTCGGAGCCGGTCGCGGCCAGCCCGGACGTCTTCGGCTCCGGCGCCTCGTGGATCGGCACCAGCTACGGCCAGGCGACCAACACCAAGAACGTCCAGGCCGGCGGCTACGACGGTACCCAGGGCAACAACTCCGAGGCGTCCGGCAACATCGTCACCGCTCCGGCCGCGCTGCCCGCCGAGGTGTTCGGCGTCGGCGGATCGTGGATCGGCCAGGGCGTCGGAGTCGCCGATGAGCACAAGAAGGTCACCGCGGGCGGCGACGGAAACACCAACGACGACAACGGAAAGCTGTCCTCGAACGTCATCGCCGCCCCGCTTTCCGCGCCGACCCAGGTCTTCGGCGTCGGGGCCGCGTGGATCGGCCGGGGCGTCGGCGAAGCGAGCAACCACACCGATTCGAAGGCAGGCGGCGACTACCACGGCACCGGCGCGCTCGGCACGGTCGCCGGGAACATCGCGCAGGCCCCGATTTCGCAGGTCACCCAGGTCGACGGAGACGGAGCGGCGTGGGGCGGCTACGGACAGGGCGTGTCCGACAACACCACTAATTCCCGCGCAGGCGGCAAGAACCTCGCCGACGGCACCGGCGGGACCCTCGCGGGCAACGTCGTCAACGCGCCGTCGGCAGGCACCGCGGGCGTCTTCGGGGTCGCTCCGGCGTGGATCGGCCGAGTGACCGGCGACGCGACGAACAACGTCACCTCCACCGCGGGCGGCGACACCCACACCGCGGGCGACCGCGGCCAACTGGCCGGGGACGTCGTCTCGGCCGAGGCATTGCCGATCGCCCAGGCCTTCGGCGACTCGGCGGCCTGGATCGGGATGGTCGACGGCAGCGCGGTGAATCACACCCGCAACACCTCGGGCGGCGACATCACCAGCTCCGGCACCGGCACGTCCGGCGTCGTGCAGGACGCGCCGACCTCGGAGGTGGCGCAGGTCTTCGGCGACTCGGCGGTGTGGGGCGGAGTCGCGAACGCCTACGGCGACAACGTCACGCACGGCAACTCCGGCGGCCACGTCGGCACGACCGGCCAGCACAACCAGACGCCGGTCGGCGCGGTCGGGCAGGTCTACGGGTTGAGCCCGGCGCTGCTCGGGCAGGCGACGTCCGTCGTGCCGGAGAACGTGACGCAGGTGGTGGACGGGGACACTCCGGCGCAGCTGGATCTGCCGCTGAGCCCGTCCGCGTTGCCTGCCAACGGGATTCCGACTACGGCCGCAGCCCGCTGCGGGCCATCTGGCGCAGGTCGAAGTTCAGCCCGACCCCGGCGAAGCACAGCAGGAACGCCCACTTCGAGAGATTCCCGAGATTGGCGACCTCCGCCTTGGTGAAGACGTGCGCGGTCGCCAGCGCGGACACCGCGATGAAGCCCAGCACGAACTTCGGGAAGGTGCGCCACACAAACCCCGCACGGCCCTTCACCCCACCCGCGACAGCCTTGCCACCGCGAGTCGACCAGTACGCCGCATACCCGAGCACCACGAGACCGATCAACGCGTTCCGCGTGCTCTTCACTGCCACCGCGATGTCCTGCGCGCGCGGCGAATACGCCGCGCCGGTCGCGGTCGTCTCAGCAGTGTTGTCCACCGCGAGTCCGGCCCACAGGCCGAATTCGGTGTCAGTCAGGTTCAGCGCGTGCCCGATCGCCGGGAAGGTGAACAGCGCGACCGCACCCAGCGCGAGAATCGCCGCGATGGCGTAACCGGAGTCCTCGTCGTCAGCGTCGATCGAACCGCGCCCGGCGATGATGGCCGACACACCACAGATCGACGTACCGATCGCCAGCAGCGAGGACAGCTTCCCGCCGAGGCCGAAAGCTTTGCCCACCAACAGGATCACTGTCGTCGCCACGGCCATGTCGACCAGGATGAGCCCCAGGCTGAACCCGCCGAGCTTGGCCAGATCGCCCAGCACGAAGCGAGCGCCGAGCAGGACGATGCCGGTCTTCAGCCAGAACTCGTAGGTCCCGACCCCGGGCCGGAACAGCGCGGGGATGCCGATCGTGTTGCGGATGACCAGTCCGAGGACGATCGCCCACAGCACGTATTCGATGTCCGGCAGCGCGGTCCCGGTCGCGTGGCCGAGGCTGCGCACCCCGTTCTGCGCCAGCGTTCCGACCACGCCGACCGCTGCCAGCAACAGCAGCCCCGGCAGATATCGCACGACCGCGGGCACTGTGCGGCGGCCTTCCAGCGCGGCCGTCATTTGACGAGGAACGGGATCGTCGGCAGCACGCCGAACGCGGCCAGCGCCACCAGGACGGCCGCGACCAGTACCGCGGCCCAGTCGGCGCTGATCCGCGCGGTGCCTCGCGGCTTCGAATCGGGACTCATGACCGCAGGACTGTAGGCGGGTCGGCCGCGCCAGTCCGCCCCGTCCACCAGCTGAGAAACCTCCTTTGTGGACACCGGCGGAACAACACCGGCCAGCCGCCCACATCCTGAGCGGCAGTGCGCCGCGCCCCGGATTCCGGCTACCTCTGGCACAACCGAATCGAGGGGGCCGTGCCCGCATGAGTTCACCGAAAACCCTGCACCTCGCCGTCGAACTCGACAGCGCCGGAGCGCGTCCAGGAGCCGATCCGCACGCACTGGCGGACGTCGTCGCCGACGCCGAGCGGGCCGGGTTCGCGTTCGTCACCTTCGACGACGCACCCGTCCCGCCCGCGGGCGGATTCCGGGTCGAGGCCACCGTCGGCGCGGCCTATTCCGCGACCTTGACGTCCCGGATCGGGCTCGCCCCGACGTCGCACGTGCTGACCGCCGAGCCGTTCCACCTGGCCGCCCAGCTGGCGAGCCTCGACCACGCCACGCACGGCCGCGCCGCCTGGATCGTCGGCACCGCCGCCACGCCCGAGGCACTCGCGACGATCGGCCGCGCGCACCCGGACGACCTCCGCCAGGAGGTGGCCGACGTCGTCGAAACCGTCCGGCGGCTGTGGGACTCGTGGGAGGACGACGCGGTCATCAAGGATCTCGCCACCGGCCGCTATCTGGACCCGGACAAGGTCCACCACGTGGACTTCGAGGGGGAAACGTTCTCCGTCAAAGGCCCGCTGATCACCCCGCGACCGCCGCAGGGCAGCCTCGTCGTGCTGGCCGCCGAGGAGTTCGCCGACGTCGTCCAGCCGGACATCGTGCTCACCGACGACCTCCGCCACCGTGACCGGACCGCTCCCCTGGTCTTCGGCGAGCTGGAGGTCCGCTTCGCCGCCACCGAGCCGTCACCGAACGGCCGCACCCGCTACACCGGCTCCCCCGCCGGTCTGGTCACGTTGCTGGAGCAGCTCGATCTCGACGGCGTGCGCCTGCATCCCGCGCCGGAGGACCTGCCCGTCCTGAGCCAGGAAGTACTCCCGGAACTGCACCGGCGAGGCCTGCTCACCCCACCGGAACCGGGCGCGACACTCCGCACGACGCTGGGCCTCCCGCGTCCCGAGAACCGATTCGCCGTGTCGTCGAAGGGAATCGCATGACCGCGCAGCTGCACCTCGGGGTCTTCTACACCGGCGTTGGACCGCAGTACCTGTGGGACGACCCGTCGAACGCGGACCACACCGAGATCGAGACGTACGTGTCGGTGGCCCGCACCCTGGAGCGCGGGCTGTTCGACGCGTTCTTCCTCGGCGAAGGCTTGCGGGTCCGGGAGAATCGCGGCCGCGTGCACGCGCTCGACGTCGCCGGTCGCCCGGACGCGATCACCCAGCTCAGCGCACTCGCCGGGGCCACGGCGAGGATCGGGCTGGTCGCCACGCAGAACACCACCTACAACTACCCCGCCGACCTCGCCCGCCGTCTCGCCTCGCTCGACTACGTCTCCGGCGGACGGGCCGGGTGGAACATCGTCACCACCGACAACGCCTGGACCGGGGCCAACTTCCGCCGCGGCGGCTGGCTGGCGCACGAACGCCGCTACGAACGCGCGACCCAGTTCGTCGAGGCGACGAAAGCCTTGTGGACCGGACCGGCCGAGGCGGACACCGACCTGGTGCGGCTGCGCGCCGAACCGACAGTCCCGCCCAGCCCCCAAGGTCGTCCGGTTTTGTTCCAGGCGGGCGATTCCCCGGCGGCCGGGAATTGGCCGCGCGCCACGCCGACGTCGTCTTCTCCGCGAACACCGCCTACGACAAAGCGGCGGCTTACGCGGCAGACCTGCGGGACCGATTGGCGCGCCACGGCAGGCCCGCTGACGCGGTGCGCATTCTGCCTGGTGCGTCAGTCGTCCTCGGCGACACGCCGACCGACGCCGCTGAACGCGCGGAGGAAATCCGCCGCCGCCAGATCAACCCGCAGCGCGCCATCGCGTTCCTCGAACAGTATTGGGGCCAGGACCTGTCGGCGTTCGATCCGCACGGGCCGCTGCCGGACATCGAACCGGCCGAGGGCGAACTGGACCCCTCGCGCGGCACGATCTCGATCGAGCACCGCACCGGGAAACTCGAGCGCATCCAGCAGTGGCGCGAACTCGCCGAAGCGAAGAACCTGTCGATCCACCAGCTGGTGCTGGAGGTCGAACCGCGGCACCACTCGTTCGTCGGAACGCCCGCGCAGGTCGCCGACGAATGGGCCCGTTACGCGGCCGACCGCGTGGTCGACGGCTTCAACCTCAGCCCGCACCTCGTGCCCGGATCGATCGACGAGGTGGTCGACCGGCTCGTGCCGGAACTGCAGGACCGCGGCGTCTACCGCACCGAGTACACCGGCACGACCCTGCGCGAACACCTGGAGCTGCCGTGAGGTTCCTGCTGATCACCCTGATCACGCACACCCCCGACCCGGTCACCGGGGAACTGGCCGCGCCTGAGGCCCGGCTGCGCGAGGTCGTCGAAAACGCCGAGCTCGCCGAGGAACTGGGCTTCGACGGCTACGGCGTCGGCGAACGGCACGAGCGGCCGTTCCTGTCGTCGTCCCCGCCGGTGGTGCTCAGCCACATCGCCGCGCGGACCCGCCGGATCCGGCTGTTCACCGCGGTCACGACGCTCAGCCTGCTCGACCCGGTGCGCGCGTTCGAGGCCTACTCGATGCTGGACAACCTTTCCGGCGGACGGCTCGAGCTCATCATCGGCAAGGGCAACGGCTCCGCGCAACGCGAGCTCTTCGACGTCACGCCCGAGGACCAGTGGGACCGCAACGCCGAGGGCTACGAGCTGTTCCGCAAGCTGTGGGAGGCGGACCGCGTGACGTGGTCCGGGCGGTTCCGGCCGCCGCTCACCGCCGCGGAGGTGTGGCCGCGACCGCTGCAACAGCCGATCCGGATCTGGCACGGCAGCGCGACCAGCCGCGAATCCGTCGAGCTGGCGGCGAAACACGGGGATCCGCTGTTCTCCGCGAACGTCACCAACCCGATCGAACCGTACGCCGAGCTGATCCGGCACTACCGGGAACGCTGGACCTTCCATGGCCGCGATCCCGTTCAGGCGGTGGTCGGCGCGGGCACGGCCGGGTTCCATCTGGCGAGCCGGTCGCAGGACGCGCTGGAGGCGTACCGGCCGATCTTCGAGTCCCGGCTGGCGCTCCAGCGCAAGCTCGGCCAGGAGGTGGTTTTCCCGACGCTGGAGGACTTCGCCGAGCGCAGCTCCGCGCTGATCGGCAGCCCGGCCCAGGTCACCGACAAGGTGTTGAGATACCACGAACAATTCGGCCACGGCGTGACACATCTGTCCGCCGACCGCGACGGCCGGACGCCGCGGGAGCACCGCGCGGCGTTGGAGCTTTTCCAGGCTGAGGTGGCGCCAGCGTTGCGGCGGGCGATACCTGGGCCGCCCTGGCCGTCGTGAGTGGCAAACCCGGTGAGAACCGGCATCGCCACTCACGAGGACCGATATTCGCTGGACAGGGCTCGCGGCGGCGCGCAAGATCAAGAGACGTGACCGATTTCGCCGCTTTGCCGCTCGCCGATGCCCAACTGTCCGAAGCCCAAGCCGCCGACGCCGCCGAACTCCTCGTGCTGCAACGATGCTGCTGGGTGCCGCAGGCGATCGTCAACGACACCTTCGACGTGCCCGCGCTGCACGAGGACCTCGACACCGTGCGCGGCTGGATCGCGTCCACTCGCGTGTGGACCGTCCGGATCGGCGGGCGGCTCGTCGCCGCCGTGCGTGCCCATCTCGAGGAGGACCGCTGGGAGATCGGCCGCCTGATGGTCGCGCCCGATCTCGCCGGACAGGGCGTCGGCCGGTGGCTGCTGGGCTACGCCGAGCAGCAGGCCCCGCCCGAGGCGACCAGCCTGGTCCTCTACACCGGGTCGGGCAGCGAGCGGAACCTGACGATGTACCGGCGGGCCGGGTACCAGGCAGCCGAACCGCCCGCGAACACGCTCGGGAAACACATCCACGGGGCGGTTTACCTGACGAAGGCCCGCTAGCGCTTTCCTTTGCGGAGCAACGCGCGGTCTGTGGCCAGGTCTTGAAGTACGTGAGGGGAACCCTGAGGGAATCTGATTCTGAACTGGCCCCCGAAAGTTGGACTGGCTGAGTAAAGGTTAGGCGGCGGGGGTCTG
>NZ_JBHRWI010000078.1:0-37211 GCF_042647905.1 Amycolatopsis halotolerans
CAGGGCCCACCGATCCTACGAATGACCAGTTCAGACCCAACAAAGAAGGTAGGACCCCTGTCATGACCGAATCGCGGCCCCCGTTCCCGCCGTTCGACCTGTCCGCCGCGTTGAAGAAGGTCCAGGCCGCCGAGGATGCGTGGAACACCCGGGATCCGGAGAAGGTCTCGCTTGCGTATACGCCGGATTCCGTGTGGCGCAACCGCGACGCGCACGTGGTCGGCCGCGCCGCGATCGTCGAATTCCTCACCGCGAAGTGGGAGCGCGAGCAGGATTACGCGCTGCGCAAAGGACTTTGGGGATTCCGCGAGAACCGCATCGCCGTCCGGTTCCAGTACGAGAGCCGCGACGCGGACGGGCAATGGTGGCGCAGCTACGGCAACGAGCTCTGGGAATTCGCCGAGAACGGCCTGATGAGCAGGCGCGAGGCGTCGATCAACGACCGGCGCATCGACGAGGCCGAGCGGCGCGTCTTCGGGCCGCGGCCGGAAGCGGAACACGGGGTCGATTTCCCGCTGTGGTGAAACAACCCGGCCGCTCCTCCGACGGTATCGGAGGAGCGGCCGGGCCGGTGCCGCGTTCGCGGGGATGGGGGAACGCGGGCTGTGCTCAGGCGCCGGTGCGCGCCTGCCGTTTGCGGGACACGATGCGCCAGCCGAGCGCGAGGACCACGACGATCGCCGGGATCGAGTAGAACGCGATCTTCTCGGCTCCGTCGGAGAATCCCATCAGCACCACGACCAGCACGAGGAATCCGAGCGTGGCCCAGCCGGTGTACGGCGCGCCGGGCATGCGGTAGCTCGGCCGCTCCAGTTCGCCGCGCAACGCCGCCTGGCGCATGCGCATCTGCGAGAACACCAGGGTCGCCCACGTCGCGACCACGCCGAGCGAGGCGATCGCGGTGGCGATGTCGAAGGCCTTCGACGGCACGATGTAGTTCAGCACCACGCCGAGCACGTAGGCCACCGACGTGAAGAGAATTCCGCCGTAGGGCACGTGCCGCGAGTTCATCTTGCCGACGAACTTCGGCGCCTCGCCCTCGTCGGCGAGCGCGCGGAGGATGCGGCCGGTGGAGTAGAGGCCCGAGTTGCACGAGGAGAGCGCGGCGGTGAGGACGACGGCGTTCATGACGTCGCCGATGCCGCCGATGCCCAGCCGCGAGAAGACCGTGACGAACGGGCTTTCGCCGCCGTTGTAGAACGGCCACGGCATCAGCATCGCCAGCAGCAGCACCGAACCCACGTAGAAGACGCCGATCCGCCAGACGACGCCGTTGATCGCCTTCGGGAGAACCTTGCGCGCGTCCTTGGTCTCGCCGGCCGCGATGCCGACGACCTCGATCGCCGAGTAGGCGAACACGACCGCCTGCAGCGTCATCAGCGCGATGCCGACGCCCGCCGGGAAGAACCCGCCGTGGTCGGTCAGGTTGTGCACGCCGGCGGTGGTGCCGCCGATGTTCGCGCCGGTGAACACGAGCCCGAGCGCGGTCACCAGGAAGACGACGATCGCGAGGACCTTCACGACGGAGAACCAGAACTCCAGTTCCCCGAACAGCTTCACGCTCAGCAGGTTGACCGCCATCAGCACGCCGAGCGCGACCAGCGCGGTGATCCACTGCGGCACGTCCGGCAGCCACTTGTGCACGTAGATCGCGACCGCGGTGATCTCGGCGATCCCGGTCATCGCCCAGTTCAGCCAGTACATCCAGCCGGAGACGAACCCGGCCCACGGCCCGATGAACTCGCGGGCGTAGGTGACGAAACTGCCGGAGCTGGGCCGGTGCATGACGAGTTCGCCGAGCGCCCGCATCACGAAGTAGGCCGCGATGCCGCACAGCGCGTAGGAAAGGACCAGCGACGGTCCCGCTTCGTGGAGCCGCCCGCCCGCGCCGAGGAAGAGCCCGACCCCGATCGCCCCGCCGATCGCGATCATCTGCACCTGGCGATTGCCCAGTGCTTTCGTGTAGTTGTCGCCCTCTTTGGCGACCACTGTGGATTCCATGGTTGCGAGACGCTAGCGGTACCGGGCGGCGTGACGCAGCACACCTAGGCTGGACTTAAGGTGTGCTCCAGATCACCGTGGAGGAACCGGGTAAATCGGGCAGGACCTGTTTGACTCCCGGAAATCGCGCCGGAGCTGCGCGGATGTCCACGATGGACGGTGCGCGCGGAGACTTTCGGGCAGCCGCCGGGGGTATCCAGGGTATCGGCGGGAGCGGAACGTCCGCCAGGGCGCGGAGGCGGCCGGAACGGGCGATGCCGACGGCGGGCGGTCGTTCCACAGTGGACGGACGGAGCCGGTGCGCGGCGGGGCCGACCGCTCTCCAGGCGCCCGAACCTGAAACTCGCTCGGCAACGTGGTCGCCGTCGGCGACGCCGAGGCCGCTTCACGGCGGGGAAACCCCGGAACACTAAACTCCGCGCGATGCCGCCCCCAGATTCCGACGCCATCGCACGCGGACAACCCGGCGATCGCTGGCTCATCATCGGCCTCGGGCTCATCTCCGCACTGACCGCGGTGCTGTTCACCGTGGCGCCGGTGAACACTGAGACAACGACTTACCGCTGGGACGGCGCGCAGGACACCGCGCTGCCGTCGTACCCGTACCACCCGGCCAGAATGGACGCGATCGTCCGCTGCGCCGACCCGAACGGGCTGGTGCTGGCGACCACCCCGCCGGGAGGCAAACAAGGCGCCGAGCCTCTCGGCGGCGGGCTGGAGATCCGGGCGGTCGACGGCACGGTCAGAGCCGAACTCGGCGGCGCCGAACTGCTCCGCCGGCCGTCCGGCCGCGACTGCCGGCTGACCGTGCACGCGGACGGTCAGGGCACTACCGTCGGCACCGCGAGGACTGCGAGCAGGCCCGCCGTCACCGGCCTGTACACCGAGCGCCCGGGCACGGTGTCCGCGCAGGTCGAACCCGACACCCGATGGGTCAGCTCGCCAAGCGTGCTGAAGGTCGCGCTCGGCGTGGTCTCGTTGCTCGCGCTGCTCGGCATGATCGTGCTGCTGATCCGGCGCGACCGGCGCGCCGTGCGAAGGGTCCGGCTGTTCCCTCGACGGGCGTGGGTGCCGCGGCCGTCGGACGTCGTCGTGACCGGGGTGCTCGGGGTCTGGTCCGTCATCGGTGCGCTCACCGTGGACGACGGATACATCTCGACGATGCTGCGCGCTCGGGAAACGAGCGGGTTCACCGGCAATTACTTCCGCTGGTTCAACGCGCCGGAAGCGCCGTGGGGCTGGTACTACGAGCTGTACGCGCTGCTCGGCCGCGTCTCGCCGGCCATGGTGTGGATGCGGCTGCCCTCGGTGCTGCTGGGGCTGGCGTCCTGGTTCCTGATCGACCGGCTGGTGCTGCCGCGCCTGGTCGACCGGCCGGGCCGGTGGACCCGCTGGGCGGCCGCGGCGCTGTTCCTGGCGTGGTACCTGGCCTTCGACGTCGGGCTGCGGCCGGAACCGTGGATCGTGTTCGGCTCGCTGGCGGTGTTCGCACTGGTCGAGCGTGCCGTGGCGACCGGTGCGGTGACGCCGGTCGCGGTCGGGCTCGTCGTCGCCGGTGCCACCGCGACGACAAACCCGCTCGGAGTCGCGGCATTCCTGCCGTTCATCGCCGCAGTGCGCCCGCTTGTCCGGTTGATGCGCGGGCGTGCCGGCCTCCGGGTGCTCGGCGCGATCGCGGTCGTCGCCGGAGCCGCGGGCAGCGCACTGCTGACGGCGTTCTACGGCCAGCCGCTGACCGCCGTCCTGCAGTCGACCGTCGTCCGTCAGCAGATCGGCCCGGATCTCCCGTGGCAGAGCGAAATCACCCGCTACACGACCCTGCTCGACCCGTCGGTGGTCGAGGGCGCGCTGAACCGCCGGGTGCCGGTGCTGCTGATGTTCCTGGCGATGGCGCTGACGGCCGTGCTGCTGATCCGGCGCCGTGCTCCGGGGCTGGCCGTCGGGCCTGCCCGCCGGATGGTCGTCGTCAGCGTCCTGTGTCTCGTCGTGCTCGCGTTCACGCCGACGAAGTGGACGCACCACTTCGGTGCGCTGGCCGGATTCGGCACGCTGGTGACCGCGATGCTGGTGCACACCGTCGCGCGCGGAGCGCTGTCCTCGGTGTGGGCGCGGGCGGCGGCGCTGGGCTTGGCCGCGGCGACGACGTGGCTGGCCTGGTCCGCGCCGGACCGGTGGTGGATGCAGTCCGGCTACGACGTCCGCTGGAGCGACTCCGTTCCCTCGGTGAAAGGCGTGCGGCTGGCGGATCTGGTCCTCTGGGCCGGGCTGACCGTCGCACTCGGCGGCGTGCTCGCCGGGGCCTGGCTGAGCGCGAAGCGGCGTCCGGAGGCGGGGCGCGCGCCGCGTTGGCTGCCGAGGTCCGGCTGGGCGATCGTCGCGGTGGCCGCCGCGACGGTGGCGGTCGAGCTAGTCGGGCAGGCGCAAGCGGTGAAACTGCGGTGGGACACCTACTCCGTCGGTCGGTCGAACCTGGCTTCGCTCGGTCTCGCGCCGAGTGCTGGCAGCGCCGGGAACTCCTGCGGCGTCGAGGACTGGCTGGACGTCGAGCCGGACGTCGGCGCCGGGGTGCTCCGGCCGTCCGCCCCGGCTGCGGCGGAAGGGTTCGCGATGAACGCCTCGTTCCCGCCGGACTCGGCGCCGCGGGCCCCGTACGGCAGTGACTCGGCGCACCCGGCGTGGAGTTCCTACCGGTCGCCGTCCCGGACCGGCACGCTCACCACCGGGTGGTTCGACCTGCCCGCCGACGTCGGGGCGAAGAATGCGGCTCCGGTCGTGATTTCCCATGCCGGGCAAGGGAAAGTGCAGGTGTCGGCGGAGTTCGCGAAAGCGGACGGGACCGTGCTCGCGGCGGTGAAGGCCACCGGGGACGGCAGCGGGAAGTGGAGCGACGCGCGGTTCGATCCCCGCTGGCAGGCACCGGGGGCGCGACGCGTCCGGGTCGTCGCGCGGGACGCGGACCCCGGTCCGTCCGGCTGGGTCGCGGTCACCGCGCCCCGGATTCCGCGACTGGCGCCGCTGACGAAGGAGATCCCCTCGAGCGAGCCGGTGACGTTGGACTGGACCAATGCTTTCGTCGTGCCGTGCCGGACCCCGGCCTCGATGGCGGACGGCATCGTGCAGCCGGTCCGCTACCGGTTCGCCCCCGGTCCGGACGCGCAGTCGTTGGCCAGCGTTGCCTACTCCGCGGACGCCGGCGGGCCTTACGTGCCGTTGTTCGCCGACGCGAAGGCGACCGAAGTCCCGACGTACCTGCGCGGCGACAAACTGCGCGAGCCGGTCGCGGTGTACCGGTTCGACTACCCGGTCGCGATGCGGGGACTGACCGTCGAACACGGCACCCGGCCGACGTCCGGGCTGGCGAAACAGCCGCCCGTGCTCGACCCGACCCGAGGCGGCGGCGGGTAGGCCGGTCTTGAAGCGCGCGCCGGGTCAGGCGGGACCCGGCGGCTTCCGGAAACAGGTCCGCCGCGGTCACCGGAACGGGCGACAACGCGGCCGGGCGGCTATTCCGCCGTGGACCGAGGTGCTTACGTGGACGCGCCGGGAGCGGCCCGGCGCGGGCGCGCGAGGAGGAGCCGATGACGGCCACGGCGGAGGAGACCCGGGAGGAACCGGTGCCGGCGGCGCTGTCCCGGCGCAAGATCCACGCGGTGTTCGGCGCGGTGGTGCTCGGCATGCTGCTCGCCGCGCTGGACCAGACCATCGTCGGGACCGCGCTGCCCACCATCGTCGGCGACCTCGGCGGGGCCGGGCACCTGTCCTGGGTCGTCACCGCGTACCTGCTGGCCGAGACGATCATGACGGTCGTCGTCGGCAAACTGGGCGACCTCTTCGGCCGCAAGCTGATGTTCCAGCTGTCGGTGATCGTGTTCGGCGTGGGCTCGTTCTTCTGCGGGTTCGCCGACAGCATGACCTGGCTGATCATCTGGCGGGCCGTGCAAGGCCTCGGCGGCGGCGGGCTGATGGTCACCTCGACCGCGCTGATCGCCGACGTCGTCCCGCTGCGCGAACGCGGCAAGTACCAGGGCGCGCTCGGCTCGGTGTTCGGCGTCGTCACCGTCGCCGGGCCGATGCTGGGCGGGCTGTTCGTCGACCACCTGTCGTGGCGCTGGGCGTTCTACGTCAACATCCCGCTCGCCGTGGTGGTGCTCGCGGTGGCCGCGTCGGCGATGCCGAGCGTGCGCGCCGCGGTCAAGCCGGTGATCGACTACCTCGGCATCCTGCTGATCGGTCTCGCCGCGACCGGGCTGACGCTCGTCACGAGCTGGGGCGGGACGACGTACGCGTGGGGTTCGCCGGTGATCATCGGCATGGCCGCGGGCTCGGTGGTGCTGCTGGGCGCGTTCGTCGCGGTCGAACTGCGCGCGCCGGAGCCGATGCTGCCGATGCGGCTGTTCCGGAACCCGGTGTTCACCGTCGCCGGGATCATGAGCTTCGTCGTCGGGTTCGCGATGCTCGGCGCGCTGTCCTACCTGCCGACCTACATGCAGTACGTCCAGGGCGTCTCGGCGACGACGTCCGGCGTGCGGCTGCTGCCGATGGTGCTCGCGCTGCTGGTCGCGTCGATCCTGTCCGGCACGCTGGTCAGCCGTACCGGGAAGTACAAGATCTATCCGCTCGTCGGGTCCGCGGTGATGACGGTCGGGCTGTACCTGCTGTCGCGGCTCGGCCCGCACACCGGGTTCTGGGAATCCGCGCTCTACATGGCGGTGCTCGGCCTCGGGATCGGGCTCGGCATGCAGGTGCTGACCATCGCGGTGCAGAACACGGTGGACTACAAGGATCTCGGCGTCGCGACGTCCGGGGTGACCTTCCTGCGTTCGATCGGCAGTTCGTTCGGCGCGGCCATTTTCGGCACCATCTACGCGAATCAGCTCGGCCCGAATCTGGCCAAGGCGCTCGCCGAACATCCGCTGCCGCCGGGCGTCGACCCGAAAGCCGTCCAGGTTCCGCTGGCGTTGCACCATTTGCCCGCGACCATTTCGGAACCGGTGATCAGCGCGTACGCGGATTCGCTGCACGTCGTGTTCCTTTATGCCGCGCCGGTCGGGCTGGTCGCTTTCGTCCTCGCGTTCTTTCTCAAGGAAATGCCGTTGCGGGACACCGCCCGCGCCGCAGCGCCGGACCTCGGCGACGGATTCGCGATGCCCGAAGCGCACGAGCACGACCGGGAACTCGAACGGGCGATCGCGACTTTGCTCTTCCGGGAACGCCGCAAAGCCGCGCCCGCGATCGTCGCGCGGGCGGGTTCGGAACTGGACGTCGGCGGCCTGTGGTGCGTTCTGCAGGTCCGGCTCCGGCAGCGCGCCGGTCGGCCGGCGACGCTCGAAGCGATCGGCGAGGACCACGGCGTCCCGGCGCAGGTGCTCGAACCGGCGTTCGCCCGGCTGGAACTGACCGGGCACCTCGACTACGCGCGGGACAGCTGGTCGCTCACCGAATCCGGCACCCGCGAATGGGACAAGCTCGTCCGCGCGTGGCACGACTGGATTGCCGAGCGCCTCGGCGACTGGGGCGCGGGCGACCGGTCCGAACTGGACGCCGCGATCACCCGCGTGGCGACCCGGATCCTCGACCAGGGCGCGGACCGCGCCGGCGGACGGCACGCACTGGCGTGAAACCGCGAGAAATTCGGCCGCGCGGCGGGAAACCGTTGCGAAACCGGTACCGCCGGCGCGGCGGGTGCGGCGGCGCCGACGTTTCGGACAGCCCGTTAGCATCTGCCTGTCAGACACCCTCTACTGTTCCGGGATCATGTCGGTGGATGAATCTGTGCTCACGACTTCGGACGACTCGAACAGCGCGGAAAGCGCGCGCGTTCCCGTCCGGTCCCGCCTCGCCGCGTGGCTGCCGCTGGCCGCCGCGGTGCTCGGCCTGCTCTCGTTCCTGCTCGTGCGCGGGAGCCTCACCGACGACGGGTACATCACCCTGTCGTATGCGAAGAATCTCGCGTTGCACGGGGAATGGGCGCTCGTTCCCGGCTCGGTCGCGAACTCCGCGACGTCGCCGCTGGACGTCCTGCTGCTCGGGTTCCTGACCTTCGTCACCCGGATCAGCGGCTCCGCGCACACGGTGGTGGCGCTGGGCGCGCTCACCGTGCTGAGCAGCGCCGCGATCGGTTGGGCGTGGGCACGGCTGACCCGCCGCTTCGGCCTGTCGCCGTGGGTCGGCGTGCTGGGCCTGCTGCTGGTGATCGCCAACCCGTTCCTCCTGTCGGCCACCGGCCTCGAGGTGCTGCTCGTCCCGACCGTCCTGCTGTGGCTCGTCGTGGCCGCGCTGGAGAAGCGGCCGGTGCTGTTCGGCGCGGTCGCCGCGCTGACCGTGCTGACCCGCCTCGACCTGGTCGTGTTCGTCCTGGTGATCGCCTTCTCCACCGCGGCGATCCGGAAGAAGTTCTGGACGGCCGTGGCCGCCGCGATCGTGGTGTCCGCGCCGTGGTTCCTCACGAGCTGGTTCGCCCTCGGCTCCTTCATCCCGGACACACTGGTGATCAAGCAGGACCAGGAAGGCCTCTTCGGCGCCTGGGGCTACTTCAGCGGTCCGATGATGTACTTCCTGTACCTGCCGTTCACCGTGATGGTTGCCTTCGCCTCGGCGCTCGTCGGCGTGACCGTGCTGCTCGGCTGGCTGGCCCTGCGCTTCGCGCGCCGCTGGGACGACTTCCCGCAGCTGGCCCCGGTCGTCGCGCTCGGCGCGGGCGGCGTTGTCTACTACATCGTCTACTCGACGCTCGGCGTCGGCCCGTACCACTGGTACTACGTCACCCCGATCGTCAGCACGGCTTCGTTCGCGGTCCTGATGATCGGCGTCTGGCACGCCGAGACGAAGAAGCGGCCGAAGCTGAACCGCGTCCCGCCGCTCGTCGCGCTCGGGCTCGGCGGCGCGGTCGCGCTCGCCAACGTGGGCGTGGACCTCGCGCAGGGCGTGCCCTGGCAGTCGCCGGTCATTTTCGGCAACTGGGCGAGTTCGACCGACTACGCGCGGGTCGGCAAGGAACTCGGCACGCGGCTGCAAGGCAAGTCAGTGGCCGGGCCGGGGGAGATCGGCACGCTGGCCTACTACTGCGACTGCCAGATCCTCGACGTGTTCTCCGACCGCAGCCAGGTCACGAAGATCGTGAACAAGCGGCTCGCCGAGGACGGCTTCTTCAGCAAAACGATCCTCCGGATCAACTACCACTGGTTCCACCGGCTGCCGCTGCGCAAGCCGGACTACCGGCTGCTCTACGACAAGGGCCCGGGCAACGGTCCGGACCAGTGGACGGTCTATTCCGCGGCCAAGGGCGTCGGGCATTTCACCCTCGTGCCGTTCGACCGCTGACGCGCCGGCCGATTTCCGGATACGGTCGGTTCCATGGCGAAGGGCGAGGCCGTCGAGCTCGAGGTGGGGGACCGGACGGTCCGGGTGTCCAATCCGGACCGGGTCTACTTCCCGGCGCGCGGCGAGACGAAGCTCGATCTCGTCCGCTATTACCTGTCGGTCGGCGACGGGATCGTGCGCGCGCTGCGGGACCGGCCGTGCATGCTGCACCGGTTCCCGTCCGGGGTGGCCGGGGAGAAGGTGCACCAGAAGCGGGTGCCGAACGGCGCGCCGCCGTGGCTGGAGACGGTGCGGGTGCAGTTTCCGCGCTATCACCGGCACGCGGACGAGCTGTGCGTGACCGAGCTGGCGCACGTGGCGTGGGCGGTGCAGATGTCCACTGTGGAGTTTCATCCCTGGAATTCCCGGCGCGCGGACACCGAACGGCCGGACGAATGGCGGATCGATCTCGACCCGATGCCGGAATGCGGGTTCGACACGGTGCGCCGGGTCGCGCACGTCGCTGAGGAAATCCTCGCCGAGCTGAACATCCGCGGCTGGCCGAAGACGTCCGGCGGCAGCGGGATGCACATCTACGTCCGGATCGAACCGCGCTGGGGGTTCGCGGACGTCCGCCGGGCGGCGCTCGCATTCGCCCGCGAGGTCGAGCGGCGGGCTCCGGACGACGTCACCACCACCTGGTGGCGCAAGGACCGCGACCCGAAGAAGCTGTTCGTGGACTACAACCAGAACGCCCGGGACCACACGATCGCCAGCGCCTATTCGGTGCGCGGCGTGCCGGAGGCGCTGGTGTCCACGCCGATCCGCTGGGACGAGGTCGACGACGTCGACCCGCGCGACTGCACGATCGCGACCGTGCCCACCCGGTTCGCCGAACTCGGCGACCTGCACGCGGGCATCGACGACGTCGCGTATTCGCTCGAGCCGTTGCTGGAGTGGGCCGACCGGGACGGGTTGGAGGCGGAGGACTCCTGAGCGAAGTCATTCGGGCGCCTGGCGTCATGGGGGAGCGCCCGCCGAGTCTCCCCGGGGACGGAGCGGAGGACAGCACGATGGACAGTGCCGGGCACAACGATCCGCTCGCCGTGCTTTATCGCCTGCACCACCAGTTGCGCGTGCTGTCGCCGGTGCTGACTGTCGCGCCCGGTCGGCCGGAAACGAAAGCCATGCTGGACGGGCTCGCCGAGACCGTTTCCGAAGCCGCGGGCCTGCTCTCGACCGCGGAACCGGCCGCGCTGGCCGCGCTGCGGCAGGCGTTCGACCACCTCCGGGCGAGCCGGATCAACGAGGCGACGTCGGAGCTGATCACCGCGTACGGACGGCTGTCGGTGCTGTTGCGGAAAGACGCGCCGCGCCGGGACAGCACGGACGAGCCGACTGTGCGGTGGCGCTCGAAGTTTTGACCCCCGCGGCGCCCGGCATGCCAGGATGGCGGGCGAGAGCCGGCTGAGCCCGGGCGGTGCGGCAGCGGGAGGACCACGTGGCCGAGCAGATCCTCGTCACCGGCGGGACCGGACAACTGGGCCGGGTGGTCGTGGAACGGCTCCGGGCCGCGGAGGCGCCGGTGCGGGCGCTGAGCCGGCGACGGCGGTCCAGCGAGGGCGTCGAGTGGACGGCCGGCGACCTGCGCGATGGGCGGGGCATCGATGTCGCGGTCGCCGGGGTCGGCACCGTGATCCATTGCGCGACGGACTACCGCCGCGAGGTCGAGACGGTCCGCACGCTCGTGGAGGCCGCGCGGTGGAGCGGGCAGGCGCCGCATCTGGTGTATGTCTCGATCGTCGGCGTCGACAAGATCCCGATGGGCTACTACCAGGCGAAACTGGCCGCCGAGAAGGCGATCGCGGATTCCGGGATGCCGCACACGATCCTGCGGGCGACGCAGTTCCACTCGCTGGTGCGCACGATCCTCGCCGGCGCCGCGCGGCTGCCCGTCGTCCCGGTGCCGAAATTCCGGTTCCAGCCCGTCGACGTGCGCGACGTCGCGGCCCGGCTGGTCGCGCTGGCGCAGGGCGAGCCGCAAGGCCGCGTCGCGGATTTCGGCGGACCGGAGGTGCGGACGACGGCGGATCTGGCGCGTGCCCTGCTCGCCGCGTCCGGGAAGGACAAGCGGCTCGTTTCGGTGCCGGTGCCGGGACGGATCGGCCGGGGGTACGCGACTGGCGCGAATCTGGCGCCGAAGCATGCCGACGGCGTGGTCACCTTTGAGCAGTACCTGGCGGAGCAGGGCAAGCCGACCGCGCTGCGGTACCGCTAGCCGGCGGCGCGGCGGCGGACGGTGCGCTCCAGAATGCCGAGGGTCGCCTTGAGGGCGGACTCGGGGACGACCGGGAACGTGAGGCGCTCCTTCCACTCATCGGAGAGCTCCGACCAGTCGTAATAGGACGTGACGCGGGTGCCGCCGTCGGCGGGTTCGAGCCGGTAGCCGTAGATGTGGCGGACGTGCGGGCGGAGGCTGCCCTCGACGGTCCAGGCGATCTCCTCGTCCGGGACGAGCTTCGTGATGACGACCTCGACGTCGTACTTGCCGATGGGCCGGTCGCCGAGCGCTTCCCGGTCCATGTGGACCACGAACCGGTCCCCGGCCTGGGTGACCGGTTCGCCCTCGGCGTCCATGAGCATTCCGGAGGCGTCGATGTCGACGTGGCCCCGCGGGTCGGCGAGGACCGCGAAGACGGCGCTGGCGGGGGCGGGGACGAGCCGCGAGACCTCGAGGCGTTCGGTGCTGGTCATGCCATCGACTATAGCAGAAATAATCGATGATTAGCTCTGCACGAAGAAGTGCCAGCCGACCCACCACCAGGCCAGCACGAGCGCGATCCGGGTCGACCGCTTGCGCATCAGCGCGGAGAGCACGCGGGTCAGCGGCGGGATTTTCTTCGGGAACAGATGGCTGCCCAGCCACAGCAGGATGGCGGCGGCCACGATCGCGCCGAAGCCGATTTCGGTGATCAGCCTGCTGCTCATGCCGTTCTCCTCGCCGCGGCGGCCGCGCGCAGCATCGCCAGCCCGGCGGCGGCCCAGACGCCGAGCGCGAGAGCCTGCACGACGCGGTTGTCGAGCATCGGGTCGACGAGGTCGCTCATCGTCGGGTGCGTGAGCGAGAGCCCGCCCGCGGCTTGTTCGTAGATGAAGGAGACGAGTTCCCAGAGGCACCAGGACACCGCCAGCGCGACCCACAGCCAGCCACGGCGCGGGACCGGTTGCGGTGGGAGCGAGGGGTCCCGCCATTCGACGACCAGCGCGCCGATGCCGATCGCGGCGACGGTGAGGAACATCGGCACGGTCTGGCGGCCGAAGACGAGCGCTACCAATGCGGCAGCGGCGATCAGCGAGGTGCCGGGGAGCCGAGTGGACGGTGCGAGGAGGGCGTCGGCCGTGCTGTGGCGTTCGGTGAAGAGCAGGAGGATCGCGGCGGCGAAGAAGATGACGCCGTCGGCGGGGGCGCCGCGGATCCAGTGGGCGAGGGACGCGACGAGGAGGGCGGCGATCGGGAGATCGACGGCCGGTCGGTGCGCCGGGTAGTCCGCCGCGTGCCGTTCGGATGAGCTCAAGCGACGCACCCCTTTTCATGCCGGTCCTGCTTGGAGGACAACACGAAAGGGGGCGGCGGGCTTCCCGGACGGGCGATCTTTTCGGGGGAAGGGCCGGATTTGCGGGGTGAAGCCGGACGCGAGTTCCGCGAGACGCAGCGGACGAGAGGGTCAGATCGGGCGGGCTTCGTCCGCGCTGACGGGCGGATCAGCAGGGAGGCCGTGGAGCACTGTCGCGAGGATTTCCGCGCCGCGCACTACTCGTGGGCCGGGGCGGTTGAAGTACGCCGGGCCGTCGAGGAGCCAGACCCGGTCGTTCCGGACGGCAGGCAGGTCGGCCCAGCCTGGGCGGGAGGTGAGGACGTCCAGTTCGGCCTCAGTGCGGTCCGGGGAGAAACCGCAGGGGAGGACGAGCAGGACGTCCGGGCGGGCGGCGACCACGGCGTCCCACGTCCTCGGCTTGGTGTGCTCGCCCGGTTCGGCGAGCAGCGGTGTGCCGCCCGCAGCGGTGATCTGCTCGGGAACCCAGTGCCCGGCGGGCCAGAGCGGGTCGAGCCATTCCAGCGCGACCACCCGCGGCCGGGGGAGTCCGGCGACCCGGGCCCGCACAGCGGCGAGCCGCGAGCGGAGTTCGGCCGCGCGGGCAGCGGCGACGTCCGGGACGTCCAGTGCGTCGCCGAGGGTGGTCAGGCAGTCGAGGACTTCGTCCAGGGTGCGCGGTTCGAGGCTGAGCACGCGCGGTCCGGCGTCGAGCATCCGTACCGCCGCCGCGACGCGGGTGTAGGACACCGCGCAGACCTCGCACAGGTCCTGCGTGAGCACGAGGTCTGGCTCGAGGGCGGCCAATTGCTCCAGATCGACGGAGTAGAGCGACGATCCTTGGTGGGAAGCGCCGACAGCGGTGGAGATTTCGCGGCTGGTCAGGGCGTCGGAGTCGAGGTCCGCGGCGGTCACCACGGGCACGGACGCGACCTCGGCGGGCCAGTCGCATTCGTGGGTGCGGCCGACTAGGTCGCCCGCCTTGCCGAGGACGGCGACCAGGTCGGTGGCGGCGGGCAGCAGGGACACGATCCGCATGCGTCCTACGGTAGGTCAGGCGGCCTCGTGCAGCGCCGCCAGCAGCGAGGAAGCCCGGTGGTCGACATCTTCGGCCTGGAGTTCGTTCGTCACGAAGGAGAACGACAGACCTCGGGCCGGCCACGCGCCGTGGCGGCCGCCGCCGGCGCCGGAATGGCCGAAGGCGGCGGGATCGGCGTCGGCGGGGCCGTAGGTGCCGATCGGGTCGGCCAGTTCGAAGCCGAGGCCGAAGCGCAGCGGGCGGTCGTTGATCGCGTCGATGCCTTCGGACCAGGTGCGGGTGGCCTGGGCGAGGGTGCCGTCCGGGACGAGCTTGCCGGAGCGCAGCAGGTCGTAGAGACGGGCCATCGCGGTCGCGGTGCCGACTGCGCCGCCTGCCGCCAGCGTCGCGCCGCGGTACTCCGGCGAGTTCATGGAGTCGCCGGAGTCGAGCAGGCCGCGGTACATCCGCTCGACGACCCGGCGGCGTTCCTCGTCCTGGAGGAAGGTGCTGATCCGGTAGCCGGGCGCGCGTCGCAGGGTCGCGACCGGGACGGTCGGCGGGGTGCCGAGCCGCAGGTCGAGGCCGTGCGGCTCGGCGACGAGGTCGCGGACGAGGGTGCCCAGGTCCTCGCCGGTGACGCGCCGGGCCAGCTCGGTGGCGAGGTAGCCGTAGGTGAGCGCGTGGTAGGCGACCTTCGTCCCGGGAGTCCACAATGGACGCTGCGCGGCGAGGGCGTTCGCGTTCGCCGCGTTGTCCAGCATGGGCAGGTCGGGCTCGACGTAGGGCAGGCCGACGGTGTGCGAGAGGACCTGCGAGACCGGCACCTCCTCCTTGCCCGCCGCGGCGAACTCCGGCCAGTAGCGGGCGACGCATTCGTCCGGGTCGAGCTTCCCCTGCGCGGTCAGCATCGCCAGGACGGTCGCGACCACGCCTTTGGTGCCGCTGAACAGCACGGCCCGGGTGTCCTCGGTCCACGGCACGCCGTTCGCCGCCGAGCCGCCCCACAGCTCGACCACCGGCGCGCCGTCGCGGAACACGCTGAACGCGGCTCCGCCGGTGGTCCCTTCGATGATGTCGCCGAACGCTTCCCGCACGCCCTCGTAACCGGGCTTCACCGCTCCGTGCACAGTCATGACCGGCTCCTCACAGCCTCGGCGTCGTAGCGAGAAGTTCGCTGGTGTACTCGTGCGACGGGGAGTTCAGCACCGATTCGACGGTGCCCTCCTCGACGATCTCGCCGCCGCGCAGGACCGCGATCCGGTCCGCCACCTCCGGGGCGAGGGCGATGTTGTGCGTCACGAACAGCATCGCCATGCCGAGTTCCCGGCGCAGTTCGCCGAGCAGTTCCACGATGGTGGCCTGCACGGACACGTCCAGCGCCGAGGTGACCTCGTCGCACACGAGGACGTCCGGCGTGGTCACGAGCGCGCGGGCGATCGCGGCGCGTTGCCGTTCGCCGCCGCTGAGCTGGTCGGGCAGCCGGTTCGCGAGGTCTTGCCGCAGGCGGACCCGGTCCAAAGTCTCGGCGACGCGCTTCCGGCGTTCAGTGCGCGAGAGGGAAGTCAGGCGCACCAACGGAACCTCGATCGACTGCGCGATCGTCTTGCGCGGGTTCAGCGACGAGAACGGGCTCTGGAAGACGTACTGGATCCGCCGGAGCTCATCGGTGCTGCGCTGCCGGGCGGCCGGGGCCAGCGGGGTGCCTTCGAGAGCGACGGTCCCGGTGAAGCCGCGGTTCAGCCCGGCGATGCATTGCGACAGCGTGGTCTTCCCGGAGCCGGATTCGCCCAGCAGCATCACGCTTTCGCCGCGGGTCACGGCGAGGTCGATGCCGCGCAGGACCTTCTGCTGCCCATAAGACATCCGGATGTCGCGCGCGGCCAGCACGGCGTCGTCCAGCGGGGGAGCAGCGGCGGGTTCGGCGCTGAGGTCTGGCACCGCCGCAAGGAGCCGCTTGGTGTAAGCGTGCTTCGGCCGTCGCAACACCTCATCGGCGACGCCGCATTCGACCAGGTTTCCTTGGTACATCACGGCGACCCGGTCCGCGAGCTGCGCGACGACGGCGAGGTCGTGCGTGATGTAGAGCGCCGCGACACCGTGCTCGGACGTCAGCTGCCGGACAGTTTCCAGCACCAGCGCCTGGGTCTTCACGTCCAGGCCGGTGGTCGGCTCGTCCAGCACGACGACGCTCGGGCGGCACGCGAAAGCCATCGCGATGCCGACCCGCTGCTGCTGTCCGCCGGACAGCTGATGCGGGTATCGCCGCTGGTAGGCCTCGTCGGACGGCAGCCCGACCTCGGCGAGCACCTCCGCTACCCGGTCTTCGGCGGGCCCCGGATACCCGTGCGTTTCCAGCACTTCGACGATCTGCCGCCCGACCCGCAGCGCGGGGTTCAACGACAACGCTGGGTCCTGCGGGATGTACGCGACGGCGCTGCCCCGCAACTGGCGGCGCGCGGCGTTGTCGAGCGTCAGCACGTCGACGGGTTCGCCGTCGCGCGGATGCAGCACCACCTTGCCGCCGCCGGACACCAGCCCGCGGCGGAAATGGCCCAGCGCGGCCAACCCGGCGGTCGTCTTGCCGGAGCCGGATTCCCCGACGAGCGCGAGGACCTCGCCGGGCGCGATCTCGTAGGAGACCGAATGCAACACCGGACGGCCCGCGGCGGTGCGCACGGCCAGTCCGGTCACCTCCAAAGCGGTCGTCATGCCCGTCCCTCCCGGGTCCGCCCGGCTGCGGCCGAGGCGAGCGAGTCGGCGACGAGGTTCGTGCCGACGGCCAGCACCGCGATCGCGACCACTGGGAGCAGCACGCCCCACGGCTGCACGACGAGCGCGATCCGGTTCTCGTTGATCATCAGGCCCCAGTCCGCGGCCGGCGGCTGGATGCCGAGCCCGAGGAACGACAGCGAGGCGATGTAGCCGATCGAATAGGTCAGCCGCAGGCCCAGCTCCACCATCAGCGGGCCGGTGATGTTCGGCAGGATCTCGCGCAGCAGGATCCGGCTGCGCGGGACGGCGTACATCTCGGCGGCGCGGATGTAGTCGTGGTTGCGCACCGAGACGGTGGCCTGCCGGGCGACCCGCGCGGTCCGCGGCGCGTGCGTCAGCCCGATGACCAGCACCAGCAGCCAGCCCTTCGGGCCGATCACCGCGATCGCCAGCAACGCGATGACCAGCTGCGGGAACGACAGCAGCACGTCGTTGCCGCGCATCAGCAGGCTGTCCAGCCAGCCGCCGCCGTATCCGGCGATCATGCCGAGCAGCGCGCCGAGCACGATGCCGAGCGCGGTGGCGAGGACGGCGTACAGCAGCAGCGTGGTGCCGCCCGCGAGGAAGCGTGTGAGGACGTCGCGGCCGAGGCCGTCGGTGCCCATCAGTCCGTCCGGTTTGAACGGCTTTCCGGCGAAGTCCGTGGTGGTGTGGCCGGTGATCACCGGCCCGAGCCAGGGGCCGGCCAATGCCACGAGGACGACGACCCCGGCCAGTACGGTGCCGACCTTGGCCTGCGGGAACGCCCAGGCGGTGCGGATCAGCCCGGCCGCGCGCGGCGTTTCCGGGACGGCGGGGACCACCTGTTCTTCTTCGACCGCGGTCATCGCACTGCCTCCGTCCGGAGCTTGGGATCGGCGAGGATGCCGATCACGTCGGCCAGCAGGTTCACCACGATGTAGACCGCGGCGATCAGCAGCGTCACCGCCTGGACCACGGCGACGTCGCGCTTGCCGACCGCGTCGATCAGCGCCTGGCCGATGCCGGGGTAGCGGAACAGGAATTCGACCACCACGACGCCGCCGGCCAGCCACGCCAGCTGGATCGCGACGACCTGCGCGACCGGGCCGACCGCGTGCGGCAAGGCGTGCCGCAGCAGCACCGTCCGCTCGCGCATGCCCTTGAGCCGCGCCATTTCCACGTAACCGGAGTCGAGGACTTCGTTCATCGTCGCGCGCATCATCCGCGTGATGTACGGCGTCACGACCAACACGAGAGTGAGCACTGGGAGAACGAGCTGACTCGGTTGCGCCCAGACCGCTTCGCCCGGTGGCGTGAGCGTGACCGAGGGCAGGAAGCGGAACACGGTCGTCGCGAAGAGGACGATGAGCGCCACGCCGATGACGAACTCCGGCAGCGCGGCGATCACCAGGCTGATTCCGGACACCACCTGGTCGCTGGCGCGGCCGCGGCGCATCGCGCTCCACGTGCCGAGTGCCAGCCCGAGCGGCGTGGCGATCACCGCGGCGAGCACGAGCAGCACCAGCGAGGCCGACACCCGGTCCGCCAGCAGCGTCGTGACCGGGCCCTGGGTCGACGTCGAGGTGCCGAGATCGCCGGTGAACAGGCCGCCGAGCCAGGAGAGATAGCGCTGCCAGACCGGTTCGTCGAGGTGCAGCGCGTGCTGCAGCGCGGCGATCCGCTCCGGAGTCGCCTGCTGGCCGAGGATGGCCCGCGCCGGATCGCCCGGCAGCAGCAGCGTCGCCACGAACACCAGCAGCGTGACCAGCCACAGCACCACAAGGCTCACGAGAAGCCGTTTGAGGATCAGCCTGGTCATGCCGCGCCGCCTTCCGCCGTGCCGAGCCAGACCTGCCGGAACTGGTAGCCCGACAGCGAAATCCCGGTGCGGTCCGGCACGAAACCGGCCACATAGGACTGATAGGCGTCGACCTGGTCGACGAACCCCCAGACGATCAGGCCGCCGCGTTCGTACTCGATCTGCTGTGCCCGGCGGAGCAGCTCCGCGCGCGCCTTCGGGTCGACCGTGGCGCTCGCCCGCGTGACGAGGTCGGTGAATTCCGGGTCGTTCCAATGGGTTTCGTTGTACGGCGCCTTCGGCAGCGAACCGGACGCGACCTGCGGCAGGTAGTTGCGCGTGTACCAGAAGTCCTGCGCGAAATCCCAGGACAGGTAGTTCTCGCCGTAGAACGTGGTGGTGTCGATCTTCCGGATCCGCACGTTCACGCCCGCCGCCTTGGCCTGCTGCTGGAACACCTGCGCGGCCTCGACCGCACCGGCCTGGATCGGCGCGGTGACCAGTTCGATGTCGAGGTTCGGCTTGCCCGCTGCGGCGAGCAGGCGTTTCGCCTCGGCGATGTTCTGCTTGCGCTGCGGCAGTTGCCGGTTGTACGCGGGGTCGAAGGGCGCGTACAGGTCGTTGCCGACCCGGCCCTGCCCGCTGAGCACCTGGTTGATCATCTGCTCGCGGTCGACCACCAGGCGCAGCGCCTGGCGCACGCGGACGTCGTTGAACGGCGGGCGGTCGACCCGCATGGTGAACGGCAGCCAGGTCCCGGTTTCCGACCGCAGCACCTGGACGCGCGGGTCGCTGCGGAGCACGTCCACGAGCGCGACGGGGACCTGGTCGATGGCGTCCACTTGGGACGAGAGGAGGGCGTTGATCCGGGCGTCGTCGTCGGAGAAGTTGATGAGCGACAACCGGTCCAGATATGGCTCTCCCGGCCGCCAGTAGTGCTCGTTGCGCACGAAGGTGCTCTGCAGGCCGGCGGTGAACGTGTCGGCTTTGAACGGTCCGGTGCCGATCGGCCGCTTGACGTCGAAATCGGCGGGGACGATGCCGAGGCTGTATTGGCCGAGCAGGTCGTCGAAGCCGGAATTCGGGGAGGTGAGGCGGAATTCGACGGTGCGGTCGCCGGTGGCGACGACCTCGCCGAGCATGGTCAGCCCGGCCGCGCCGCTCTTCGGGTCCTTCGGGTCGGTGATCCGGCGGAAGGTCGCGACGACGTCGGCCGGGGTCACCGGGCGGCCGTCGTGGAAGCGGATGCCGGAGCGGAGCACGGCGGTCCAGGTGCGCGCGTCCGGCGAGGACTTCAGCGATTCGGCGACCAGCATCTGGAGCCGGTAGTCGTGATCGCGCAGCAGGAGCGGCTCGTAGAGATTGAGCACCCGCGCGATGTCCGGGTTCGTGGCCGGGATGTGCGGGTCGAGCGTGTCGGACGCGCCGCCGCCGGTGACGCCGACGCGGAGGGTGCCGCCTCGTTTGGGCGGCCCGGAAGGCACGGCCGCGGCGACGGTGGAGCCGCAGGCGGCCAGCAGGGGAGCGGCGCCGACGAGCGCGGTGCCGGCGAGGGCGGCGGTGAGGAATCGGCGGCGGGAAACGTTGGTCGGTTTACATCGGGCTTCCATGGGTGACTTTCGAGCGGGTGAGCGGCAATCCCGGCGAGAACCGGGATTGCCGCTCACGAGGGGGGAGGGGAGGGGAGGGGATCAGGAGATAGCACGCCCCGCGTAGTCCGGGACCGGGGCGAGGTGCGCCTCAAGCGCGCTGGCCACGTCGGCGGGGAACGGCGTCGCGCGGCCCCCGGAAACGTGCAGGCACAACAGCTCTTCGGTGGCGACGAGTTCGCCGGCGACCCGCATTTCGTGGCAGAGCCGCACCTTTTTCGCGCCGACTGACACCGCAGTGGTCGTCACGTCGAGTTCGGCGTCCGCGCCGACTTCGCGCAGGTACCGGACGTGCGCCTCCACTGTGTACAGCGACGCCCCGGTTCTCTCGCGGTAGCCGGGACCGAGTCCGACGATGTCCATCAGCGCGGTGGTCGCGTCGCCGAAGACGAGGACGTAGTAGGGCTCGGAGAGGTGGCCGTTGTAGTCGATCCACTCCGGACGGACCCGGTCGCGGTACTCAGCCACGACGGGCCTGCCCGACCGCGCGCTGGATCGCGATGACCGCCCGGTCGCGTTCGGCGATCAGGTCGGCGATCGTGCGCCCGTCGGCCTCGTCGTCGCAGCCGGCGACCACGGCGTCGCGCAGGTCCTTGGTGAGTTCGGGCGCTTCGAGCCGGGTCCACGGCGACTTCAGCGACGGTCCGAAGTGGTCCAGCATGTGCGCCATGCCGCCTTCGCCGCCCGCCAGGTGGAAGGTGAGCATCGGGCCCTGGACCGGCCAGCGCAGGCCCGGCCCGTCGGTGATCGCGAGGTCGATCTGCTCGACGGTCGCCTCGCCGTTCGCGACCATGTGCAGGGCTTCCCGCCAGAGCGCTTCCTGGAGCCGGTTCGCGATGAACCCGGGCACCTCGCGGTCCATGGTGATCACGGACTTGCCGACGCGCCGGTAGAACTCGGCGGCCCGCTCGACCGCCCACGGCGCGCTGAGCTTCCCGCCCGCGACCTCGACCAGCGGGATCAGGTACGGCGGGTTGAACGGATGCCCGACCACGAGCCGTTCCGGCGTCTTCGCGGCGACCTGCATTTCGGTCATGCCGTAGCCGGAGGTGGACGAAGCGATCACGACGTCCGGCGCGGTGACAGCGTCGATGTCGGCGAGCAGTTTCTGCTTGAGCGCCAAGTCTTCCGGCGCGCTTTCCTGGACGAAGCCCACGCCGTCGACGGCTTCCGCGAGTGTCGCGGTGACGGTGAGGCGATCGCGGCTTGCCCCGGGCTTGAGGCCCAGTTCGGTGAGTGCGGGCCACGCCGCGTTGACGAGACGTTCGAGCTTCTCGGCCGCGTCCGGCGCGGGGTCCCAGGCCCGGACGTCGAAGCCCTGGGCGAGGAAATGCGCGACCCAGCCGCCGCCGATGACTCCGGCTCCGATGCAGGCGACAGTGTCCACAGTGGTCTCAGTGGGCTCAGGCATTCACGCGCTCCTTCAAGCCGAGGATCTCGCGCGCCCGATCGGGGCCGGCGATGTCCGCGCCGAGCTTCTGCACGATGTCCACCGCGCGTTCCACGAGCTGGCCGTTGGTGGCCTTGACGCCGCGCGCGAGGTAGAGGTTGTCCTCCAGCCCGACCCGGACGTGCCCGCCCAGCAGCACCGACTGGGCGACCCACGGCATCTGGTCGCGTCCGATGGCGAACGACGCCCACTGCGCGCCTTCCGGCAGCAGGTGCACCATCGCCTGCAGCAGCCCGGGATCCGGCGGCGCGCCGTACGGGATTCCCATGCAGAGCTGGAACAGCGGCGGCGGATCGATCAGGCCTTCTTCGACCATCTTCGTGGCGAACCAGAGGTTGCCGGTGTCGAAGATCTCCAGTTCGGGCTTCACGCCCAGCTCCTGGATCCGCTTCGCGCCGGTGCGCAGCATGTCCGGAGTGGACACGTAAAGCTGGTTGCCCTCGCCGAAGTTCAGCGAACCGCAGTCGAGCGTGCAGATGTCCGGCAGGAGTTCTTCGACGTGCGGGAGCCGGTCGTGCGCGTTGACGAGGTCGGTGCCGTCGACCGGCTTGAGCGGGTCTTCGGCGTCGATGACGAGGTCGCCGCCCATGCCCGCGGTGAGGTTGACGACGACGTCCACACCGGACTCTTTGACCAGCCGCACCGCCTCGCGGTACAGCGCGACGTCTCGCGACGGGGCGCCGGTTTCGGGTTCGCGCACGTGGATGTGGACCACGGCCGCGCCGGCGTTGGCGGCCTCGATGGCGCTTTCGGCGATCTGCGCCGGGCTGACCGGGACGTGCGGGCTCCGGCGGGTGGTGTCCCCCGCGCCGGTGAGCGCGCAGGTGACGATGACCTCGTGGTTCATCAGGCTCCTTGGACGATCGAGCGGTCGATGAAGTCGTGCAGGTGCGCGCGCATCGCGCCCACTGTGCTGCCGGGACGCCCGGTCAGCACCTGGATGCCAAGGCCGTCGATGAGCGCGGTGAGCTGCGCGGTGGCGGCCTCGGGGTCGGCCAGGCGGAACACGCCCTGCTCTTGGCCGGTGCGGATGGTCATGAGAATGGTCTGATACCAGCGGTCGTAGGAATCGGTGTAGAGCGAACGCAGCCGCGGGTCGAGCGCGACCTCGTTCCAGACCTGCAGCCACACCGACCATTCGGCGCGCAGCAGGCCCTCGGTGGGCAGCTGGAGTTCGACGAGCTTGAGCAGCCGGTCGTGCGCGCCGGGCACCGCGTGCAGCTCGGCGACCTGGCGGTCGAAAGCGAGCTTCACGTTGCGCCGCAACGCTTCGTCGAGAACTTCGGTTTTGGTGGGGAAGTGGTAGTGGATGGCCGCGGTGCTGGTGCCGCACGCCTGGGCGATGTCGGAGATGCGCACCCGGTGATAGCCGCGTTCGGCGATGAGCCGCCAGGCGGTTTCGAGGATCCGCCGTCGTGGCTCGGAGTGGGCCAGGTCGTCGGGGTCGCTCGCTGTTCCCGCCGCGGGGGCGGGGACGGCGGTGACGGTTTTGGCGTCGTCGCTGCCGTTGAGCAGCCAATTCACGGTGACGCCGGAGTACTCGGCCACGCGGACGAGCTCGTGCGGGGAGAACCGGCGGGAGCCGTTGAGGGCCTTGGAGAGTTTGGTCTGGTCCAGGCCGATGGCGGCGGCGAACTCGCGCTGGGGGACGGGCATGGACTGGATCAGCTGGCGCACTCGTTCTCTCAGCTGGTCTGTTTCGTCCATGGCCGGAGACGGTAACCGCGCGTTGCGAAAATCGCAACTCTGGTGGGGTTGGACACGTAACGGTTTGAGATTTTGGTTTTGTGCCAAGGAGTTGCGATCTTGGGTTGACTGGCGGATCAGTCGGTGGGGGCGGGGTGATGGGGGCGGCTCGTCGCCTGGCGGCGACATTGCCGCCTTGGTTGCGTGGGGCACCCCGAAGGTTGATTGTGCTGACGGTTCGGGGGTGCTTGTCAAGGCGGGAAAGATGCCTTGACAAGCACCCCCGAACCGCAGAGGAGGCTTCGTATCGGGGTTGGGGGGAGGGGCTGGGTGCCTCGATCATGGGTGCATCGGCGGCGGTTTCGGGTTGGGGCTAGCGCCCCAATGTGGCATTGGGTGCGTGCGATGCACCGAACGCCACATTGGGTGCGTGCGATGCACCCAATGCCACATTGGGTGCGCCGCGATCTCGGCCGTGGGGGCGGTCCGTGAAGGGGTCCTTGAGGGAATGCGGGTCGTGAGGGGAACCCTGAGGGACTCTGATTCCCTCGGGGTTCCCCTCACGGACTTCTGCTCGGCGCGCCCGGTGCCGGGTTCCACTCGCCGGGACGACGGCGTCTCTCCGCTGCGGATGATAGGAATGGCCGGTGACCCAACCGAACTTGATCGACGCCGCCGCGGACGAGGCTGTCACGCTTACCAGCGAGCTGATCCGCATCGACACCACCAACACCGGCGACCCCGAAACCCTCGTGGGGGAGCGCGTCGCGGCTGAGTACGTCGCGGAGAAGCTGACCGACGCCGGGTACGAGATCACCTACGTCGAGTCCGGCGGCAAGGACCGGCACAACGTTATCGTGCGGCTCCCTGGGGCGGACCCCAGTCGCGGGGCGTTGCTGATCCACGGCCACCTCGACGTCGTCCCCGCGGATCCGGCCGAATGGTCGGTGCATCCGTTCTCGGGGGCGGTCCAGGACGGGTACGTGTGGGGGCGCGGCGCGGTCGACATGAAGGACATGGTCGGCATGACGCTGGCCCTGGCCCGGCACTACAAGATCAACAATATCGTGCCGCCGCGTGACCTCGTGTTCCTGTTCGTCGCCGACGAAGAAGCGGGCGGCAAGTTCGGGGCGCAGTGGCTGGTCGAGCACCGGCCGGAGTTGTTCGAGGGGGTCACTGAGGCGATCAGCGAGGTCGGCGGCTTCTCGATCACCTTGAAGGACAACGTCCGCGCGTATGTGATCGAGACGGCCGAGAAGGGCATCCGCTGGATGAAGCTGCGCGTGCGCGGCACCGCGGGCCACGGGTCGATGATCCATCGCGACAACGCGGTCACCAAGCTGGCCGAGGCCGTGGCGAAGCTGGGACAGCACCAGTTCCCGTTGGTGCTGACCGATTCCGTGCGCGAGTTCCTCGCGGGGGTCACGGAGATCACCGGCTGGGACTTTCCCGAGGACGATCTCGAGGGCGCGGTCGCGAAGCTGGGCAACATCTCCCGGATGATCGGCGCGACCCTGCGCGACACCGCGAACCCGACGATGCTCACCGCGGGCTACAAGTCGAACGTGATTCCGTCGGTGGCCGAGGCGGCGGTGGACTGCCGCATCCTGCCTGGCCGGCTCGAGGCGTTCGACCGGGAGCTGGACGAGTTGCTCGGCCCGGACATCGAGAAGGAGTGGATGGAGCTGCCGCCGGTCGAGACGACGTTCGACGGAGCTCTCGTCGACGCCATGACCGCCGCGGTGCTCGCCGAGGACCCGGGCGCGCGCACCCTGCCGTACATGCTCTCCGGCGGCACCGACGCGAAGTCGTTCCAGCAGCTCGGCATCCGCAACTTCGGCTTCGCGCCGCTGAAACTGCCCGCCGACCTCGACTTCTCCGGGCTCTTCCACGGGGTCGACGAGCGCGTCCCGGTCGACGCGCTCAAGTTCGGCGTCCGTGTGCTGGACCGGTTCCTCCGCTCGTCCTGATGCCCGGGTTCCGGCTCGCCGACGGATCGCCCCTGCACCTCGTGCGCAGGGGCGATCCGGCGGCGGCCGTGACGGTCGTGCTGCTGCACGGCTACGCGCTCGACCAGCGCAGCTGGGGCCGGATCGCCCCGGTGCTCCCGGACGCGGTCGAGCAGCCGCTCGCGGTGGTCAGCTACGACCACCGCGGGCACGGCGAATCCGGCCGGGCCGCGCGCGGCACCGCGACGATGGGCCGGCTCGCGGACGACCTCGCCGAGGTGATCGAGCGGGCCGTCCCGCACGGTCGCGTCGTGCTGGTCGGGCACGACATGGGCGGGCTCGCGGTCATGTCGCTGACCCAGCGGCATCCGGAGCTGTTCGCCGCGCGCGCCGGCGGGCTGGTGCTGCTGTCGACGTCGTCCGGGCGGATCGCCACCGAGGCGTCCGCGGCCTGGCCCAACGCGCTCGGGAAAGTCGCGCAGGACCTGGAAATGGTGCTGGGCGCGAAGCTGTACGGCCTGGTCCGCGAGCACACCAGCCGCGCGGTGAGCGCCGGGCTGCGCTGGTGGCTGTTCGGCGACGATCCCGACCCGGACCTGGTCGAGCTGACCGTCAAGATGATCCGCGGCAACTGGCCGCACACCATCTCGCAGTTTCGGCCCGCGCTCGACGCCTATGCGCGCGACGCCGCGTTGACGCTGGCCGGAGACCTGCCGGTGACGGCGATCGTGGGGGAGCGGGACCGGATCGTCGCGCCCGCCGACGTCGAGCAATTCGTGCGCGGGCTCGCCCGGGGATACGCCGTCGTGCTGCCCGGCGTGGGGCACGTCGTCCCGCTGGAGGCCGCCGCGCAGGTGGTCCCGCGGATCGCGGCGGTCGTCAACGAGGTCCACCGACAACAAAATCTGTCTTGACAAGCTGAGTGTTCTGACGCGACGATGGGACGCATGTTTCCCGTTGCGGTGATCGAGGACGCGGCCGCGGCCGAGGTGTCGCTGGACCCGGTCCGCGCCCGGCTGCTGGCCGAACTGGCGCAGCCGGCCTCGGCGACGATGCTGGCCGCCCGCGTCGACCTGCCGAGGCAGAAAGTGAACTACCACTTGCGCGCGCTGGAAAAGCACGGGCTCGTGGAGTTGGTCGAGGAGCGGCGCAAAGGCAACGTCACCGAGCGGATGATGCGGGCGACCGCGTCGTCGTACGTGATCTCGCCGACCGCGCTCGCGGCCGTGCAGCCCGACCCGGCGCAGTCGCCGGACCGGCTGTCCGCGCGCTGGCTGCTGGCGGTCGCGGGACGGCTGGTGCGCGACGTCGGAATCCTGATCACCGGTGCGGCGAAAGCGAAAAAGCGCGTCGCGACCTTCGCGCTGGACGGCGAGGTCCGGTTCGCCTCGGCGGCCGACCGGGCCGCGTTCGCCGAAGAACTGGCGACCGCGGTGACCACGCTGGTGGGGAAGTACCACGACGAAAAGGCCGAGAACGGCCGTGCGCACCGGGTCGTGCTGGCGGTGCACCCGAGCGTGCCGATGGGGGAGGAAAATGAGCATGGGTAAGGAATTCCGGGAGATCGACGTCGCCGAGGTCCCGGTCGAGCCGGAACAGGTCTGGGCCGCGATCGCGATCGGGCCGGGCATCGACTCCTGGTTCATGGGCCACAACGAGGTCGAAGGCGGGGTCGGCGGCGCGGTGCGCGGAGCGTTCGCCGCCTACGAGCCGACGCACGCGATCACCGCGTGGGACCCGCCGAACCGCCTGGCCTACGGCGGCGAACCGGGGCCGGACGGACGGCGGATCGCGTACGAATTCCTCGTCGAGGGCCGCGACGGCGGCAGTTCGGTGATCCGCTGCGTCACGAGCGGCTTCCTGCCCGGGGACGACTGGGCGGACGAGTTCGAGGCCATGCAGGCGGGCGGCGCGCTGTTCTTCCGCAACCTGGTGGAGTTCGTGCGGCACTTCCCGGGCCGGACAGCGAAGCCGGTCACCGCGTTCGGGCCGACGGTGATCGCGGACTGGCCTGCGCTGTGGGCCGCGCTGGCGAAGGAATTGGGCGTGGAGGAGCTGACCGTCGGCGCGAAGGTCCGGCTGGCCGGTGCCGACGGCGTGCTTTACGCCGTGAACGACCAGACCGTCGGAATCCGTACTGACGAGGGTCTTTTCTGCTTCATGCAAGGCTTCCGCGGCCCGCTGGTGGCGACCCACCACATCGTCGCGCCGGACGTGGACGCGGCGGCCGAGGAAGCCAAGTGGGCGGAGTGGATGGCCGCGCTCAGCTGAGGATGGGCGGGCGGTGTCGAAAACCGGCGCCGCCCGCACAGCCAAGCCCCGCGATCAACGCCTCAGGTAGCCAACCCAGTCGAGTGATCCACAGCGGACCGCTTCCGCCGCAGCCAAACCCGCCGAGTCCCGTCGGCATACAGCCGCACCGTCCGCAGCTCCCATCCCGCGAACTCGGCGTGAATCGAAAGCTGGATCATCGCCGCGCGCCGGGACACCGCAGGGGGGAGGCGCAGGCGGCGATACTCCCAATCCCCTTCGACCACCGCCTCGTCGACTGTCGTCATGGCTGGATCACCTGGGTCCCTTCTCCCGCGGCCGAGCCGACGAACACGCGGCCGCTCTGGTCGTCGACGCCCACCGTGTCCGGCTGGCGCACGGTCGGGAATCGGTATTTCTCGACGGGCTCTCCGCCGCGGACGTCGTAGCCGACGACCTCGTTGCGGGCGGTCAGGGTGATCCACGCCAGGCTGCGTTTCGCGTCGTAGGCGATGCCGTACGCACCGCCCGGGACCGGGTAGCGCTGGCGGAGGATCAGGGGGTTGGTGGAGAACGCGAGCAGTGCGCCCGCGCGGGCGTCGGTGACCAGCACGCGGCCGTACGAATCGGCGACCGCGTTGGCCGCGCCGTCGCCCGCGCGGAGGCCTTCGTCCATGGTTCCGGCTTGGACGTCCACGCTGAACACGGCGGTGCGCAGCCGGTCGAGGACCACGACGCCGTTGCCGGTGTTGACCACGTCGTCGGCGCTGTACAGCTGGCCGGTGATCGTCTTCGCGACGGTGCCGTTGGCCAGCACCTCGACGGCCTTGCGGTCGCGGACCGCGACGAGCGTGTCCGGTCCGTCGGCGGTTCCGGCGGCGGGCTGTCCGGCGACCTTCTCGGCGGTCAGCTGCCCGCTCGGCAGCGCGACGCGGGCGAGCACGCCCTTGCCCGGGACCCCGGCGAGCGCCTGGCCGCCGGACACGCTGAGCGATTCCGCCGGACCGGGGAGGGCGACCGTCTTCTTCGGGGCTCCGAGCGAGCCGAGATCGTAAAGTCGCAGCTCAGGCGGCTGTGAGAGCGCCACGACGAGGGTGTGGCTCTGCGGGTCGGTCGCGATCGCGGACACCACCGGCATCGGCAGCACCTGCCCGGCCGGCGGCACTGCGCGGGCGGGGGAGACGGCCGGTTTCGCGGCGGTCGGATTGGCCACGACCTGCAGGTTGTCCTTCGGTTCGGCCGAGGACGAGCAGGCGGACAGCGCGAGCGCACCGGCCAGCGGGATCGCGATCCGCGACGCGGCGGTGAGCCGACGCACCTTGAAACCTCCAGCAAAGCTCCGGCGAACAGGTCCCTCCAGCATCCTCTCCGAATGCCGAACCGTCACGCCCGTGTCACCGACCCGACACCTGCGGCTCACCGGGTGCCCCGTTCCGGATAGCCGAAGCCGACGCCGCTGACGTCGTCCAGCGCGCTGCGGATGGCCGGGGGAAGGGTCAGGTCCTCGGCCGCGAGCGAGCCGGTGAGCTGGCCGGTGTCGCGCGCTCCGACGACCGGGGCGGCCACGCCGGGCCGGTCCCGGACCCAGGCGAGCGCCACCGCGAGCGGCGACGTGCCGAGGCCCTCGGCGGCGGTCACGACGGCCTGCACGATCCGTGCGGCGCGTTCGGTGCGGTGGTGTTCGACGTATCCCGCGTACTCGGAGGACGCGCCGCGCGAGTCCGCGGGCGTGCCGGTGCGGTACTTCCCGGTGAGGACGCCGCGGCCGAGCGGAGCCCACGGCAGCACGCCGATCCCGTGGTGCGCGGCGGCCGGGACGACTTCGCGTTCGATGCCGCGTTCCAGCAACGAGTACTCGAACTGCCCGGACACGAGCGGCACGGTGGCCAGTGAGGCGGCCGTCGCGAGCTGCCAGCCCGCGTAGTTGGACACGCCCACGTAGCGGACCTTGCCGCTCGTCACGGCGTAATCGAGCGCGGACAGCGTTTCCTCGATCGGCACGCAGGAATCCCACGCGTGCAGCTGCCACAGGTCGATGTGGTCGGTGCGAAGCCGCCGCAGCGATCCTTCGAGCGCGGACAGCAGCGCACCGCGCGAGGCCCCGCCGCCGAACGGGCCGTCCCCGCGGCGGGCGACAGTCTTGGTGGCCAGCACGATGTCCTCGCGCGGGACCAGGTCCGACAGCAGTTCGCCGAGCATCCGCTCGGCCTCGCCGCCGGCGTACAGGTCGGCGGTGTCCACGAGCGTGCCGCCCGCGTCGACGAACGCGACCAGCTGGCTGGCCGCCTCGTCCGGATCGGTGTCGCCGCCCCACGTCATGGTGCCGAGGGCCATCCGCGATATCCGCAGTCCCGACCGGCCGAGCTGTCGCTTTTCCACGACCGCCGAGCCTAGTGGGCGCACCCCCCGCGACCCGATCAAGGTGACGCGTGTCGACGAAATGCGGCCGCGGGTCCGCGCGGGGAACCCCGAGGGACTCTGCCTCCCCATGCCAGGAACTCAAGCCGCGTGACCTCGGGCCGCTGACCATCCACAAAGGACGTCAGCGGTGCCGAAATGCCCGATTCGTTACCAAGTGGCTGCGTCTTGTGGTCCGTGAAGGGCTCCTTGAGGGAATCTGATTCCCTCAAGGAGCCCTTCACGGACCACGACCCGGCTTCCGTTCCCGGGCCCGGGGCCAGCGGCGACGTGCGCTCAACCGGATCGAGCCAGCTGAGCTGCGGAAACACGCCAGCAGTGCGTCCATGCCGCAATCTTCAGTTCCTGGCGCGTTGACTCAGGGTTCCCCGCACCGCCGCCCGGCCGTCACCCGCGGGCCTCAAGTCCTGGCGTGGACCGGCGCCCTCCCGGGAACCCTCAGGAACCACCCGATAGGTTCCCGACCGTGCGAATCGGACTGCGCCCGCTGCGGGCGGGCGAACCGGCGGGAGCGGCCTGATGGGATGGTTCGAGGCCCTGGTGCTGGGGCTGGTGCAGGGGCTCACGGAGTTCCTGCCGATCTCCTCGAGCGCGCACGTGCGGATCGTCGCCGCGCTGTCAGGCTGGGGCGATCCGGGCGCGGCGTTCACCGCGGTGACCCAGATCGGCACCGAGCTCGCGGTGATCCTCTACTTCGGACCGAAGATCGGCCGGATCCTGCGCGCCTGGTTCTTCTCGATCTACCGCCCGGACTGGCGACGCGACCCGGACGCGCGGCTGGGCTGGCTGATCATCGTCGGCTCGCTGCCGATCGTGGTGCTCGGCCTGCTCTTGCAGGACGAGATCGACAAGGCCTTCCGCGACCTGCGGATCACCGCGACGACGCTGATCGTGTTCGGCCTGATCCTGCTGTTCGCCGACCGCACCGCGAAGCAGCAGCGGACGCTGGACCACCTGAACGTGCCGCACGGCCTGGCGTACGGCTTCGCGCAGGCGCTCGCGCTGATCCCGGGCGTCTCGCGCTCAGGCGGCACGACGAGCGCCGGTCTGCTGATGGGCTACACGCGTTCGGAAGCCGCCGAGTACTCGTTCCTGCTCGCGGTTCCCGCGGTGTTCGGCTCGGGGCTGTACAAGCTCACCGACATCGGCAAGAACGGCGAGAACGCGCAGTGGGGGCCGACGATCCTGGCCACGCTGGTCGCGTTCGGCGTCGGCTACCTGGTGATCGCGTGGCTGATGGCCTACATCAAGAAGCGCAGCTTCGTGCCGTTCGTGATCTACCGCGTCGTGCTCGGCGTCGTGCTGTTCGGCCTGGTCTTCGGCGGCGTGCTCGACCCGAACGCGGGACCCGCGGGCGGCTGAACGCGCGGATCACCGGTTAGGGTGGCGTCGTGAGTACGGTCATCTTGCTCCGGCACGGAAAGTCCACGGCCAACGGCTCGGGCGTCCTCGCCGGGCGCACCCCGAAGGTCGGGCTGGACGACACCGGCCGGGCACAGGCCGCCGCCCTCGTCGAGCGCTTCGCCGGGGTGCCGGTCGCCGAGCTGGTGGTGTCGCCGATGCTGCGCTGCAAGCAGACCGTCGCGCCGCTGGCCGCCGCGCGGGGCTTGGCGAAGGTCGTCGAACCGCGGCTGTCCGAAGTGGACTACGGCGAGTGGACCGGCCGGGAGCTCAAGACCCTGGTGAAGGAACCGCTGTGGCGCGTGGTGCAGGCGCACCCGTCGGCGGCGGTCTTCCCGGGCGGGGAGGGGCTCGCCGAAATGCAGGCGCGCGCGGTGGCCGCGATCCGCGCGCACGACGCCCGGATCACCGCCGAGCACGGCGACCACGCGGTGTGGGTCGTGTGCAGCCACGGCGACGTGATCAAGTCGATCCTGGCCGACGCGCTGGGCCAGCATCTCGACGCCTTCCAGCGGATCGTCGTGGACCCGGCCGCGGTGTCGGTCGTCCGCTACACCGAGACGCGGCCGTTCGTGCTCCGGGTGAACGAGCACGGCGGCGATCTGGCCGGGATCGTGCCGCCGCCGCCCAAGAAAGGCGGCCGTGCCAAGAAGGGTTCCAGCGACGCCGTCGTCGGCGGAAGCACGGGCCGCTGACGATCGACAGTCCTTCCGTCGGATGCCAGACCCCGTAGGGTGGGCGGAACCACGCGGAGAACCCTGTGGAGAACCAGGAGCGCAAACCCGAATGATTTCCCCGGACAACCCGTTCGCCGTCCCCAGCGACCTGCCGTACGAGCTGCCGCCGTTCGACCGGATCGCCGACGAGCACTACCGGCCCGCCTTCGAGGCCGGTCTCGCCGAGCACGCGGCCGACGTGGAGCGGATCGCCGATGACCCGGCCGAGCCGACCTTCGAGAACACCATCGCGGCGCTGGAGCGGGCCGGGGCGCTGCTGACGCGGGTGTCGGGCACCTTCTTCAACATCTCGGGCTCGAACGCGACCGACGAGGTCCAGGAGATCCAGGCCGAGCTCGCTCCGAAGCTGGCCGCCCACGAGGACGCGATCCACCTGAACCCGCGCCTGTTCGCCCGCATCGACGCGCTGTACCGGAAGCGCGCGGAGCTGGGGCTGAGCACGGAGGCGCTGCGGTTGCTGGAGCGCCGCTACACCGACTTCAGCCGGGCCGGAGCCGGGCTGCCCGAGGACGACCAGGCGAAGCTGCGCGCGCTGAACGAGCAGCTTTCCACGCTGCAGACCCGTTTTTCGCAGAACCTGTTGCGGGACACCAACGAACTCGCGGTCGTGCTCGACGACGCCGCGGAGCTGGCCGGTCTCGGCGAAAGCGCGATCGCGGCGGCGGCGCAGACGGCGGCCGAGCGCGGGCTCGAGGGCAAGTACGTGCTGACCCTGACGCTGCCCACCGCGCAGGCGGCCGTGGCGTCGCTGGAGAACCGTTCGGTGCGCGAGCGCGTCTTCACCTCTTCGGTGTCGCGCGGCAACCGCGGAAACGCCTACGACAACAACGCGATCGTCGAGGAGATCACGCGGCTGAGGGCCGAACGGGCCGCGCTGCTGGGCTATCCGAACCACGCGGCGTACGTGATCGCGGACGAGACGGCCAAGACCGTCGAAGCCGCCGGCGGGCTGCTCGAGCGGCTCGCGCCGGTGGCGGTCGCGAACGCGCGCACCGAGGCCGCGGAGCTGCAGAAGCTGCTGGAAGCCGACGTGCCCGGCGCGACGTTGCAGCCGTGGGACTGGGCGTTCTACGCGTCGAAGGTGGAGCGCGAGCGGTTCCGGCTGGACACCGCGGCGCTGCGGCCGTACTTCGAGCTGGACCGGGTGCTGCACGACGGCGTGTTCGTGGCCGCGAACCGTTTGTACGGCTTGACTTTCACCGAGCGGAACGACCTGCCGAAGTACCACCCGCAGGTGCGGGTCTTCGAGGTCTTCGACGCCGACGGCAGCGGGCTCGGCCTGTTCCTGATGGACTACTACACCCGCGACTCCAAGCGCGGCGGCGCGTGGATGAACAACTTCGTGGACCAGTCGCGGCTGCTCGGGCGGCGCACGGTCGTGGTCAACGTGCTGAACGTGACCAAGCCGCGCGAGGGGGAGCCGACCCTGCTCTCGCTCGACGAGGTGCGCACCGCGTTCCACGAGTTCGGGCACGCGCTGCACTCGCTGCTTTCCGGCGTGGAGTTCCCGACCTTCACCGGCACGAACGTGCCGCGCGACTTCGTCGAGTACCCGTCGCAGGTCAACGAGATGTGGATGCTGTGGCCGGAAATCCTGGCCAACTACGCCAAGCACCACGAGACGGGGGAGCCGCTGCCGGCCGGGCAGGTCGAGCTGCTGGAGGCCGCGCAGCAGTACGGCGAGGGCTTCCGCACGACCGAGTACCTCGCCGCCACGCTGCTCGACCTCGCGTGGCACCGCCTCGGCCCGGACGACCGGGTGGAGGACGTGCAGCGGTTCGAGGCCGAAGCGCTGGAAAAGGCGGGCGTGGCGCTGGAAAGCGTTCCGCCGCGCTACCGGACAACGTACTTCAACCACGTCTTCTCCGGCGGCTACAGCGCCGGGTACTACTCCTACATCTGGAGCGAGGTGCTCGACGCGGACACCGTCGAGTGGTTCACCGAAAACGGCGGCCTGAAGCGGGAGAACGGCGACCACTTCCGGTCGACCCTGCTGGGCCTCGGCGGCAGCGTCGACCCGATGGAGGCGTTCGCGACCTTCCGCGGCCGCGCGCCGGAGATCGAGCCGCTGCTGAAGCGCCGGGGTCTCGCCGGAGCGTAGGAACAACCGCGAGCGTGGCGTGCTTTCCGGCAGGGGAGCGCGCCACGCTCGCTCTGCGTTCCGAAGCAAGTGTATAACGACCTATACAGTCGGGCTTGAGTCCTGGCGGCCTCAGTTGTCCGGACGATCAGGGGAAAGCTGCGGCCCGTTTGACCACGCGCAGGACCGGAGCGGTCTGGACCGTCTGCACGCCGGGCAGCGAACCGACCTGGCCGGTGATGAATTCGTAGAGGGCGCCGGCGTCGGCACAGAGAGCGGTGGCCAGAAGATTGGTCGGGCCGGTGGTGGCCGCGGCGTAGGCGATCTGCGGGCAGCGGGCGAGAGCGGCGCCCGCGGCGCCGAGGGCCGCCGGGCTGACCGAGATCCACAGCAGGGTGTGGCTGGACCAGCCCAGCAGGTGCTCGTCGAAGTCGACGCCGAAATAGAGCGTCCCGCTCGTCCTCAGCCGGTCGATGCGGCGGCGGACCGTCGACTCGTGCCAGCCGGTGCTCGCGGCCAGTGCGGCGTGGCTCGCGCGCCCGTCGCGAGCCAGTTCGTCCAGCAGCGGCCGGTCGCCCTCGTCGAGGTCGAGCGGCTCCGCCTCCGGCGACGGCGGGGCCAGTTCGGCGACCTGCCCGGGGCTCAGCGACGCGATCGGCGTGTGCCAGCCGTCCGGGCCGCCGCGGAACAGGCGCAGCACCTGGTGCGCCTCGACCGAAGTCACCTGGCGGGTGGCGGGGAGCTTGTCCAGCAGGAGCGCGTCGCGGGCCCGCTGGTCGGAAGTCTGGATGTGGCAGCCGATCTCGGTGCCGCCGGAGGCGAGCTGGATCCGGTAGGTGTCGGACCGCTCGGCGAGTGCCGTCGCGACGGCGAGCGTCGCGGACGGGGCGCACCGCACCCGCAGCACCCATTCCTCGGCGTGCCCCAGAAAACGGGGGTCGAGCCGGCCGACGACCCGGACGGCCCCGGTTTCGCGGAGCCTGCGGTAGCGGCGGGCGACCGTCTGCTCGGAGACGCCGAGCACCGCGGCGATGCGGCGGAACGACGCGCGACCGTCGACGTAGAGAGCGTGGACGAGCTGGAGATCGAGGAGTTCCACGGTGTCGAGCGTAATCCGTGGCGGTATCCGGCGAGTTCGAGGCAGTGACTGGAGTGGTGCCCCGCGAAAATCGCACAGTGGGGGCATGACCGCATTCCGTGATCTCCGGCATTACCTCGAGCATCTGACCGAAGCTCTCGGCGAGGACGAGGTGCGCCGCGTCGAAGGGGCCCACTGGGACCTGGAGATCGGCGGCATCACCGAACTGCTCGCCGAGCGCGAAGGGCCGGCGCTGCTCTTCGACGACATTCCCGGCTACCCGAGCGGTTTCCGGGTCTTCACCAATTTCATGGGCACCCCGGCCCGCAGCGCCGTCGCGCTCGGCCTGCCCGCCGACACGCCGAAGCTCGACATCGTGCGGGCCTGGAAGGACATCAGCCGCGACCTGCGGATGATCCCGCCGGTCGAGGTCGCCGACGGACCGGTGCTGGAGAACGTCATCGAGGGCGAGGCCGTCGACGTGACTATGTTCCCGGCACCGCGCTGGCACGACGGCGACGGCGGCCGCTACATCGGCACCTCCTGCATGGTCGTCACCCGCGACCCGGACACCGGCTGGGTCAACGCGGGCACCTACCGGGTCTCCGTGCACGGCAAGGACCGGCTTTCGGTGTGGTTCCTGGGCAACCGGCACGCACGGGCGATCGCGCACAAGTACTGGGAGCGCGGCCGGAACTGCCCGATCGCCGTCGTCGTCGGGCAGGACCCGATCCTGTCCACTGCCGCCGCGATGTCCGCTCCCGAAGGCGTTTCCGAGTACGACCTGGCCGGCGGCCTGCGCGGGCAGGGCGTCGAGGTGCTGCCCGCGCCCGGCACCGACCTGCCCGTCCCGGCGCGCGCGGAGATCGTCCTCGTCGGCGAAATGCCGCCGCCCGAGGAGGAATCCGTGCTGGAGGGCCCGTTCGGTGAGTGGACCGGCTACTACACCCACAGCGGCCAGGAACCCGTCGTGCGGGTGCGGCGGATCCTGCACCGCGACGACCCGATCATCCTCGGCGCGCCGCCGATGCTCCCGACCATTCCGGCGGGCGACCAGGCCGTGCCGCTCTACTCCGCCACCGTGACCTGGGACCACCTCGAGCAAGCCGGGGTCCAGAACGTCCAGGGCGTGTGGGCCTACGCCCGCCAGCTCATGATGGTCGTCTCGATCAAGCAGACCGGTGCGGGCGACGCCATGCACGCTTTGCTGGCCGCCGCTTCGCGCAAGCGCACCGGCGGCATGGAGCGTTATCTCGTCGCGGTCGACGAGGACATCGACATCACCGACATCAACCACGTGCTCTGGGCGCTGTTCACCCGCGTCGATCCGGCGGAGTCGATCCACGTCCTGCGCTCGCCCACCACCGCCATCGACCCCCGGCTCTCCCCGGCCAAACGGGAGGCAGGCGATCTGTCCATGGGGATCGTGCTCGTCGACGCCTGCAAGCCGTTCGCGTGGAAAGACCAGTATCCGCGAGCCAACCGGGTCGACGAGGGCTACCGCGCCGAACTCCGTGCACGCTGGAAGGGCGTCCTGCCGCTCTGACCCCCGCCGACCGAGGAGGACGACGTGCCGAACCTGCCCGAGGAGGTGGCCCGCCTGGTGGCGGGGGAGCCGCCGCTCGACGCCGACGAACAAGCATTCCCGTTGCTCACCGTGGACGAGCGCGGCCACCCGCACACCGCGCTGCTGTCCCGCGCCGAACTCGAACCCGCATACGACCGTGCGGCGCTGTACGCGGTCGTGGCCGGGACCGGCACCCGAGCGAACCTGAGGCGGCACCCGTACGCGGCGCTGCTGGCCGTGGACGGGACCGTCTGCCACCACCTCAAGCTCCGCCTGATCCGGTCGCTGGCCTTCGGCGACGTCCTCGGCTGCGTCTTCGCCGCCGTTCACCACAAACGCGACAGCCTCGGCATCCCGCTCAGCCCGATCGGCTTCCGCACCACCAGACAGCTGGCCGAACTCGAAGACTGGCGCCGGAGCGCGGAAGTGCTCGCCACCCTCCACAAAGGACTTCCCAATGGGGTTTGTCAAGTCATGCTGCCGCCGGGATCGGGGGTGAAG
>NZ_JBHRWI010000079.1:0-114289 GCF_042647905.1 Amycolatopsis halotolerans
ACACCGCCGCTGCGTCCGCGACTACGAAACACTTCCCGAACACCACGAAGCCATGATCCACATCGCCATGATCATGACCATGTCCCGACGACTCACCCGCAACACAGACCAGTGACATCAGTTCTCAGACGCCCTCTCAGGGTTCCCCTCACGGACAGCTGGGTCACCTGCCAGCGTGGCGCTGGTCAAGGAGAAGCGCGCAGCTACGTCACTCCGTCTTCTGCCTGGCCGCCAGCGTCTCCTCCACCTCCGGCACCCAAAAGCTGAGTTCCAGCGTCTTCACGCTCGCCCAATGCGACATCAACCGGCCTTGCGCGACCAACGCCGGGAACGCGCCCGCGAACAGCACCGCCGCGCAGGCCGCGAACACGGGATGCTGCCCGACGATCAGCTCGACCACCGAAGCCACGAACCCGAACGCCATCGCCGGGCTGGAATTGCGCAGCATCAGCCCGGCGGTGCGCAGTCGCGTCGCTTCCATCGCCGCGTCGGCGTCGTGCAGTTGCAGGGCCGACAGCAGCAGAAACGAGTCCGCCTCGACGAAGACGCGCCCGCGCGCGGCCGGGTTCCGGCGCAGGAACTCCTCCCGCGCGTCCCGCTTCCGTCGTCGCGGCAGCCACCGCGACGCCCGCGTTCCCATCGGATACGCCAGGTACCCGAGCAGGTAGCTCGCCACCACGATCCCGATCACCAGCACCACGCCCGGCCCGCGCGAGACGGCGGCGAGGTCGAGCCAGTGCAGCCGTCCGGCGAGATAGGCCAGGAACGCCAGGTGCAGCGCGCCGGGGATCGCATAGGTGAAGAGGTCGAAGAGACCGATCGCGAAAGTCACCCGGTGATCCAACTACGGCCGGACCCCCTCCGGTACGGCTTTTCCGGCGATCACGCCGACGAACCGCCTCCCCTGGCGAGCGCCTCGACGCGGTTCATCGGCCCGTTGTAGTAGTTCTGGTCGCCGGGCAGGCTGCCGGTGCGCGAGAACTGCCAGATGCTCTGCTTGTCCCAGCCCGCCGGGAGTTCGCCGATCTCCGGGGCGTACCGGGCGAGCCACAGCGGGTTGGTGTCGCCGAACCCGCCGGCGTTCCCGGTGCATTGTTTCCACCAGGACGTCGAGGTGTAGATGATCGCGCTGCGGCGCTGTTTCGCCAGGTAGCGCTGGGTGAAGTCGGCGATCCACGCGGTCATGTCGGCCTGGCTCTTGCCGTAGCAGGCGTCGCCGTACGGGTTGTACTCGATGTCGAGCGCGCCCGGCAGCGTCGAGCCGCCGCCGCGCCACGCGCCGCCGTGGGCGATGAAGTAGTCGGCTTGCTGTGCGCCGCTGGAGACGTCCGGGCGGGCGAAGTGGTACGCGCCGCGGATGAGGCCCGCGTCGTGCGCGCCGTTGTACTGCTGGTCGAACTGCGGGCTCACGAATCCGGTGCCCTCGGTCGCCTTGACGTAGGCGAACCGGGCGCCCGCTCCGGCGGCCTGGCCCCAGTCGACCGCGCCCTGGTGCCCGCTCACGTCGTGGCCGAGGGTCTGCCCGGCCGCCGGATCGAGCCGAGGGCTCCCGGTCCGGACGCCCTCGTGGCGCACAATTTGTGAACCGGCAACATTCTCGCCGGCCTTCGAGTAGTCCGCGGCGGCGGCCGGTCCGGCGGTCGCGACGCCGCACGCCATCGCCAAAACCGACGCGGCGGCGGTGAAAGCGAGCCGCCAGGGCTTGTCCGTTGCTGTCCGGGTCACCGAGACTCCGATCTTCACGGCGGCAGGTCCAAGGTCATCTTGCGGCACGACGCGGGACGGGGCTGGCTGCGTCACCCGGACGTGAACGAGATTCCGATAGCCGGAATCGCGCCAGTGGTCCAGACAACCGTGACCGAGTTGTGACCGGCACCACGCGGCTGGGCGTTTAATTTGTTGTGGCCGACCACAAACTGGTGGGTAAATCCCCTACCGCGGAGGTGTCCCCGACGTGAACCGGACTTATCGACCACCCCGACCTCGTCGATCCCGTGGCCCGGCAGTCGCGATGCTGGCCTTGCTGGCCGCGGCCGGGCTGGCTGTCCCCGCCGCCGCGGCCCCAGCGTCCGGCCAGGCGGGCTGCGGCGGCCAGCCGGACCAGCCGGACTTCGGGCCGAACGTGCACGTTTTCGACCCGGGAATGCCCTCCGCGACGATCCAGGCCCAGCTGGACAAGGACTTCGAGGCGCAGAAGGACACGCAGACCGCGCAGTTCGGCTCGGGCCGCGTCGCGCACCTGTTCAAGCCGGGCACGTACGCGGTGCACGACAACGTCGGCTTCTACACCTCGGTCGCCGGTCTCGGCCGGAATCCGGACGACGTCCAGATCAACGGCGACATCACCGTGGACGCCTTCAACGGATCCGACCAGGGCTCGGCGCTGCAGAACTTCTGGCGGTCGGCGGAGAACATGGCCGTCACGCCTTCCAGCGGCAGCGACCGCTGGGCGGTGTCGCAGGCCGCGCCGTTCCGCCGGATGGACATCAAGGGCGGGCTGCAGCTGTTCCCGGCCAGCTACGGCTACGCGAGCGGCGGCTACGTCGCCGACACCCGCGTGTCCGGCCAGGCCGCGTCGGTTTCGCAGCAGCAGTGGTACACGCGGGATTCGGCGCTGGGCAGCTGGGACGGCGGCGTGTGGAACATGGTCTTCTCCGGGACCACCGGCGCGCCGGCCAACTCGTTCCCGAACCCGCCGGAAACGACCCTCGACACCACGCCGGTGTCGCGCGACGTGCCGTACCTGTACGTGGACGACGGCGGCAACTACCGCGTTTTCCTGCCGTCCCCGCGCACGAACGCGTCCGGGCCGAGCTGGGCGAACGGCGGCACGCCCGGCGATTCCGTCCCGATGAGCCAGTTCCGCGTCGTCAAACCCGGCGACACGGCGGAGAGCATCAACAGCTCTCTCGACTCCGGCTGCAACCTGTTCTTCACCCCCGGCGCCTACCACCTCGACCAGACGCTGAACGTGACCCGCCCGGGCACGACCGTGCTCGGCATCGGCTACCCGACGCTGATCCCGGACAACGGCGTCGATGCGATGCACGTGTCCGATGTGGACGGTGTACGGGTGAAGGGCCTGCTCTTCGACGCGGGCACGCAGAACTCGCAGTCCCTGCTGACCGTCGGCGAAGGCGGGAAACACGCCAGCCACGCGGCGAATCCGACCTCGCTGCAGGACGTGTTCTTCCGCGTCGGCGGCGATCTGGCGGGCAAGGCGACCAACAGCCTGGTCGTGAACAGCGACGACACGATCGTCGACCACGTCTGGGCGTGGCGTGCCGACCACGGCAACAGCGGCACCGTCGGCTGGACCACGAACACGGCGGACACCGGCGTGCTCGTCAACGGCGACAACGTGACCGCGACCGGGCTGTTCGTGGAGCACTACCAGAAGTTCCAGGTCGTGTGGAACGGCCAGAACGGGAAGACGATCTTCTTCCAGAACGAAATGCCTTACGACGTCCCGGATCAGGGTTCGTGGAATTCCGCGCCGGGCACCGCCGGGTACGCCGCGTACAAGGTCGGCCCGGACGTGACGTCGCACGAGGCTTGGGGCCTGGGCAGTTATTGCTTCTTCGACACCAACCCGGCGGTTTCGAGCTATCACGCGTTCGAGGTGCCGCAGAACGGCGGAGTGAAGCTGTACAGCCTGCTGACGGTGTCGCTGAACCACCGCGGCACGATCACCCACGTCGTGAACGACACGGGCGACGTGACACCGGACGGCACGAAGCCGGTCAACGTCCCGAGTTACCCCTGATCCCGGCTGCGTGACCCCGCGTCTTCAGGTCCGTGAGGGGAACCCTGAGGGACTCTGAGTCCCTCAGGGTTCCCCTCACGGACGACAACTCCGCGCGATCAACTGTTCAGCGCGGTCGTCCGGCTCACCGACTCCCAGGAGTCGAGATCCTTGGTCAGGGCCTCGATTTTGCCCCGGATCGCGTCCACGGCGTCACCGCCGAGCGCGAGCCGCAATGGCGCGTCGGGCGCATCCACCGCCCGAAGGATCGCCGCCGCCGCTTTCGCCGGATCGCCGGGCTGGGTCCCGTCCATCCCTTCGATCGCACCCCGGGTGGCGGCGGTCGTTTCGGCGTAGGCGTCGATCTTCTGGGAGCGGTGCATCGCCGCGCCGCCGAACGACGTCCGGAACGCGCCCGGCTCCACGATCAGCACCTTGACCCCGAGCGGCGCGACCTCCGCCGCGAGCGCCTCCGACATGCCTTCCAGCGCGAATTTCGCCGCGCAGTAGGCCCCGAACGCGGGCGGCGCGAGCAGTCCGCCCATCGAGCTCATCTGCACGATCGTCCCGCTCCCCTGTTCCCGCAGCAGCGGGACGACGGCCTTGGTCATCGCGACCGCGCCGAAGAACATCACCTCCAGCACCGCGCGCAGGTCGGGCATCGTCAGTTCCTCCACGGCGCCGACCGAGCCGTGCCCGGCGTTGTTGACCAGCACGTCGATCCGGCCGAACGCGTCCAGCGCGGTCCGCACCGCGGCGTCGACCTGGCCCGGGTCGGTGACGTCCAGCGCGGCCGTGCGCACCCGGTCCCCGCCGGATTCGGCGAGGTCGGCGAGCGTTTCCGGCTTGCGCGCGGTCGCGACGACCCGGTCCCCCGCGGCCAGCGCGGCCTGGGCGAGTTCGCGGCCGAAGCCGCTGGAGCACCCGGTGATCAGCCAGACGCGGCCGTCGGTTTCCTCGGTCATTGAGCAGTCCCTCCAGTGGTTTCTTCCGCCTCCGATCGTGGCGCGCGCCCGCCGGGGTCCGCCAACACCGGTTCGCTGGCGGGCTACAGTCTCAGCCTGTGACCCCTGAGCTGCGGCAGCTGCGCTACTTCGTCGCCGTCGCCGAATCAACGAGCTTCACGCGCGCGGCAGCGACCCTTCACATCGCACAGCAGTCGCTCTCGCAGCAGATCACCGTGCTGGAACGCCAACTCGGCGCGCAACTCTTCGACCGCGACCCCCGCGGCGCCCGGCTCACCGCGATCGGCGAACTCTTCCTGCCGGAAGCGCGCGCGGTGCTGGCCCGTGCCGACGCGGCGGTGGCGACGGTCGCGCGTGCGGTCCGCGGCGAAATCGGCGCCCTGCGGCTGGCTTTCCTTGCCAGCACGGCGAATTACCTGCTCCCGCCGGTCGTGCGCGCAGTCCGGGAGCAACTGCCGGAGCTGACCGTCACCACCGCCGAAGTCCCGATCGCCGAACTAGTCGACGGGGTGCGCGGCGGCCGGTTCGACGCTGGCTTCACGCGCCCGCCGCTGGCCGACGGCTTGGAGACGCACACCCTCCTGACCGAAGAAGTCTGCGCGGTCCTGCCCTCCGGCCACCGGCTGGCCGACCGTTCCTCGCTGCGCCTGGCCGACCTCGCCGACGAGCCGTGGGTACTGACCCCGCGCACGTCGTGGGATCCGTGGCACCGCAAGTACGACGCCGACTTCGCCGCCGCCGGGTTCACGCCCGACGTCGTGCAGCGCACCGCGACCGTGCAGGGATTGCTGGGGCTGGTCGCGGCCGGGGTCGGCGTGACGCGGCTGGCGCGGTCCGCCCACAGCCTGCGCCGCACCGGTGTGGTGTTCGTGCCGCTCGAAGGCGAGTCCGCGCGCACCGTGCTGGTGTGGCGCTCCGACGGCCCTCGGCCGGCCGCGCTCCTGGAGGTGGTCACGCGGCTGGCCGAGACGACGGATCTGTCCGGCGCGGGCTGACTGACAAGCGCGTCAAAGTCCCCCGTTGTTCTCGTCCAGCTCCAGGGCCCGCGTTTGCTGCGCGAGCGCCCTTTCCTCCATTGCCTTCATCTCGGCGCGCTTCGCGTCCGGAATGGGCGTGTTCCCGTCGTGGCCGCGCAGTTCCGGCGGGTCGTAATCGCCGTTCTGCCACCGCTGCCACATCGGGTCGTTCTTGTCCTTCGGGGCCTGGAATCCCCATTTGTCGAGCAGTTCGTCGGCGGATCCCTGGGGGTATTCGCCGGTCCGGCGCTGCTCGTACGCCAGGTGCGCCTCGGCCCGGCCGCCCGCGGTGAGCGGGTCGGTCCGCGCGAACGAATCGCCGGACGCGGTCATGTCGGCGTGCGCCTTCGAGCCGGGCGCCGGGGCATACGGCATTCCCTTGCCGCCGGCGTACATTTCGTCGACCATGCGGTGGTAGGAATCCTCGGACCCGCGCATCCACCGCTGCTCGTCGTCGAAGTCCTTGAGCTCTTTTTTGCGCGCGGCGTCGTTGCCGTTTTCGATTTCGCTGCGGTGTTCGTTGAGGTCGTCGCGGCGGGCCTGTTCGGCCTTCGCGTCTTCCGCCCGCTGTTTGTAGGCGTCCGCCGAAGCCTGCCGCTGTTCCGGGGTGTTCTCGATCCGTTCCCGCACCTCGGAGCCGTCCGGGTGCTGCTTTCCGGGCACCGGTTTGGTGTCGGTTCCGTAGGTGTGGATGCCGTGCTTCGGGTCGTGGAAGTCCGGGTGGTGGACGTGTTTCGGATTGTCGCCGTGGTAGACCTTCTCCTGCGGGCTCACGTACGTGTCGTGCGGCTGGCGTCCCGGCACCTGGTAGGTCGGCCGGGTGTACTTGCCCTCCATGTGCGAGTAGCCCATTTGGTTGAGCTGCAGCAGACCGGACGTGTCCTTGCGCTCGTAGGCCTGCCGCTGCGCGTGGGCGTAGGTCAGCTGGTGCTCGTCGTGCGTCTTCCCGCCGGTGAACCCGGAGGTGTGCATCTGCTTGCCGCTTCCGGTGCCCGGGTGCATCCGGTGGAAGTCGTGGCTTTCGTAGTAGCCGAAACCGGCGTTCTCGAGGGTCTTTTCGTCGGACCGCTTCCGCGCGGCCCCGCTGCCGTCCTCCGCGGCGGCCTTGTGCAGCCCGGCGTGTTCGAGCTGGTTGGTCTGCTGCCCGTCGACCTTGTAGCCGTGCGCGTCGCCGATCCGTGCGGCCTCGTTGGTCTTGTCGCCGAAAGTGCCGGGCGGATTCTTCGGCTCCTTGGCGGCCTTCTTGGCCGGGGGCTGCCCGGACGTCGCGTTGCCGCGTTTGCGCTTGTTGTTCGTCCGCGCGGCGTTCGCGGCCGCCTGCTGTTGTTGCTGCTGCCGCCGCATTTCCTCGAGCTTTTTGGGGCACGGCCCGACCGGGGCGGAGGCGGTGAGGCCGAGCGGGTCGATCATCGCGTTCGGGTTGTCCACGTAGGCCAGCGAGTCCGGGGACGGGCCGAGACCGAGCGGGTCGTGCGAGAGGTAGCGGCCGGTTTCCGGGTCGTAGTAGCGGTGCATGTTGTAGTGCAGCCCGGTTTCCGGGTCGTAGTACTGGCCGGGGAACCGCAGCGGCGTGCGCGCGGTCCCGTCCTCCGCGACGACCGAGCCCCACAGCGACGTGCGCTGGTGCCCGGCCAGCGCGCCCGCGCCGTCGAGCAGTTCGGCGGGCGCGCCCACCAGGTCGGTGACGACGGCGTGGAACCGTTCGCCGGGGCGTTCGCCGAGCGTCCGTTCGGTCTGCGCGAGCACCTGGTCGGAGTCGGGCAGCCAGTCCCACACGGTCGCGACCTGCGGGCGGCCGGGGACGCTGTGCACCTGCTCGGCGGGCTGGTAGTGGTCCCAGGCGAATTCGATCTGCTCGGCCACCGCGCCCGACCGGTCGAGGCGCTGTTTGGCGACGCGCCTGCCGAGCGCGTCGTAGCGGTAGCGCCAGACCGTGCCGTCCGGGGTGCGCACGCCGGTCAGCCTGCTCGCGGAATTCCACTGGTATTCCCACCGCTGCCCGCGGCGTTCCCGCACCACGACCCGGCCCTCGGCGTCGTGGGCGTAGCGGGTCTCGCCCGCGGCCTCGACGAGGGTGCCGCGGTAGGTACGGGGGCCCGCCGCGGCCGGGTCGCCCGGCCAACCCGCTTCGGTGATCGCGCCGGCCGCGTCGTAGCCGTAGGTTTCCCGCCAGCCCGGCCCTTGGACCGCGCTGACGCGACCGCCCGGGCCGACCTCGAACGAACGCGGCCCGGCGAGCAGATCGCCTGTCGCGTAGAGGTTTCCGTCCGGCAGGTAGCGGTAGTCGCGCTGCTGTACGGTCTCCTCGCCGCGCACCACGGTCTGGCCGCGCAGTTTCCCGGTCGAGGTCCAGTGCTGGCGCAGCTCCGCCACCGGCGCGGTCCCGGCGAAGAGCCGGCGCACCGTTTCCTGTCCCGCCGCGTCGTACTCGAACCGCAAGGTGCGGCCCGCGGTGGTGATCGCGGTCGGGCGGTCCGCGGAGTCGTAGCCGACCGACGATTCCGCCCCGCTGGGCGTACGGCGGCCGATCCTCCTGCCGAGCGCGTCGTACTGGGACCGCACGACGCGGCCGTTGATCGCCTCGGACACCAGCTGCCCGGTCGCGTCGTAGTCGAACCGGACCTCGGTCTCCCCGTTGCGCGCCAGGATCATCCGGTCCGCGTGGTCGTAGGCGAATTCGGCGACGTCGTCGTCGGCGGCGCGCCGCACGAGCCTGCCGAGCGCGTCGTACTCGAGCGCGATCGCCTGCCCGGCCGCGTTGACCCGGCGGACGAGCTGCCCGGCCGCGTCGTAGCCGTAGCGCAGGACCCGGCCGTTGTAGTCGGTCTCCGCGACGACCCGGCCCGCCTGGTCGTATTGGTAGCGCCAGACCAGGCCGCGTTCGTTCGTGACCGTCGTGAGCCGCAGTTCGGTGTCGTAGCCGAACCGCCGGACGCCGCCGTCCGGCTCCTGTTCGGACAGCGGCAGGCCGAACGCGCCGTACTCGACCCGGTGCACGCCGCCGCGCGGGTCGACCGACTCCTCGACGTTGCCGACCGCCTTGAAGCCGAACTTGCTCACCGTGCCGTCGGCGTTGCGCTGCTGCACCAGATCGCCCGCCGCGTTGCGCACCCGTTCCACGAACGCGCCGGTCGGTCCGGTGATCGACACGACCGCGCCGAGCGCGTCGTAGCTGTACCGGGTCACCGCGCCGTCGGGAGCGGTGATGGCGGTGGGGAGACCGGCCGCGTCGGACTCGATCCGGGTGACGCCGCCGAGCGCGTCGGTCCGCGTCGCCACCGCTCCGGAGACCGGGTCGTAGGTGTAGGCCGTGCTCCCGCCCGCCGGGTCGATTTCCTTGACCAGGCTGCCTTGTTCGTCGTACTCGTAGCGCCAGACGTCGCCGGAGGGACCCGTCGTCGAGACCGGCAGGCCGCGTTCGTCGTACTCGTTCGCCAGCCGCGTGCCGTCCGGGCGGGTGACCGCGACGACGTTGCCGACCTCGTCGTACTCCCAGCGGGTGGCGTGGCCGAGCGCGTTGACGCTGGCGGTGACCCGGCCGTACTCGTCGTACTCGGTGGTCGAGGTGTTGCCGAGCGGGTCGGTCTCGGCGACGACCTTCAGCTGCTCGTTGAGCTGGAAGCGGCGGACCGCGCCGAGGGAGTCGGTGACCGTGGTGACCAGGTTCTCCCGGTCGTAGGACAGCTCGGTGTCGAGGTAACCGCCGTCGCCCCGGGCGCGCACGCACCGGCCGCTGCTGTCGTACTGGTAGCCGTACCAGCGGCCGTTGACGTCGTCCCAGCGCACCATCCGGCCGTCGGCGTCGTAGCGGAACTTGTGCGAGGTGCCGACCGCGTCGACGACCTCGGTCAGCCGCCGGGCGGAGTCGTAGCGGTACTCCCGGATCGCGACCGGCGCGTCCGGCACGCGCAGCGCGGTGACCAGCCCGTCCGCCGAATCGATCGTCACCCGGTAGCCGCCGGAGTGCTCCATCTCCACCGGCACGCCGTCCTCGTAGCGGAAGACGATCCGGTTGCCCGAGCTGTCGGCGAGGGCGTGCAGGCGGAGGGTGCGGTCGTCGGGGTCGCCGGTGAAGTAGCGGATGACGTTGCTCTGCGGGTCGCCGACGATGAACCCGGTGGTGATCCGGCGCAGCGCGAGGTAAGGCCCGTCGTCGGTGGCCACGGCCTCGATGTCGCGCGGATAGGGGAAGCGGACCAGCACGCCGTTCGGGGCGGCGTAGTGGAGGCCGTCGTCGCGGATCTCGAGCCGTTCGTCCAGCGTGGAGGACCAGGTGGGGCCGAAGAAGCCGCCGGAGCGGTAGGAGGAACGGTGGGTCCGTTCCACCGTCAGCGGCAGCATTCCCGGCAGCCGCAGGTCTTCCTGGACCAGGAACACCGCGCCGGTGGCGACGTCGATCGGGTCGCCGCAGTCCCGGACGTCCTTGGGGTCGGTGTGGTGTTCGGCGGCGTTCTGGTTGCCCCTCGGCTGCTGCGTCGAGGACGTGTGGACCTCGTTGCCGCCGGTGTCGTGCGACCCGGAGCCGCCTTGGCCGCCGCCTTCGTGCCCGCCCCCGCCTTCCCAACTGCTGGAGTGGGTGTTGCCGGTATTGCCCGTACCGCCGTGGTGCCCACCGCCACCGCCGCCCTCGGCGCCGGAGGTGTGCGTGCCTTCGTTGCCGCCAGGGCCGGAGCGGGTGCCCTCGGACTTGACGTTGATGTCCTTGGGCGTGTGCGTGGGAGCGTTCTTCCCGCCCTTGAGCCCTTTCAGCGCCTTTCCGGCGTCCTCGAACAGCGTCCCGGCCTTCTTCAGCAGCGGGATGAGCGCCTTGAAAGCCTTGACCAGCTTGGTCGTGATCTGGGTGATCTTGGACGCGGTCTTCGCGACCGCCGCCGCGACCTGCGGGCCCACCCAGGCCATCCCGATGCCCGCGGTGAGCAGCACCTGCAGCGCCCAGGAGATGAGGTGCCCGACCAGGTCCGCGATCGTGTCCCGCACCAGCGACCGGACCGCCGCGACGATCTCGCCCGCGGTCTTGACGCCGCTCGCCGCGCCCTCGGAACCCTTCTGGGCGCTGGCGATGAGAGCGGAGGTGTCCTCGGCGCGCTTGCGGTAGCTGTCGGCGGCCTCGCCCTGCCAGTTCTCGAGGTCTTTCTTGACCAGGTCGCCGAGGTCGGCGGAGACGCCTTCGAGTTCCTTGGCGACGTTGGTCCAGGTCTCGGCCTGCGAGCTGATCTGGTCCGCGTTGCCGGTGAGCGCGTCGAGGGCCTGCTTGAGCGGGCCGACGTGCTCCATCAGCCAGCCGACGCCCGCGGCGAAAATCGCGCCGAACGGGTCCATGACAGCGGTGAGGACGTCGAGCGCGGTGCCGACGGCCCCGATCGCGACCGCGGCCCAGTTCTTGCTCTCGATCGCGTCCTTGAGCCCGGTGGCGTCCTCGAGCAACGGGACCCCGGCCATCGCCGAGGTCTCCTTGACCGGCGCCACCAATGGATTGCTCACGTTGTCCCCCTCCGCCCTCTGCTGCGTTGATCACGGTACCTACCAGGCCCCGGACCCGCGCGCAGCAGGCGGCGACCTTGCTCGACAGGCTCCGCGGAGATGCCCTTTCAGCAGCTGAGGGACCTGCATGCGGGCTTGGCCGGCGCTGAGCGAACGCCCAGGTCGAGGACGTCGCGGAGGAAGACGTGTACGCCGAAGCCGCCCCGCGTGCCGACGGCCTGCCGCTCCAGCTGGTCGCAGGTGAATTGGCGGAGTGCGGGGCCAGCGTTGTGGTCACCGATCCCGCCGCGGCCGAGCGCGTCGAATGGTCCACGCCGCAGCTCGGCCGCGTCCGGATCGACCCGTCGCCCAAGGTCAGCTCTTGCTGACCTTCACCGAAAACGCGTCAATGCTCATCCCCGCCCCGGGCGTGATGTCCGCCCCCGGGCTGGTGCACCCGCACACCTTGTTCGGATAGGACCCGCCGATCGCCACGTCGAAGATGGCGAAGAACCCGTGGTCCACCGCGGCCTTCCAGGTGGCGTCGGACACCTGGTTCTGCTTCACCGCGAAGGTTTCCTTGCCGTCCAGGGAAAACCGCAGCTCCTCGGCGGCCGCGTCGCGGCGGTCCACCACCACCGAATACGTGTGGTAACCGGTCTTGCAGCCGGCGCAGTCCTGCAGGTCGCTGCTGATCCCGTCCGGATCGTGGCACTCCCCCGCCCACTGTCCACAGTGGAACGTGCTGGAGTGCTTGTCCAGCGCGTTCACGTTCTCCATGATGTCCAGTTCGCCGATGCTCGGCCAGTTCGTCGCGCCGACCGGCCGCGCGTCCGCGCCCATCGCCCAGAACGCGGGCCAGTAGCCGAGGCCGCGGTCGGGATTCGGCTGCTGGATCGTCGCGCTCATCTCCATCTGCCCGCCCGCCGGCGCGCCGAAATCGGTGCGCTGGGTTTCGATCCGGCCGGACGTCCACGCGCCGTTCGCGTCCCGCAGCGGCTTGATCACCAGGTGCCCGGCTCCGTCGTGGTAGACGTTGTCCGTCGAGTCGGTCGACGTCTCGATCTCCCCGGTGCCCCAGTTCGCCGCGCCGCCGGGATAGCCGGTTCCTTTGTCGTAGAGCCAGTTCTGCGGGTCGAGGCCGGTGCCGGCGGGGCCGTCGAAGGTGTCCTCGAACACCGTGGTCCAGGTTTCGGCCGCCTGTGCGGGCGCGGCGGCCATCGACACGGCGGCCGCGGCGGCCAGGATCAACGGGGTTCGGCGCATGGTTGGCCTTCCGGTCGAGGGGGGTGGTCTCAGCAGCGTCGGCCGGTGCCGCTGACCAGTCAAAACAGTCTGCCTGCCGGTCCCGCGGCCGCGGTGCGCGCGGGCAGCACGCGCCCGGATAGGTTTGAACCACTGCGCGCCGGGGTACCGCGAGGGTGGGAGAACCACACCCCCTTTGACGCCTCCACGGCCGCCGTCGGCGATCTAGCCTGGGTCCATGAGCGACAACAACCTCCTCGGCGAGTTCCTGCGGGCCCGGCGCGGCACCACCGCCCCGGCGGACGCGGACGTGCTCGCCGACACCCGGCGCCGGGTCAGCGGCCTGCGCCGGGAGGAGGTCGCGCAGCGGGCCGGGGTGAGCACCGACTACTACGTGCGGCTCGAGCAGGGCCGGGAGCGCACCCCGTCGGCGCAGGTCGTCGACGCGCTCGGCCGGGCGCTGCACCTCGACGACGAGGCGCTCGCCCACCTGCATTCGCTGGCCCGGCCGAAGCGGCCCAAGCGACGCCCGGCGCGGGAACGCGTGAGCCCGCGGCTGGTGCAGCTGATGGACGCGTGGCCGCAGACGCCCGCGGTCGTGCTCGGCCGGTGCATGACCGTCCTCGCGTCGAATCTGCTCGGCGGAGCGCTGTTCGGCGGGCACGGACACAGCGGCGACCTGCTGCGGCTGGTGTTCCTCGACCCCGACGCCCGGGATTTCTACCCGGATTGGGAGCAGGTCGCGGTCAACACCGTCGGCGGGCTGCGGTCGGCGGCGGGCACCGATCTGGACGATCCGCTCTTGATCGAGGCGGTCGGCGAGTTGTCGCTCAAGAGCGCCGATTTCCGCCGGTTGTGGGCGCGCCACGACCTCCGGCAGAAAACGCACGAGACGAAACGGTTCCGGCACCCGCTCGTCGGAATGCTCACCCTGCACTACGAATCGATGACCGTGAACAGCGCTCCCGGCCAGCAACTCGTGGTGTACCAAGCGGATCCGGGCAGTCCGTCGGAGGCCGCACTGGGGCTGCTGGGCAGTCTCGCCGTCGGCGACCACCCGCATCACTGACGCTTTTTTCGCAATTTCCGAATTCACCCGAGGGTAGATCCATGTCTGAAAACAATGCACCAGTCTGGTTTATCACCGGATGTTCCACCGGTCTCGGCCGCGCACTCGCGACCGCCGTCCTCGAACGCGGCCTGCGCGCGGTCGTGACGGCCCGCGATCCGCAACGCGTCGCGGACCTCGTCGCCGCATACCCCGGCCGCGCGGTCCCGGTCGCGCTCGACGTCACCGACCAGCGGCAGATCACCGAAGCGGTCGCCGAAGCAGAACGCGTCTTCGGCCGGATCGACGTGCTCGTCAACAACGCGGGCTACGGCTACCTCGCCGCCGCCGAAGAAGGCGAAGACGCCGAGATCCGCGCGTTGTTCGACGCCAACGTCTTCGGCCTGATGGCGCTCACCCGCGCCGTCCTGCCGGGAATGCGGGCCCGCCGCAGCGGTCACATCGTCTCGGTCTCGTCGCTCGGCGGGCTGGCCGCCTTCGGCGCGACCGGTTACTACCACGCCACGAAGTTCGCCGTCGAAGGCTTCAGCGAGTCGCTCGCCGCCGAGGTCGCGCCGCTCGGCATCGGCGTCACGATCGTCGAACCGGCCGCGTTCCGCACCAACTGGTCGGGCCCGTCCATGCGGGAATCCGCCGTCCGCATCGACGATTACGCCGACACCGCGGGCGCGCGCCGCACCTCGACGCTCGCCACCTACGGCAAGCAGCCCGGCGACCCGGACCGCGCCGCGACCGCGGTGATCGACGCCGTCACCTCCGCCGAACCGCCGCTGCGCCTGCTGCTCGGCCAGGCGGCTTACGCCATCGCCACCGCCCGCCTCGACACCCTCCGCAAGACGTTCGACGACTGGCGCGACGTCACCCTGTCCGCCGACTTCCCGAAGGAATCCGAATGACCAAGATCGCCCTGATCACTGGCGCCAGCAGCGGCATCGGCGAAGCCACCGCCCGCCGCCTCGCCGCCGACGGCTGGCACGTCGTCGCCGGAGCGCGCCGCGAAGACCGCCTGGCCGAACTCTCCGCCAGCACCGGCGGCATCGAATTCCACCGCCTCGACGTGACCGACCGCGCCGACGTCGCCGAGTTCGTCGACCGCGCGGTGCGCGACCACGGCGAGATCGACGCGTTCATCGCGAACGCCGGCGTGATGCCGCTGTCGCGGTTGGACGCCGGGCTGGTCGAGGAATGGGACCGGATGATCGACGTCAACGTCCGGGGCCTGCTGCACGGCATCGCCGCCGCGCTGCCGCACTTCACCCGCCAGCGCCGGGGCCACTTCGTCACCGTCGCCTCGATCGGCGCGCACCAGGTCACCCCGACCGCCGCGGTGTACTGCGGGACGAAATACGCGGCCTGGGCGATCACCGAGGGCCTGCGGCAGGAATGCGATCCGTCGATCCGCGTCACCACGGTCTCCCCCGGCGTCGTGACGTCCGAGCTGGCGGACACGATCAGCGACCCGGAAACGCGGGAGGTCATGCGGATCTACCGCAAGGACGCGATCGAACCGAAAGCGATCGGCGACGCCATCGCCTACGCTCTCGACCAGCCGGCCGACGTGGACGTCACCGAGATGATCGTGCGCCCCGCCCGGCAACGCTGAGCGAAGGAGGGGCCGCATGCCGCAGTACCTGCTCGGGATCTACCAGCCCGACAGCGGGACCCCGGATCCCGAGGTGCTGGCGGACATCGCCGCGCGCCTCGAAGCGGTGACCGACGAGATGAAAGCCACCGGCGTCTGGGTGTTCTCGGGCGGACTGCGTCCGGCGCCCGCCGCTCGAGTCGTCCGCGCGTCCGGCGAGGACGTCCTCTGCACCGACGGGCCGTTCGCCGAGGGCAAGGAACACTTGGGCGGCTTCACCATCGTGATCGCGCCCGCCCCGGAGGTCGCGGCCGAATGGGCGCGGCGGATCTCGGCAATCACCACGCTGCCGGTGGAAGTCCGGGAGTTCCATTGATCTCGACGGCCGTGCTCGAGCGGATCTTCCGCGCCGAGCACGGCCGCGCGGTCGCCGTGCTGGCTCGCGTCTTCGGGGACCTGGACCTCGCCGAGGACGCGGTCCAGGAGGCGTGCGCGATCGCCACCGTGAAATGGCGTGCCGAAGGGCTGCCGCCGAGCCCCGCGGGCTGGCTGGTCACCACCGCCCGCAACCGCGGGATCGACCGGCTCCGCCGCGAATCCACCCGCGCCGACCGCCACGCGCAAGCCGCGCTCCTGCACGCCGCCGAACCGTTCGACGAAGGCGCGGTCCCCGACGAACGCCTGCGGCTGATCTTCACCTGCTGCCATCCCGCTCTCAGCGCACCCGCCCGAGTCGCCCTCACCCTGCGGCTGCTGGGCGGCCTCACCACCGCCGAGATCGCGCACGCGTTCCTCGTCCCGGAACCGACGCTGGCACAACGGCTGGTGCGCGCCAAAGCCAAGATCCGCGACGCCCGAATCCCCTATCGCGTACCCGACGCCGCCGACCTCCCCTCGCGGCTCAACGCCGTCCTCGCGGTGCTGTACTTGATCTTCACCGAAGCCCACACCGCCAGCACCGGCCCCGATCTCACGCGACCGGACCTGGCCGCGGAGGCGATCCGCCTGACCCGGATCCTGGCCGCCCTGCTGCCCGACGAACCCGAAGTCCTGGGCTTGCTCGCCCTGCAGTTGCTCACCGAATCCCGCCGCGCGGCCCGCCTCGACGCCGACGGAATCCCGGTGCTGCTGCCCGACCAGGACCACGACCGCTGGGACTGGACGCTGATCGCCGAAGGCCAAGACCTGGTCCGCCAGTGCCTGCGGCTCGACCGCCCCGGGCCGTACCAGATCCAGGCCGCGATCAACGCCGTCCACAGCGACGGCACCGACTGGACCCAGATCCTCGCCCTCTACGACCAACTGCTCGCCCTGGCCCCGACTCCGATCGTCGCGCTGAACCGCGCCGTCGCGGTCGCTGAGGTCGAGGGTCCGGGTGTCGCGCTGACCATTGTGGACAGTCTCGACCTCGGCAACCGGCACCTGTTCCACGCCGTCCGGGCGGATCTGCTCGCCCGGCTAGGCCGAGCCGCCGACGCCGCGGCGGCTTACGACGAGGCGCTGCGCCTGGTCGCCAACGAGGCCGAACGCCTTCTGCTGCAACGCAAACGCGCCGCCCTCAGCTTGACTCCCGGCGACTGAGCACTTCTTCGCCGGGTGCCGCCCTCAGCGCGCTTTCCCGCGACCGACGACCCCTTCGACGATCTTCGTCAGCTGCGCGCCGACGTTCTCGACACCGCCGTTCTGCACCGCGATCTGCGCACCTTCCATCGCGAACGTCAGCTCCGCCGCGCCCAGCTCCGGATCGGGCAGCCCGAGTCCCTCGCACATCGCCCGGAGCCTGCCGAACTGACGGGTCTTGTGCTCGCTGATCAGCCGCCGCGCGGGATGGTCCGGGTCGGGCAGTTCGGCGACGGAGTTCGTGAACGGGCAGCCGCGGTGGGAGAACTCGGGCAGCCCGTCGACGATGAACCGGCCCACCGCGCGGATCTGCTCCGCGAAATCGTCCGGATGCGCCTGTTCCGCCGCGTCGAACGCCGCGGAGTAGTCGTGCACGACGATCCGCAGCCATTCCGCGATGAGCGCGTCCTTGGTGCCGAAGTGCCGGTAGATCGCCATCTTCGTGGTCCCGGCGCGGTCCGCGATCGCCTGGACCCCGACCCGCACCACGCCCTCGTTGAGGAACAGCTCCTCGGCCGCGTCGAGGATGCGCTCGCGAGGCGGCAACGTCGCGACCCGGGTCGGCCGCCGGTCGGAGGTGCTCGTCATCGGTTCTTCCTCGGGAGGGCTTGGCAATCCGGTTCGTCCCCGGCTACGGTACACAACCGTCCCCCGTGATACCACTCGGTATCACTCAATACGGATGAGTCTCCCGAAGGGCCCACTGGTGAAAATCTCCGAATACGCGAGCTGCGACGCCGTCGCCTTGGCGGACCTGATCGCCCGCGGCGAAGTCACGGCGGCCGAGGTCGCCGACGCGGCCGCGCGAGCTGTCGAAGCGGTCAATCCGCAGATCAACGCAGTAGTCGAAACCTGGCCGCCCGAAGACACCCCGGCCCCTGGCTCGGCGCCGCTCGCAGGCGTGCCGTTCCTGATCAAGGACCTGGGCGTCGCCATGGCAGGCAAGCGCAGCGAACTGGGCAGCCGCTTGGCCGCGGGCTCCGTGTCCCCCGAAGACTCGTACCTCATGCGCCGCTTCCGCGAGGCGGGCTTGGTGACGATCGGCCGCACAACCACCCCGGAAATGGCGTACAGCACCACAACCGAACCGGAGTTCTACGGCGCGACCCGCAACCCGTGGTCCCTGGACCGCAGCGCAGGCGGCTCGAGCGGCGGTTCCGGCGCCGCAGTCGCCGCCGGAATCGTGCCGCTCGCGCATGCCACCGACGCCGCGGGTTCCATCCGAGTCCCCGCCTCCAGCAACGGATTGTTCGGCCTGAAGCCGACCCGAGGCCGGGTTTCGCAGGGTCCGGGCGCCGACGAGGTCTTCAGCGGACTGGCCGTACAAGGCAGCCTGAGCCGAACCGTACGAGACAGCGCCGTCCTGCTGGACCTGATCGAAGGCCCCGAACCCGGCGACCCGTACTTCGCCGCCCGCCCGGACCGCCCGTACGCCACCGAAGCCCAACTGCCCCCAGGCCGCCTGCGCATCGCCGTCCTCCGCCAGCCATGGGGCGGCCGACAGCCGACCGCGCCAGTCTCCGCAGCCCTCACCGAAACCATGCGCCTGCTGGACTCCCTCGGCCACCACGTCGAAGAAACTCCGCTGGGTCTGGGCGCCTCCTGGGAAGAATTCGTCCTGGGCAACGCCCGGATGTGGACCGCGAACCTGGCCCCGTGGATCGACAGCATCGCCGCCGCGACCGGCCGCCCCGTCGACGAGACCACCCTCGAACCGGTCACCCTCGCCAGCTACCGATACGGCCATCAGGTCACCGCCGACGAGTTCGTCCGCGCGCTGACCATCCGCAACCAGGTCTCCCGAACCTTCGCCCAGCACTTCGCCCGCTACGACCTGCTGCTCTCCCCCACCCTGCCCGAGCCGCCGGTCCCGCTAGGCGTCTACGGCGAAGGCGCCGACCAGTTGGACGGCCTCGGCTGGCTAGCTCGTCTCCTGGACCGCTCCCCCTACACCGCCGCCGCGAACGTTTCAGGGGCTCCGTCGATGTCCGTCCCGCTGGCCGAAGCCGAAGGACTCCCCGTCGGCATGCAGTTCACCGCCGCATTCGGCCGCGAAGACCTGCTGTTCCGCCTGGCCGGACAGCTGGAACAAGCCGCCCCGTGGACCCACCGCAAGCCCCCGATCCGGGCGGCCGAATGACCCCTTGAGTCCACATTGGACGAACAACGGACGGTGACCCGCGTCCCAGCCACCCCAAACCCTGACGGCGCGTCCGGAGTTCTCGCTAGACTTGGCAAGCGATGCGACGATTCCGGTGGTGGTGGGGGGCGCTGGTCCTCGCCTGCGTAGCTGTTCTGGTGGGCTTTTTCGTCTTTTTCGGCAGCGAGAGCCGCCCAGGCCAGCCATTTCCGCGGCAAGGCCCGCCCGGCCGCGGCCCGCTGACCATCGTCTCGCTGGGAGACAGCACCGTCTCCGGCGAAGGCGCCGGCGCCTACACCCCCGACACCGACGGCAAGAACGGCGACTGGTGCCACCGCTCGTCCGCCGCGTTCGTGGAAAAGGTCCGCGTCCCCGGCGTCACCGCCCGGGTCAACCTGGGCTGCTCCGGTGCCCCCGCCGCCCAAGTCGCCCTGGGCGAGGCCAAACAGTGGGGCGAACGCTCCCAAGCCGCACAACTGGCCGACGTCGTCAAAGACCACCGGGTCTCGGCCGTCGTGATCGCCGTGGGCGCGAACGACGACCCGAAGTTCTCCGCGCAAGTGAGCGAATGCTTCAAAGCCTGGTTCTCCTCCGACGGCCCGTCCTGCAACGTCGCTTTGAAGGAAAGCTGGAAGTCCAAAGTGGACGCCATGGTCCCTAAAGTGGCGAATGCGGTAGGCGACGTAAAAAAGGTGCTCGCGGACGCCGGATACGTTCCCGCGGACTACCAGTTGGTATTGCAGTCCTACGCCACTCCCGTGGGCCCGAACATCCCGCCGGATCTGCAAAGCCTCAACGGCTGCCCCTTCCGAACCGACGACCTGCAGTGGATTTCGACCACCGGAATCAGCACCCTTTCCGCAGGCATCAAACAAGCAGCCACCCAATCCGGCGCCCGTTTCCTGGACCTGGCCCGAGCAGGCGAAAACCACGAAGCCTGCTCCGGCGGCGCGAACCCGGCAGCGGAATGGTTCACGAGGCTCACCCTGCACCTGAACGACCTGACGCAGGTCGATCGGGCGACGCACGCACTGCAGGAATCCTTCCACCCCAACGCCGCCGGACACGCCGCCATCGCCGACTGCCTGACGGATTTCCTCACGAGGCAACAAGGAAACGCCTCCTGCCTGACCGGCCCCGACGGCAAACTCCACGCCGTCCCCGAACCGGTCAGCTGACTCCCCGCGCCGCTTCACCCCGGCAGCAGTCCGTGAGGGGAACCCCCACAGACTTTGATCCCCTCAAGGTGGCCCTCACAACCCACGCAGGTCCGTGAGGGCCACCTTCACAGACTCTGATTCCCTCAGGGTTCCCCTCACGACCCGCCGCGCGCCGCGAGGGGCCCCTTCACGGACTTAGATTCCCCTCAAGGAGCCCTTCACGGACCTCTCCGAGCCGCTGCGATGCACCCAATGTGGCATTCGGTGCGTCACATGCACCCAATGCCACATTGGGGCGCTAGCCCCACGCCCCCTCCCCAACCGCAGCCAACGCACCCAACCAACTCAGTGCAGCCACACCTCCCGCACCCCGATACGAAGCCAAAAACACGCGCGGAAAGGCTTGTCAAGGCATCTTTCCCGCCTTGACAAGCCTTTCCGCGCGTAGTCACCATCAGCTTCGGGGTGCCCCCACGCAACCCCCACGGCAATGTCGCCGCCAGGCGACGAGCCGAGGATTCACAAATCCAACGCAGCCCTCAACGCCACATCAATCTGCTCCTGAACATCCACGTCAACCTCAGCGACGCGCTCCGCCAACCAAGGCCGATACAACCGCGTCAAATTCAACGTGGACACCCAATACCGAGCATCCACCGCCACCCCAAGAATGTCCTGCGGATCCCGATCCAGCAGCTCGGTCCCGAGCAGCCAAGGCCGCTCGGACTCATTCACCCCGTCCGAGGACAGCAGGACGACAGTCCGCTGCCGCGCGGGATCAGTAGGCGGGTGGTAAGTCCAAACCTCACCCCTGCGCACGCATCTCCTTCTCCGCAGCCGCCCGCTCCGCCTCATCGGCCTCGGCCGACGGCGTGACAGGAGCCCGCTGCGGGGTATACCCAGTCCGAACCGCCTCGCGCCGGGCCGCCTTCGACAGCCAGGACGAGACCGAAATTCCGTGCGCTTTCGCGGCCCGCTCGGCGTACTCGAGCGCACCGGTGTCGAGCGAGAGTGTCACCTTACGTGTTGCCATACCTTTTACCGTACCACTCGCACAGCGTCGGCGGATCTCACAGCGTCGGCGACCGCCCCTCGAACGGCGTGGACAGCACGACCGTCGTCCGGGTGGACACTTTCGCCGCCTCGCGGATCCGCCGGAGCAGGTCTTCGAGGCCGAGCGGCGACGCGACCCGCACCAGCAGGATGTAGGACTCGTCGCCCGCCACGGAGTAGCAGGACTCGATCTCGGTGATGTGCTGGATCCGCTGCGGGTAGTCGTCGGGGGCGGCCGGGTCGTTCGGGGTGAGCGAGATCAGCGCGGTGAGCGGGAGGCCGATCTGCTCGCCGTCGAGCCGGGCGGTGTAGCCGAGGATGACGCCGCGCTGTTCGAGGCGGCGCACCCGCTGGTGCACCGCCGACACCGACAGCCCGACCCGTTCGGCGAGGTCGGTGAAGCTGCGCCGCCCGTCGGCGGCGAGTTCCTGCACGATCGACTGGTCGAGCGGTTCCAGCGGGCCGCTCATGCCGTCGCCTCCTCGGGGAGTTCCACGCTGGTCGCCGGGGAGGCGGCGGCGCGAACGGCGGTGATCCGAACTGCGCTCATGCGTCCAGCACGACCAGTTCGTGCGGGCGCGTGTTCACGGACTCGACGCCCGCGTCGGTGACGAGCACGATGTCCTCGATCCGGGCGCCCCAGCGGCCGGGCTGGTAGATGCCCGGCTCGACGCTGAAGGCCATGCCCGCCTCGAGCGGCAGCGCGTTGCCCGCGATGATGTAGGGCTCCTCGTGCACGTCGAGGCCGATGCCGTGGCCGGTGCGGTGGATGAAGTACTCGCCGAACCCGGCGGCGTCGATGACGTCGCGCGCGGCCTTGTCGATGCTCTCGGCGGTGGCGCCGGGGCGGACCGCGTCAACCGCGGCCTGCTGCGCGCGCTGCAGCACGGCGTAGGTCTCGGCGACGTCGGCGTCGCGGGGCTCGCCGATCGAGTAGGTGCGGGTGGAGTCGGAGTTGTAGCCCTCGGGCACCGGGCCGCCGATGTCGATCACGACGACGTCGCCGCGTTCGATGACGCGCTCGGACACGTCGTGGTGCGGGCTGGCGCCGTTGGGGCCGGAGCCGACGATGACGAAGTCGGCGTGCGTGTGGCCCTCTTCGACGATGGCGGCGGTGATGTCCGCGCCGACCTCGGCCTCGGTGCGGCCGGCGCGCAGCCACTCGCCCATCCGCGCGTGGACGCGGTCGATCGCCGCGCCCGCCTTGCGCAGGGCGTCGATCTCGGCAGCGTCCTTGCGCATCCGCAGTTCGCGCACGATCGGGCCGGCCAGCGTCTGCTCGGCGTCGCCGAACGCGGCGCGCAGGGACAGCACGTGCAGCGCCGGGGTGAAGTCGCTGACCGCGATCCGGCCGGGCTTGCCGAGCCGGTCGGCGACGAGCCGGTAGGGGTCGTCGCCGTCGACCCAGGTGAGCACCTCGACGCCGAGTTCGTCGGTGGGCACGCCGGCGTAGCCGGGGGCCTCGAGCTTCGGCACGACGAGCGCGGGGGCGCCGTCGGCGGGGACGACGAGAGTGGTCAGCCGCTCGAAGGAACCGCCGGCCTGGCCGAGCAGGTACCGCAGGTCGGACCCGGGCGCGACGAGCAGCGCGTCGGTGTCGGCGGCGGCCGCCGCTTTCGCGGCGCGGTCGAGACGGGCGCGGAGCGCGGCGGCGTCGGGAGCGGGCGTGTTGAGGGATCGGCTCGACATGACGCCGAGCCTAGTACCCGGCGCCGCCGCGTTCGTCCCGACCGGCCGGGGGTGCGCCGGAACGGTCTTCGCGCAGGCCGGAGATCAACTGCACCAGCTGTGCGCGGAACTGGTCATTGGCGACCGCGGCCCCGAACGCGCCGGTGCCGTGCCGTTCGGCGCGGATCGCCCGCGCGTGCACTTCGCGGCCGGCGGCGGTGATCGCGACGAGGCGGCGGCGGGAGTCGGCCGGGTCGGGCGCGCGGGCGACGAACCCTTCTCGGGAAAGCCGGTCGAGGGTGCGGCTCATCGTCTGGTCGGTCACTTCGCAGCGACGGGCGAGCGAGCGCTGTGCGAGCGGGCCTTCGCCCAGCAGATGGAGCACGATCAGCCCGGCGTGGGTCAGCCCCAGCCCCGCGAGCACCGAGGTCCACTTCTGTTCGACCAGCCGCGCCGCGACGGCGAGCAGCCGCCCGGTCGGCCAGGACGCCAGCTCCCCGTCGCCCGGCGAGGTCTCCTCGGTGCCCATCCGCCCTCCCTCGTGCGATATGTTCAGCTTGCTGAACATATCGTCCCTCTTATTCCGCTCGAAGGACTGTATCCACCATGGCTGAGCCCGGAATCCCGCCTGCGTCGAGCCGTCGCCGCGTCCGCTGGGCGCTCCCGGCGCTGCTCGTCGTCGTCTGGCTCGCCGTCGGCGGGTTCGGCGGGCCGTTCGCCGGAAAACTGAGCACGGTTTCGAAGAACGACAACGCCGCGTTCCTGCCGCGCTCGGCCGAAGCGACGCAGGTGCAGGAAGAACAGAAGGCGTTCACTCCGCGCCAGACGCTGCCCGCGATCGTCGTCGCGGAACGCGAGGCCGGGCTGAGCACGGCCGACCGCGCCTACCTCGGCGCGCTGCCCGCGCGTGCCGACGCGGTCGCCGGGGTCGCCGGTCCGGTGAAGCCCGCGACGTTCTCCGAGGACGGCAAGGCCGCGCAGCTCTCGGTGCCGGTCGACGCGGGCGGGAATCCGGCGGAGGTCGTCAAGGAGGTCCGGGCGAAGCTCGGCGGCGGGCCGGACGGGCTGACCGTGCTGGTCACCGGGCCGGGCGGGCAGATCGCGGACCTGGTGACGGCGTTCGGCGGGATCGACGGCGTGCTGCTGATCGTCGCGGGCGCGGTCGTCGCGCTGATCCTGCTCGTGGTCTACCGCAGCCCGCTGCTGCCGTTGCTGGTCCTGGTCTCGGCGGTGTTCGCGCTCGCCCTGGCGAGCCTCGTGGTGTACCTGCTGGCGAAGAACGACGTCCTCGCGCTGAACGGGCAGAGCCAAGGCATCCTCTCGATCCTCGTGTTCGGCGCCGCGACCGACTACGCGCTCCTGCTGGTCGCCCGGTTCCGCGAGCAGCTGCGCGACACCCCGGGCCGCTTCGAGGCGATGCGGCTGGCCTGGCGGGCGACGTTGGAACCGGTGGCGGCGTCGGCGGGGACGGTCATTCTCGGCGTCCTGTGCCTGTTGTTCAGCGATCTCAACTCGAACAAGGGACTCGGCCCGGTCGCCGCGATCGGGATCGGCGCGGCGCTGCTCGCCTCGACCACCTTCCTGCCCGCGATGCTCGTGCTGTGCGGACGCGGCGCGTTCTGGCCGTTCCGGCCGCGGCACGGTACGCCGCATCCGGAGACCTCCGGGATCTGGGGCCGGGTCTCCCGCACGGTCGGCGCCCGCCCGCGCGCGGTCTGGGTGCTGTCGGCGCTGGTGCTCGTCGCCGGGGCGGCGTTCCTGCCCCAGCTCAAGGCGTCCGGCACCGCGCAGTCCGACGTGTTCCTCGACAAGGTGGATTCGGTGACCGGCCAGGAGGCGCTCGGCAGGCACTTCGCCGCCGGGGCGGGATCGCCCGCGGTGATCGTCGCCAACGCCGCGGCCGCGACCGAGGTGGCGAAAGCCGCGCGCGTGCCGGGCGTCGCGACTGTCTTCCCGCTCGCCGGTCCCGACCGGCGTCCGCTCGAAGTCGGCGGGCGGGTCGAATTGCTCGCGATCCTTTCCGCGCCAGCCGATTCCGAGGACGCCGTGGCGACCGTCGACAAGGTGCGCGACGCCGTGCACGCGGTGCCGTCGGCGGAGGCGAAGGTCGGCGGGCAGACCGCGATCCAGCTCGACACGCAGCGGACCTCGCAGCGGGACCGGGCGGTGATCATCCCGATCGTGCTGGTGGTGATCTTCGCCGTGCTGGCCTTGCTGCTGCGCGCGCTGCTGGCCCCGCTGCTGCTGATCGCGACGGTGGTGCTGTCGTTCGCCGCCACGATGGGCGTCTCGGCGCTGGTGTTCAACCACCTGTTGCACTTCCCCGGCGCGGACCCGGTGGTGCCGTTGTTCGGGTTCGTGTTCCTCGTGGCGCTCGGGATCGACTACAACATCTTCCTGATGACCCGGGTGCGCGAGGAGACGAAACGGCGGGGCACCCGGGACGGCACGCTGCACGGGCTCGCGGTGACCGGCGGCGTGATCACCTCGGCCGGGGTGGTGCTCGCGGCGACGTTCTCCGCGCTGGCGGTGATCCCGATCCTGTTCCTCGCCCAGATCGCGTTCATCGTCGCGTTCGGCGTGCTGGTGGACACGCTTCTCGTCAGGTCGCTGCTGGTGCCCGCGTTGACGGTCGACCTCGGCGGGCGGATCTGGTGGCCGTCGCGGCTGGACCGGCGCGTCGGGTGAGCCCGCGGCCCGGACGTGGCAGGCTGTGCGGGTGACCGGACCACTCGCTCTCCTCGATTCCGCGAGCCTCTACTTCCGCTCGTTCTACGCGCTGCCCGATTCGATGACCGCGCCCGACGGGACGCCGGTCAACGCCGTGCGCGGGTTCACCGACACGATCGCGCGCATCCTGACCGACCGCCGTCCGTCGCGGCTGGTCGCCTGTCTCGACGCGGACTGGCGGCCGAAGTTCCGCACCGATCTGCTGCCGAGCTACAAGGCGCACCGGGTCGCCGAGGCCGGGGACGGCGGGGCGGACGTCGAGGAGGTGCCCGACACGCTGACCCCGCAGGTGCCGATCATCCTGGAAGTGCTGGAGGCGTTCGGGTTCGCCGTCGCGGAGGCCGCCGGGTACGAGGCGGACGACGTGATCGGCGCGCTCGCGACCCGGGAGAAGGACGCGCCGGTCGAGGTGATCACCGGCGATCGCGACCTGTTCCAGCTGGTGCGCGAGGAGCCGACGCCGACGTCGGTCGTGTACGTCGGTAAGGGCTGGGCGAAGGCGGAAGTGCTGGGGCAGCGGGAAATCGCCGAGAAGTACGGCGTTCCGGTCGAACAGGCCGGGCCCGCTTACGCCGACATGGCCGCCCTGCGCGGCGACCCGTCGGACGGGCTGCCGGGCGTGGCCGGGATCGGCGAGAAGACCGCGGCGAAGCTGATCACGCAGTTCGGGTCGCTGGAGGAACTCGTCGCCGCTTCCTCGGCCGGGGATTCGCGGGTGCCGCTGAAGACCCGCCTGCGGCTCTCCGACGCCGCGGATTACCTGGCTGTCGCGCCCACGGTGGTGCGGGTCGCGGTGGACGCGCCGGTCGAGCAGTCCGGGCCGGACGCGGTGCCGACCGCGCCCGCCGATCCGGATCGGGTGGCGGAACTGGCCGAGCGGTGGAACCTGGGCCGTTCGGTGGAGCGGTTGCTGGCGGCTCTGCCGGGAGCCTGACGACAGCGCAGGGGTTCCAGCGCTCGGGCGGGCGCTGGAACCCTTCCGGTCAGAAGTGCGTGCCGGTCCAGGGCTGAGTCCCGGTCCGGAACAGCGCGTCCACGCGTGCCAGGGTTTCCGCGCTCGCACCGGCGATCCGGCCCGACAACGCGAGCGGACCGGCTTCCCACGCGCCGAGGTACAGCATCGCCAAGGTGTCGACGTCGAGCTGCAGATCCGCTTCGTCCTCCGTGCGCTCGACCCCGTTGCTGCTGACCCGGTAACGGCCGCGGTTGTCCGGCAGCATCCGGTCGTTCACCTCCAGCACCACCGGTTCCCGCGAGCCGTACGTGCGCGCGGCGAGCGCAGCCGGCACGTCGATCAACCGCAGCCACAGTTCGTCGTCGACGCCGATCGTCTGCGCCCGGCGCGGGTCGACGAGCAGCAGGCCCACCGGATCGTCCACCGGACGGCCGCGCGCGTTCACGACCTCGATCAGGTCGACCGACAGCAGGAACCGCCACAGCCCGGCCAGCGCTTCCGGGGTCGCCGCGTGCAGCTCGTGGACTTCGAGCGCGGCGCCGCGCTCCGGGTCGAGGTAGCTGTTCTGCGGCACGACGTGGAACACGGCGAAGCCGTCGTCGCCGTTCGGTCCAGTGTGGACAGCCACGCGGTGGTTGCCGCCGTCCGGGTGGAGGTGCCAGTTGAACGCGATGGGCCACCAGGGTTCCGGGCGGGCGATCATGCCCGGCCGGTGGGTGTCGATTCGTTGGTACAGCGAGGGAATCGTCGCGATCGCCTCGTCGGTGGCGAGCAGCCGGACCCGGCCGGGGAGGTCGACGCTTTCGCGCAGCGGCGCGGGTTGCTTGACCTGCAGGGTGGCCATGCGGGTCGCGACGCCGTAGCCGAAGCGGCCGTAGATGAGCGCTTCGCTCGCGTGCAGCGCGGCGACGACGTGGCCGCGCCGCACGAAGTCGTGCAGTTGCCGGTCCATCATCGCGGTGAGCACGCCGCGGCGGGTCCAGTCCGCGCGGACGCCGACGCCGTCGACCGCGCCCATCGGCACCGTGGCGCCGCCGGGGACGGTGAGCGTGGTGGCGAACGAGCTGGCGATGCCGATGGCTTCGCCGTCGTGGAACGCTCCGGTCCGGCCGTCCGCCGCCCAGGAATCGCTGACCTTCGCCCAGCGCTCGTCCGAGGGCGGGTTTCCGTGCAGGGAACGCACCAGAAGGTCGAAGGTCTCGCGGCTTTCGGCGTCGGTGATCTGGCGCACCACGTAGTCGCTCATGACCCGATTGAACCAATGCCGCCGCCGCGCGGCCATCGGATTTACCGCGGCTGGGCTATTGCGGCGGGTCGACGCGGTACTTGCCGTCCGCGCCGGTCACCGTGATGGGGACGTGTTTCGTCGCGCCCGCGATGTCCACAGTGCACTGGAACCGCGAGCCGTCGGCGACGGGCTGCCGGTCGGGGCAGGAGACCGTGCCGACGTTCGCCATCTTGTAGTCGGTGGTGAGGAGCCGGGTGACGGCCGAGGCCATCACCCGGGAATCGAACACCCGCATCGCTTCCGACGAGCTGGGCGCGGACGACGACGCGACGCCCGGCTCCGCGGGGCTGTTCGGCGTGACCGTGACGGTGTGGACCGGAGGCGGGGGCGTCCCGCTGTCGCAGCCCGCGGCGGCGAGCATTCCCAAGCCGCACAACAGCAGCACCGGCACGGCGCGCATCAATCCCGCTCCTCTGCGCGAAACGTCTGGTCAACGGTCAGAAGAACGTACCGCACCACACCGATTCGCGCGTGCCGAAGAGAACGTCGGCGGCCTCGGGAGCGGCCGGGTCGAACACCTCGATCCGGCCGGTGGCGGCGAGCGCCGACGCGCGCCACGTCCCGAAGTAGAGCATCGCGAGCGTGTCCGCGGAGAGCCGCAGCGCCGGTTCCGCGTCCGTGCGCGAGGCGCCGTCCGGTCCGACGACATAGCGGCCGTCGTTGCCCGGCAGCGACCGGTCGAACACCTCGAGGACGACGGGTTCGGCCGGACCGTAGGTGCGGGCGGCGAGCGCGGCCCGCACGTCGACCAGCCGGAGCCAGCATTCGTCGTCGGTGCTTTCGGTTTTCGCCATCCGGGGGTCGGCGAACAGCAGCGCGTGCGGTTCGTCGAGCGGGCGCATCGCGAGGACGATCTCGTCGACCAGGTCGACCGACAGCAGGAACCGCCACAGTCCGGCGAACGCGGCCGGGTTGGCGTAGTGGAACGCCATCACGTTCAGCTTGGCGTGCTCGTTGGCGTCTTCCTCGACGTAGTAGGTCAGGAAGCCGTCGTCGCCGTCCGGGCCGCGGTGCACGGCGGTCTGGAGCAGTTTCGCTCGGCGGCGCAGCGATGCCTCGTATCCCGGCCAGTAGACCTCGGACCGGGTCATCGCACCGACGCGGCCCGTCGCGGTCGCGGCGTACAGTTCCGGCCATTTCGGGGCGGCCTCGTCGACGCCGAGGACGGTGACCTCTCCCCCGGCCGGCACGTCCAGGCGCAACTGCGCGCGGTGCCGGTCGACCACGACCCGCTTCGCGAGGGTCGCGACTCCGTAGCCGTAACGGCCGTAGATCGCGCCTTCCGACGCGTACAGCAGCGAAAGCGCGACGCCTCGTTCGGCGAAGTCCGCCAGCTGCGCGGCCTGCAGCGCACTGAGCACGCCGCGCCGGGTGCGTCCGGCTCGGACGCCGACGCCGGTGACCGCGGCCAGCGGGAGCCGCGCGCCGCCGGGAACGACCATTTCCGCCGCGAAGGACCGGGCGGTGCCGACCAGGTCCGGTTCGAAGACGCCCCAGCTGCGTTCGGCCTCGTAGGCCTTGGAGACGCGGTCCCAGTCCTCGTCGGTGCCGGGCTGGACGTGCAGCGCGGCCCGGAACAGGTCCCAGGCCCCGCGCTGCTCGTCGGGACGGAGGATGCGGACGGTGCGGTCGCTCATGCCCCGATCATCGCCGGGGCGGCCCCGAGATCGCCACTGAATTGAATGGCGTCACTTGGCGGCGGGCGGCGAGACCTCGTAGTTGCCGTCGGTGCCCTTGACGGTGATCGGCACCTGCTGAGGTTTGCCGTTGATGGTGGCGGTGCATTCGAATTTCGCGCCGTCCTCCACCTTCTGCTCGGCCGGGCAGGTGACTCCGCTGACGCCCTGGATCTTGTAGGTGTCGGTGAGCATCTTCGCGACGTCGGTCTGCATCTGGTTGTTGTTGAAGACCTGGGTCTTGAAGAAGCCGGGCGCGACGAAGCCGAGGATCGCGACGACGGCCACCACGACGACAAGCGCGCCGATCCCGATGAACAGGCCCTTCTTCGACCCGCCCGAGGATTCCGGCGCGGCCCCGCCGGGCTGGCCGTAGTCGTACTGGCCGGGCTGCTGGCCGCCGTACTGCTGCTGCGGCTCGCCGTACTGCTGCTGGCCGTAGGGCTGTTGCGGCTGCTGCCCGTACGGCGGCGGCTGCTGGCCCCACTGGGGCTGCTGGGGCTGCTGCTGTTGGGGGTAGCCGCCCGGCTGCTGCCCGTACTGGGGGTCTTGACCGTAGGGCTGCTGCCCGTACTGCTGGGACGGGTACGGCTGCTGCTGCGGCCCGCTCTGCGGGTACGCGCCGCCCGGCTGCTGCCCGTACTGCGGGTCCTGGCCGTAGGGCTGTTGCCCGTACTGGGGCTGCTGCCGCGGGTCGTTGCCGCCATACGGCGTGCTCATCGTTGGCCTCCGCCTTCGTGTGTCCGCACCCGCGGGCCGGGCCGGGGGTGTCGTGCGCGATCCAACCACAGGTCTGGACCTGGCACACGTGTCCGCGCGCAGTCGCTACTAAGGTGTGCCCTCGCGGTCATGCCGCGCCCGCGGCCACGACGCCGCGGCGCAGCGCGCGGACCGCTTGTGCCGCCGCCGAACCGACCGGGTCCTCCTTGCCGAGGACGTCGCGGACCTGGTCGAGCAGGTCGATGACCTGGCGGCACCAGCGGACGAAGTCGCCCGCGGAGAGTTCCTGCCCGTTGGTCTCGGCCGCGGTGAGGACCTTCTCCAGGGATTCGCCGCGCGCCCAGCGGTAGACCGGCCACGCGAAGCCGGCGTCGGGTTCGCGGGTGCGGTCGAGGCGGTGGCGGCGTTCGTCCTCGGTGAGTTCGACCCACAGCCTGCTGGTTTCCTGCCACGCGCCGGGGACCGCGCCGCCGGGCAGCCGGGGTTCGCCCGCGGTGTCGCGGCGGGCCTCGAACACGAGCGTGGACACGACGGCGGCGAGTTCGGCCGGGCCGAGGCCGGTCCACACGCCGTGCCGGATGCACTCGGCGGCGAGCAGGTCGGATTCGCTGTAGAGGCGGGTGAGGCGGCGGCCGTGTTCGGTGACGCGGTCCTCGCCGTCGCCGGGGCGGACGTAGCCGCGTTCGCCGAGCAGCCGCAGGATCCGGTCGAACGCGCGGGCCAGGGAGTGCGTGGTGGCCGCGACTTTCCGTTCGAGCTGTTCGGTTTCGGCGGAGAGCCGCTGGTAGCGCTCGACCCAGCGGAGGTTGGCCTCGCGTTCGGCGAGGCCGTGGCACGGGTGGGCGCGCAGGGCGCGGCGCAGCGAGGCGAGTTCGGCGTCGTCGGCGGCCGCGGTGCGGCGGCGCTGGCGTCCGGGCAGGGCGATGCCGGCGTTGCGCAGCGACGAGGCGATGTCGCGGCGGGTCTTGGGCGAGCGCAGTTCGATGTGCTTGGGCAGCTTGATCCGGCCGAGCGCTTCGACCGGGGCCGGGAAGTCGGCGACCGACAGCGGCCCGGACCAGCGGTCCTCGGTGACGACGACCGGCCGCGGTTCGCGGATCGGGTCGAGGCCGGGGTCGACGACCACGGCGAGCCCGGCGCGGCGGCCGGCCGGGACCGGGATGACGTCGCCCTTGCGCAGCTTCTCCAGCGATTGCGCGGTTTCGGCGCGGCGGGAGGAGGTGTTCTGCCGCGACAAGGTCTTCTCGCGGGCGGAGATCTGCGCGCGGAGCTCGACGTACTCGAGCATCTGCTCGAAGTCGCCGGAGATCGCGTCGGTGTAGCCCTTGAGGGCTTCCTTGTTGCGTTCGATCCGCCGCGCGGTGCCGACGACCGACCGGTCGGCCTGGAACTGCGCGAAGGACTGTTCCAGCAGGTCGCGGGCCGCGTCCGCGCCGACCTGGGCGACCAGGTTGACCGCCATGTTGTAGCCGGGGCGGAACGAGGAGCGCAGCGGGTACGTGCGGGTGGAGGCGAGGCCGGCGACGGCCTTCGGGTCGACGCCGGGCTGCCAGGAGACGACGGCGTGGCCTTCGACGTCGATGCCGCGGCGGCCGGCGCGGCCGGTGAGCTGGGTGTATTCGCCCGGGGTGAGGTCGACGTGCGCCTCGCCGTTGTATTTCACGAGCCGTTCGAGCACGACGGTGCGGGCGGGCATGTTGATGCCGAGCGCGAGGGTTTCGGTCGCGAACACGACCTTGACCAGGCCGCGCACGAACAGTTCCTCGACGGTTTCCTTGAACGCGGGCAGCAGCCCGGCGTGGTGGCCCGCGAAGCCGCGTTCGAGCGCCTCGCGCCATTCCCAGTAGCCGAGGACGCCGAGGTCGCCCTCGGGCAGTTCGGCGGTGCGGGCGTCGACGATCCGGCGGATCTCCTCGACCTGTTCGGGGCCGTTGAGCCGCAGGCCGGAGCGGACGCACTGGGCTACGGCGGCGTCGCAGCCGGCGCGGGAGAAGATGAACACGATCGCGGGCAGCAGCCCGGCGTGGTCGAGCCGTTCGGTCACGTCGACCCGGGACGGGGGCCGGAACCTGGGCCCGCGCGGCGGGGCTCCGCGGCGGCCGCCACGAGGCCCGCGGAAGTTCGGCGCGAACCGGCCCATGTCGTCGGTTTTGCGCAGCAGCGTGGGGTTGATCCGCAGCTGCTCCCCCGGGTCGGCCTCGTTCTGGCCGGCGAACAGGTCGAGCAGCTGGTTGCCGACGAGCATGTGCTGCCACAGCGGGACCGGGCGGTGCTCGTCGACGACGACGGTGGTGTCGCCGCGGACCTCGACGAGCCATTCGCCGAATTCCTCGGCGTTGCTGACGGTGGCGGACAGGCCGACGACGCGGACGTGGTCGGGCAGGTGGAGGATCACTTCCTCCCAGACCGCGCCGCGGAAGCGGTCGGCGAGGTAGTGGACCTCGTCCATGACGACGTAGCCGAGTTCGGGGATCGAGGAGCTGCCCGCGTAGAGCATGTTGCGCAGCACCTCGGTGGTCATGACGACCACCTGGGCGTTGCCGTTGATCGAGGTGTCGCCGGTGAGCAGGCCGACGGCGTCGTTGCCGTAGCGCTCGACGAGGTCGGCGTACTTCTGGTTCGACAGCGCCTTGATCGGCGTGGTGTAGAAGCATTTGCGGCCCTCGGCGAGGGCGAGGTGGACGGCGAACTCGCCGACCACGGTCTTGCCGGCTCCGGTGGGGGCGCAGACCAGGACGCCGTGGCCCTCCTCGAGCGCTTCGCAGCCGCGGATCTGGAAATCGTCGAATTCGAAGGCCGATTCGGCGGAAAACCGGGTCAGCTGGGGGTGCTTGGCGCGGCGACGGGAGGCAGCGTAGGCCTCGGCCGGCGATGGTGAAGGGCTAGTGGCCACCCGGTCAGGGTTTCATATGCCACCGACATTCCGCACGCGGCGTGCGCGAACGCCCTCGTGAGCGGCGATGCCGGTTCTCACCGGCTTAGGCACTCACGAGGCGCTGTCGCTGTGCGGATTCAGGTTGCGCGCGGTCTTGCGCGCCCCAATGCCACATTGGGTGCGCTCAACGCACCGAACGCCACATTGGGTGCGTCGGATGCACCCAATGTGGCATTGGGGCGCTCGCCGCCGCAGGCAGCCGGCACGCGGCGTGCCGCCGGTCACGGCGCGGGGGCGACGACCGTGAGCGCGGAGGGCACGCAGACCGCTTCGACCGGCGTCTGGCCTTGGTCTTCGCCGTCGGCGTAGACGGGCCAGCCGGGTGCTTCGACGCGGAGGGTGCGGGTGCGGAAGGTTTCGACGCTGGGCTTGTGCACGTGTTCGCCGGTGCGCAGGTGCGGCAGCATCCGCAGCAGGCGGGCGCGGCCGGGGGCTCCGATGACGGTGACGTCGAAGAGCCCGTCGTCGGGGGTGGCGTCGGGGCAGATCGGGATGCCGCCGCCGTAGTACGGGGTGTTGCCGACGGCGATGAGGCTGGTCTCGCCGGAGAGGACGCCGTGGTCGGTGTGCACGACGATCGGGCTGGGCCGGAACGCGGCGAGTTCGGCGAGGATGGCCAGGTCGTAGCGGCGGGGGCCGGCGGGCCAGCGCATCGCGTTCGCGCGGGCGTTGACGGCGGCGTCGAATCCGGCGCAGAGCACGGTGGAGAACCACGTGTCGCCGGCTCGGCCGAGGTCGACGCGGCGGCGGTGCCCGGCTTGCAGCGCTCTCGCGAGGGCGTCGGTGGCGGCGCGCGGGTCGGCGGGGATGCCGAGAGCGCGGGCGAAGTCGTTGCCGGTGCCGGAGGGGACGAGGCCGAGCGCGACGCCGTGGTCGGCGCAGAACTGGACGCCTTGGTGGGCCGCGCCGTCGCCGCCGAGGACGATGAGCACGTCGAGGCCTTCGGCGTGCGAGGACCGCATGAGCGCGCGGGATTCCTCGACGCTGGTGGCGGTGAGGAGGTCGAGCCGGTCGACGGCGGGCCGGAGCCGCGCCGCGACCGCTTCGGCGACGCGGGCGGCCGCGCCGCGCCCGGAGGCCGGGTGCACGGCCAGTGCTGCGTTCAGGCCCACGGTCAGGTGATGTCGTCGGTCGAGCCGGAGCTCGAGCGGCCGGTCGACGGGCTCTGCGCGGTGGGTTCTTCGCCGTCGGCGGTGCTCGGCGTGTAGGTGAACGGCGCGGCCTCGTCGTCGGCGAGCTGGTCCCAGCCCTCGTCGTGGCGGCCGCGGTCGAGCTTGCGGTCGTGGAAGCGGGCGATCTGGATCGACAGCTCGAACAGCAGGGTGAGCGCGCCGGCGAGGCCGAGCATCGAGAACGGGTCCGAGCCGGGGGTGGCGAACGCGGCGAACACGAACAGCGCGAACACGAGGCCGCGGCGCCACCGCTTGAGCTGCTGGTACTTGAGCACGCCGACGCGGTTGAGCATCACGACGAGCAGCGGGAGCTCGAAACTGACGCCGAAGATCACCAGCAGCGACAGGATGAAGGAGATGTACTTGTCCGCGGTGAGCGCGGTGACGAACTGGTCCTGGCCGAAGCCGGCGAGCAGCGCCAGCGCGTGCGGGACGAGCAGGTAGGCCAGCACCGCGCCGGCGGCGAAGAGCACCGAGGCGAAGCTGACGAAGATCATCGCGTACCGGCGCTCTTTGGCGTAAAGGCCGGGGGCGATGAACGCCCAGATCTGGTAGAGCCAGGCGGGCGAGAGCAGGACCGCGCCCGCCGCGACGCCGACCTTGAGGCGGATCATGAACGCTTCGAACGGAACGGTCTGCAGCAGGCGGCAGCCGGGCTGGTCGCCGGCGAAGCGCTGCGAGGCCGGGATGGCGCAGTACGGATGCGTCATGATGTCGCCCAGCGACGGGATCGGGCCGAGCCGCTGCTCGAACCAGATGAACCCGAAGATCGCGCCGACGACGATGAAAACGACCGCCCAGCCGAGGCGGCGGCGGAACTCGTAGATGTGCTCGATGAGCGTCATCGTGCCGTCGGGGTTCTTCCGGCGGCTGCGCCGGGTCCGCTTGCTGGACCGGCTTCCGTTGCCGTTGGCGGCTTCCGCCACTGGTCGTTCCGTTCTCGTCAGAGCCCGCCACGGCGCGCCGGACCGGCGCGCCGCCGTGGACCGGGGACCGGGTGGTGCGCGCGGAGGGTCAGCTCGCGTTCTTCTGCGGCTGGTCGGCCGGGGCGGCCGCCTGCTGCTTCTTCAGTTCGTCGAGCTGGCGCTGGAGGTCGGCGACCTGCTTGTCCTGCGCGGTCTGCGCGGGCGCGGGAGCGGCGATGTGCCGGGTGTCGGCGGATTCGGCCTCGGCTTCGGCCTTCTGCTCGCCGGTCAGGTCCTTGGTCTCGGCCTTGAAGATCTTCATGGACTTGCCGATGGACCGGGCCGCGTCCGGGAGCCGCTTCGCTCCGAACAGCAGAACCACCACGAGCACCAGAACGATGATGTGCCACGGCTGCAGCGCGTTCATGGTCGTCTGCCCTCCTTGTCTGGGGTCTGTGCTGATGTTACTTGTTGCCGGCCGCCGGGCGGCGTTCGGCCACGGCCACACGGAGTGCCGCGGACCGGGCCCGGATGAGTCCGGTCCGGTCGTGGGTGTCCGCACTTACCATGCTCATGGTGCGGCGGAAGCGGCGCAAGACTCCGGCGGTCCGTACCAGCAGCAGGGCCAGGACGAGCAGGCCGGCCGCGAGCAGCACATAGACGGGCAGGTACGGCACCAAACCACCTTATCGGTCGGAGATGGACGCGAGATGACGGGCACGCGCCACGGCGTCGGCCGCTCGGCGACCGACTGCCTCGGCGAGTGTGGCGGGGCTCTCCACCTGGGCTTCCCCGCCGAGGCTGAGCACGAGCCGGACCATCCAGGGCTCGTCGCTGTAGCGCATGGCGATGCGCAGCCGTCCGCCGTCGAGTTCGTCGAGTTCCTCGCAGGGGTAGTACTCGGCGACCCAGCGGGCGTCGGGGTCCAGGACGAGATGGGCGACCCGCTGATCGGGACGGGCGGAGAAGACGCCGTCGGACAGGTCGGTGGGCCGCGCGTGGGCGGGCGGAGCTGCGGGTTCGTCCAATACGGTGAGCGCGTCCACCCGGTCGAGGCGGAACAACCGGACGCCTTCGACGCGCCGGCACCACGCTTCGAGGTAGCCGACGCCTTGGACGATGACGAGCCGCATCGGGTCGACGGTGCGTTCGGTGATCTGGTCGCGCGAGGCGGTGTAGTAGCGCATCCGCAGCGCGCGGCCTTCCTGCAGCGCGCCGGCGACGGTCTCGCGGGTGCGGGCGGCGCGGGCTCCTTCGCGCACGCCTCCCCCGACGACGACTCCGGCCGGGCGGGCTTGTCCGGCGGCGTCCTCGATTTTGGCGATGGCGCGGCGGACCGCGTCGCCGTCGGCCACGCCCGGGGTTTCGGCGAGCGCGCGCAGCGCGACCAGCATCGCGGTGGCCTCGCCGCCGGTGAGGCGCAGCGGGCGGCTCATCCCGGCGTCGTGGGTGACGACGATGGTGTCGCCTTCGAAGGACAGGTCGATGAGGTCGCCGGGCCCGTAGCCGGGCAGGCCGCACATCCAGAGCAGTTCGAGGTCTTTGCGCAGCTGGCGCGGGGTGACGTCGAAGTCCTGGGCGGCCTCGTCGATCCGGATGCCGGGGCGGGCCAGCAGGTAGGGCACGAGCGCGAGCAGTCTCGGCATGCGTTCGCCGGAAGCGCTCATCGCACGCTCCCCTGCTCCACGCGGGCGAGCACGGCCTCGTGCCGGTGCTGCACGGACTTGGCCAGCACGTCCGGTTCGAGCACGAGCACGTCCGGCCCCTGCGCCGCGATCCAGTCGGCGGCAGATTCCGGGAAGTACAGCCCGATCTCGATCACGTCGCCTTCCTCGCCCGCGACGATCTCGCGCCCCACCACGTCCCCGCGACGGCGCACCCCCGCGGCCCGCCCGTCCGCGATCCACAACCGGGCAGTCGTCACGGGAGCAGGATCCTCACTGCCGCCCGTCACCGACACCAACTGCATCAAATTGACGCCCTCGGGCCTGGCGACCGCGCCAGGTTTCCCGATCGCGACAACCTTCCCGGTCACCCGCGAAAGCCGAAAACATCGGGTCGCGTCGCGATCCCGGTCATGCCCCACGACATACCAACGAGCCCGCCAGGACACGACGCCCCAGGGCTCGAGCGTGCGAATCCGCCGCTCCGGCGACCCGCTGCGCCGATACTCGAACCGAACCGCCTGCCCGGCCTGGACGGCAGCCAACATGGGCGCGAACGCCGGCTCCGCCCGCACCCGAGGCTCGATCACCGTCGGCGCCTGGTCGTCGACCTCGACCCCGGCCGCCCGCAGCTTCACCAGCGCACCCTGCGCCTGCCCGGTCAGCTCCGGCGAGTCCCAAAGCCGAACCGCGAGCCCCACCGCCGCGGCTTCGTCCGGCGCGAGATCGATCTCGCCGAGCTCGTAGTCGCGACGAGCGATCCGATACCCCTCGACCGGGTCGAATACGGAGTTGCGCCCGGTCTCGAGCGGAATCCCCAGCTCGCGCAACTCGGTCTTGTCCCGCTCGAACGTGCGAAAAAAGGCGTCGTCACTGGCCGCCTCGGCGTACCCCGGAACGATCCCGCGGATCCGCTCCGCGGTGAGGTACTGCCGGGTGGAGAGCAGGGCCAGCACAAGGTTGACCAGCCGTTCGGCGCGTGCGGTGGACACCAGACGACTCTAGCTCTCCCCGCTGCCGGCCATCGCGAGGTCTGCCCCGCGCGCGTCGCGCCTGGTCAGCCCGGGTGGCGCGAACGGCCCCTCCGCTCCCGCCCCGTCACCCACCGCCGTTCCAGCGGACTCACACCCCGGATCGGGTTCCCCCTCACGAAACCAACTTCGCCACCCGCCCCTTGACCCCGCTGGCCCAACACGCGCCGAACCACGTGCAATCAACGGTGTCAAAACTGCCCGTGTCGAACGAGACCCAATGCCGTCCCCCGTCGCGGCTCAGATCGCTCCCACCAGGTCCCACGGCGAGCACCGTCCCACCACGCCAAGCAAGCCCGGACCGATACCCAGCAGGATGCTCCGGCGGCGTACGCCAGCTGCGCCCACTGTCGCGGCTCACCGCGACCGCCGGTCCAGGCGCAGTCGGATTGGCGTAGTCCCCGCCAATCGCAACCCCTTGCCACGGCGTACGAAACGCAACCGCGAACACCCCAGCCGACGCACTGCTGGGCAACGGCGTGACAGACGCAGCCCAGTGCCGCCCGCCATCACCAGAGTGCAAAACGCGCGCGTGCGGCCCACCGCCAGTAGCAAGCCACGCATCAAACGGCCCAGACGTAGCGATGCACTGCCCACTCGCGGCAAACCCGGCTTCTCCGGCCTCCGCGGGCGGAAACGCGTCGTCCGGAACCTGCCGCCAACTGCGCCCGCCGTCAAAGGTCGCCTGCACCCGGAACTTCCCGTTGACCGGATCGCTCATCGCAAGCCCGCGCCAGGGATCAAAGAAGGCCAGACAGTCATAGAACGCCGCGGAATCAGGATTGCTGAACGTCTGCCGCCAGTTCTTCCCGCCGTCGTCAGTCCGGTAGACCCGGGAATCCGCCCCCGGCCCGATCGACAGCACGACGGCATGGTCAGCATCAAAGGCCTCGATGTCACGAAACTCAAGCTTGCCGGTGGCAGGCGGACCCGCTGAAGTCCAGTTGCGACCGCCGTCAACAGTCCGCAACACAGTGCCCTGAGTCCCGCTGACCCAAGCGACCCGTTCACTGACCGCGGACAACCCGCGAAACTGCGCCGTCGTGCCCGTAGGCAAAACCCGCCACGACGGCAGGGAGGATGCCGCAGCAACCCCGCCAAAAGCCACCGACAGCACCGCTATGAGAACAAGACCCGCCCGAAACCCGCGCATGCGCAGATCCTGCCGCACGCCCCCGACAACTTTCGTCGGTTCTCTCCCCCGCAACAACGTTTCCTGCTTGGAGCTCCGGCGCTTATCCGCTCGCTTGAGTGCCACGCGGGATCGCGTCGGCGTCTGGAGGGCAGTGCGCCCGGCCCCCAGGCCGGGTGTACTGCCCTCCAGACGCCGACTCAAAGGCGATCACGCACGCGACGGCGGAGCCGGCGCCAAATTACAGCGACCCGATGAGCCGCTCCACCCGCTCATCCACAGACCTAAACGGGTCCTTGCACAACACAGTCCTCTGCGCCTGGTCATTCAACTTCAAATGCACCCAGTCCACCGTAAAGTCCCGCCCAGCAGCCTGCGCAGCCGCAATAAAGTCCCCGCGCAGTTTCGCCCGAGTAGTCTGCGGCGGAGTATCCTTCGCAGCCTCGATCTCCCCGTCATCAGTAACCCGCCGCACCAGCCCCTTCCGCTGCAGCAGATCGAAAATCCCCCGCCCACGCCGAATGTCGTGATAGGCGAGATCCAACTGAGCCACCCGCGGACTGGACAAATCCAGATCATGCTTGGCCCGATACCGCTCCACCAGCCGATGCTTGATCGCCCAGTCGATCTCGGTATCGATCTTGCTGAAGTCCTGCTCCTCCACAGCCTCCAGCGCCCGCCCCCACAACTCCACAACCCGCTCATTGGCAGGAGTAGACCCGTTCTCCTTCAAATGCTGCACAGCCCGAGCGTGATACTCCCGCTGAATATCCAGCGCCGAAGCCTCCCGCCCGCCGGCCAGCCGAACCTGCCGACGACCGGTGAGGTCATGGCTGATCTCCCGAATCGCCCGAATCGGATTGTCCAGCGTGAAGTCCCGGAACTGCACCCCGGCCTCGATCATCTCGAGCACCAGGTGCGCCGAGCCGACCTTCAGCATCGTCGTCGGCTCGGCCATGTTGGAGTCGCCGACGATGACGTGCAGGCGCCGGTAGCGCTCGGCGTCGGCGTGGGGTTCGTCGCGGGTGTTGATGATGGGCCGGGACCGGGTGGTGGCGCTGGAGACGCCTTCCCAGATGTGCTCGGCGCGCTGGGAGAGGCAGTACACCGCGCCGCGCGGGGTCTGCAGGACCTTGCCCGCGCCGCAGATGAGCTGGCGGGTGACGAGGAAGGGCAGCAGGACGTCGGCGATCCGGGAGAATTCGCCTGCCCGGGTGACCAGGTAGTTCTCGTGGCAGCCGTAGGAGTTGCCCGCGGAGTCGGTGTTGTTCTTGAACAGGAAGATGTCGCCGCCGATGCCCTCGTCGGCGAGCCTGCGCTCGGCGTCCACGAGGAGGTCCTCGAGGATCCGCTCGCCGGCTTTGTCGTGCGTGACGAGCTGGGTCAGGTCGTCGCATTCGGCCGTCGCGTATTCAGGGTGCGAGCCCACGTCGAGGTAGAGCCTGGAGCCGTTGGACAGGAACACGTTGGACGAGCGTCCCCACGAGACGACCCGCCGGAAGAGATAGCGCGCGACCTCGTCGGGCGAGAGCCTGCGCTGGCCGTGAAAGGTGCACGTGACCCCGAACTCGGTCTCGATGCCAAAGATCCGCCGCTGCATCCCACCAGAGTAGGCGCTGGACCCCCGCGGAAGGTGCGCCGTTCGGGCGGCGACACGCGGTCGGTACGTTGCAAGTGGTGACAATGCGGCGGAAACCGGTCGCCGGGGCCGGTGGCGGGCCCGGCCCGGCCAGCGGAGGTGGACGAGAGTGTTCCAGCAGGTCGGCCGGGCGTTCCGGCAGGTGGGGCGGCGGGATCGGGCGCTGATGCGGCGCAGTGCGGCACTGCGGCGCACGCGCGCCGACGACGTGGTGACCGCGTTGTCCCGAAGTGCGGACAAATCGCGGCTCTGGTGGGGCGTGGCGGCCGTGCTGGCGGTGCGGAAGGGCCCGGCGCGGCGGGGCGCGCTGCGCGGGATCGCCGCCATCGCGGGGGCGAGCGCCGCGGCGAACCTGGTCGCGAAGCCGTTGTTCCCGCGCCGCCGTCCGGCCGAGGAAGAGGTTCCCGCGCACCGTCAGCTGCGGAAACGGCCGACCTCGTCGTCGTTCCCGTCCGGGCATTCGGCTTCGGCGGCCGCGTTCGCGACCGCGGTGGCGATGGAGTCGCCCCGCGCCGGGCTCGCGCTTTTCCCGCTCGCCGGGGCGGTCGCGTACTCGCGGGTCCACACCGGGGTGCACTGGCCGAGCGACGTCGCGGCGGGGCTGGCGATCGGGACCGGGGGCGCGGTGCTGACCCGGCATTGGTGGCCGCTGCACCCGGACGCGCGCGCCCGCACCGCCCATTCGGCGCAGGCCCCGGAGATGCGCGACGGCGAGGACATGCTGGCGCTGGTGAACCCGCATTCGGGCGTCAACGGCCAGGACCCGACCGAGGACGTCCGCTACGCCTGGCCGAAGGCGTCGCTGATCTATCCGGACCCGTCGCGGGATCTGCGCGAGCAGCTCGCCGCCGAGATCGAAGCGCACGGTTCGGTCCGCGCGCTCGGCGTGGCGGGCGGGGACGGCACGGTCGCGGCGGTGGCGTCGGTCGCGGCCGAACGCGGGCTGCCGCTGGCGCTGATCCCGGCCGGGACGCTCAACCACTTCGCCCGCGACATCGGGGTCCGTTCGATGCCGGACGCGGACGAGGCGACCGAGGGCGGGCACGCGGTCGGCATCGACCTGGCCGAGGTCGAGATCGACGGGACCGGCGAGCCCGAGCACCGCTGGTTCGTCAACACCGCCAGCCTCGGCGGGTACCCGGAAATGGTGCGGCTGCGGGAGAAGCTGCAGTCCCGGTTCCCGAAGTGGCCGTCCGCGGCGATCGCGCTGGTGCGCGTCATGCGGCACGCGAAACCGCTGCGGGTCCAGCTGAACGGGAAGCCGACGCAGGTGTGGCTGATCTTCGTCGGCAACGGCACGTACGCGCCGAAGGGGTTCGCGCCGTCGCGGCGCCCGGCGCTCGACACCGGCCTGCTCGACGTCCGGTACGTGCGGGCGGACGTGCGCTGGTCGCGGCTGCGGTTCGTGCTCGCGAGCCTCACCAACAGCCTGCACGCGAGCCGCGTCTACCGGCAGCGGGACCTGCCGGAGCTGCACGTCCGGCTGCTCGACGGGAACCGCCGGGTCGCCACCGACGGCGAGGTCGGGCCGCTCGGGCGGGAGTTCCGGTTCCGGTCGCGGCCGAGCGCGCTGACCGTCTACCGCAACCCGGACAGCGCTTCTTGACGGCCGTCCTGCCCCGAGGTCCCATGCCAGGGAACTTGAGCGCGAGGACCACCGTCCGTGAGGGGAACCCTGAGGGACTCTGAGTCCCTCAGGGTTCCCCTCACGGACGTCTGGCCTGCCCTAAGGTCCCTCCGGACGCGGTCGGCCGGGCACCGAGTTCTTCGCCACTGCGTGCCCGGCACTCCCGGCTCTGACCTGCGCGCTTACCCTCCGCTCGCCGTCGCCGCAACTATTCTTGACCATTCCTTTACCTTCTCTCAACGAATCCACAGCGAGCCGTCCCTAGCGTGATCTTCGAGGTGCGGACAGTCGTGTCCGCACCAGTTCACGGCAGGGGTCTACTCAGTGCGTCTTTCCACCCGCGGTCCGAGCTGCCCGTCCGCGGCAGGCCGCGGATGACGCGGCTGCTCCCGCAGGCTGTCGACCCGGTCCTGCCCCCGTCGGTCACCTCCCAGGCGAGGGACCTCGGGCCGCTCGAATCCCCGTTGGTGTGGCTCGCGTTCGCCGGGGCCGCCGCCGCGGTCCTCGCCGTCACCATCGCGCTCGCGCATCGCCGCCGCGCGCGCCGCTGGGGCATCAGCGGCGCGATCGCGCTGTTCCTGCTCGCCGCGATCACCGCGGTGAACAGCTACGTCGGCTACGTCCGCACGCCCAGCGACCTCGGCAGGCTGCTGCAGCGCGGTTCCGGCGCGATGAACGTCGCGGGCACCCTGCTGCGCAGCACCAGCGACGATCCGGCCGAGGACTCGGATCCCAGCACCGCGAGCAGCTCCACCGGCGGGAACAGCGGCAGCTCCCCCACCGCCGCCCGCCCGGCGGCTCCGTCCAACGCCAACGGCAGCACCGAGGTGCTGAACGTGCCCGACCCGGCGCACGGCGTCGCGAACGGCGAGAACTACGTGATCCTCCCGGCCGGCTACCACGACCCGGCGAACGCGGCCAAGCGCTACCCGGTCGTCTACCTGATCCACGGCTACCCCTACGGCGGGCCGCGCGACTGGCTCACGTCCGGCTCCGCGCCGCAGACGCTGCAGAGCCTCGAGGACGCGCACGTGATCCAGCCGATGATCATCGTGAGCGTCGACCTCACCGCCAACCGGCCGAGCACCGACTGGGAATGCCTGAACGTCCCGGGCGGGCCGCAGCTGGAGACGTATCTCGCCAGCAGCATCGTGCCGTCGGTCGACCAGCACTACCGCACGTTCCCCGACCGCGGCCACCGCGCGCTCGGCGGCATGTCCGGCGGCGGCTTCGGCGCGCTGAACATCGGGCTGCACCACCTCGACGAGTTCGGCACGCTGCTGATCTCGCTGCCGTACGACGACCTGAACGACTCCGTCGGCGTCCTCGGCGGCAACCAGGCCGCGATCGCGGCGAACACCCCGCGCCGCTACATCCCGACGATGCCGTTCCCGCAGAAGCTCGCCGTGATGCTGACCGTCGGCACCGGCGCGCCGACCGACGTCGCGACCGCGCACCGCATCGCCGGGTCGCTGCAGCGGCGCGGCCAGGAGGTCGTGGTGCACGCCGAACGCGGGTTCAACCACACCTGGCACACCGCCCGCGCGACGCTTCCCTACATGCTCGCTTTCGCCGATCAGAACTTCCGCAGCGCTCCTGCTTCCTCCTGAGCGGATTTCCCGGAAATATCTTCCGGGGCCCTGTCCATCCGGGCGGGCGCCGTTCGTGGTGAGGTCAGTGCGGCACCACGGCCGCGCTGACCGACGAAGGAGCCCGACCATGAAGTACCTGCTGCTGATTCACGCTTCCGCGGCCACCGAGCAGGGCGGGGCCGCCGGCTGCGAGCCCGCCGACTGGATGGCCTACGACAAGGAAGTCCGGGACGCGGGGGTGTTCGTCAGCGGGGAGTCGCTCGCCGACCTCGTGACCGCGACCAAGGTGCGGGTCGGCGCGGACGGCGAGCGTTCGATCACCACCGACGGCCCGTTCGCCGAAACCCGCGAGCTGCTCGGCGGGTTCTACGTGCTGGACGTGCCGGACCTCGACGCGGCGCTCGACTGGGCGGCCCGCTGCCCCGGTTCCCGCGACGGTTCGGTCGTGGTGCGCCCGATCGCCGATTTCGATGCCTGACGCGCGAGCGTCCGTGGCGGCCGTGTTCCGCGAGGAGCACGGCCGCCTGCTCGGCGCGCTCGTCCGCCGCTTCGGCGATCTCGACCTCGCCGAGGAGGTCGCCGCCGAAGCAGTGGAGGCCGCGCTGGTGCGCTGGCCGGTGGACGGCGTCCCGCCGAAGCCCGGCGCGTGGCTGATGACGACCGCGCGCCGCAAGGCCGTCGACCGGCTCCGCCGGGACCAGGCGTACGCGGCGAAACTCGCTGTCCTGCAAGCGGAATCCGAACGCAGCGATCCTCCCCCGCTGCCCGGGGCCGACGGCGACCTGCCCGACGACCGGCTCCAGCTGTTCTTCACCTGCGCGCATCCCGCGCTGGCCGCGGAGGACCGGCTCGCGCTCACGCTGCGCTGCCTGGCCGGGCTCACGACACCCGAGGTGGCGCGGGCGTTCCTCGTGCCGACCGCGACGATGGCGAAGCGGATCGTGCGGGCCAAGAACCGGATCCGCGACCACCGCATCCCGTTCCGCGTCCCAGCCGGCGACGAGCTGCGCTCCCGCCTCCCGGGCGTGCTGCAAGTGCTGTATTCGCTGTTCACCGAGGGCTACGCGGCCAGCTCCGGCCCGGACATCCAGCGTCCGGACCTGGCCGAGGAAGCCATCCGGCTGGCGCGGATCCTGCACCGCCTCCTGCCCGCCGAACGCGAAATCACCGGACTGCTCGCGCTTCTGCTTCTCGTCCACGCGCGCCGCGCCGCCCGCACCGGGCCGGACGGCGAGTTCGTCTTGCTGGAAGACCAGGACCGGACGTCCTGGGACGCAGCGCTGATCGACGAGGGCTGCGCGCTGGTGCCGGTCGCGCTCACGGGAGGGCCTCCCGGGCCGTACGGGGTGCAGTCGGCGATCGCCGCGCTCCACGCCGAAGCACCGGATGTCGCGAGCACCGATTGGCCGCAGATCGTTGCGCTGTACGACATCCTGCTGACGCTCACGCCGACTCCGGTCGTCGCGCTCAACCGCGCGGCCGCAGTGGCGATGCGCGACGGACCCGAAGCCGGGCTGAAACTCCTCGACGGCTTGGCCGACGAGCCTCGGCTGCAGGGCTACCACCCGTACGCTGCGGCTCGCGGAGACCTGCTGCACCGACTCGGCCGTGACGACGAAGCAGCGGCGGCGTACCGGGAAGCGTTGGAGAGCGCGGGAACCGAGCCGGAGCGCGCCCATCTGCGTCAGCGGCTCGACGCTCTCTGACTTGGTGCCCACCGGCTGAGCACCGGGTCGACGAGCGTCGTCAACGGTCCCGACAGTGTTTGCCCGTGCTGCCGGAACAAGTCGTCGCGCGAATCGAAACGCCCCAGGTCCACCAGGACCGTCGCGGAGAGGTCGCATGCTCCGCCGACGTCGCAGGTGATCCCGTCCCAGTCGATCGCGGTGCGGGACACGGCGTCGAACAGGGTTTCCCCGCTGTCATTGGAGAATCCCGGACTCGCCGCCAGCTCGGTCAACGGCCCGAACAACTCGCCGACCGGAACCCAGGCGTCCGCGATCCGGAACTCCGGCCACGCCACCACGACCCGCGACGGCACCAGGAACTTCAGCAGGGGAAACCGCGGATACCAGAACCGGCCGTCCACGACTAGACCCCGCACTCGCGTCGGAATCCCTTGCGCCCGCGCGACTCCTTCGAGAATCGCCAGACGCTGACTGCACGAACCTCGCCCGCGCCGCAAGGTCCGCGAGACCGGCTGTCGCTCCTGCACCGCGTACACCGGCCGCACCGACCTGGCGATAATCCGGTGCGCGGCCCGCAATCCGGCAAGCTGGTTCTCGGATGCGGTCTGCCGCACCAGGGACCGCACGAGCGGATCGCGCCAGTCGAGAATCGCCGTCGGAACCACGCCGCCCCCGGCGGAACTGTCCCCGGCGGCACGACGACGCCACCACGGGGTCACCAGCGCACACGTCACCACGCCAGTATTCCGGAAAACGACTGTGGGCCGCCGACATTCGCCGGCGGCCCACAGTGCGTTACGTCATTCCTTCTCGCCCGAGTCCTTCTCTGCGCCCTTGTCGGAATCGCCTTCGCCGGAGTCGTCCGGCTTCTCGGCAGGCTCCTCCTTCGCCGGCAACAACGCCTCCAGCGCCGCCCCGGACAACCGCCGGAACGCCCGCCGCGGCTTCGCCCGGTCCAGCACCGCGACCTCGAGCTTGATCTCCGTCTCGGCCGCCGGACCGTTGCCGTTCGACGTCGCGGTCGCCCGCAACCCCTCGATCGCCGACGCCAGCGCCGTCCGCAGATCGTGCTCCGGATCCACCACGTCCTTCAGCTTCGCACTGATCGTGTCCGTCTGGCCGCCCATCACCACGAACGGCGACTCGTCGAAAATCCCGCCGTCGAACGTCAATCGGTACAACTGGTCCTCGGCCGCGGTCGCCCCGACCTCCGCCAGGCAGACCTCCACCTCGAACGGCTTCAGCTGCTCGGTGAAAATGCTGCCCAGCGTCGCCGCGTACGCGTTCGCCAGCGCCCGCGCGCTCACATCCCGCCGGTCGTACTGGTAGCCCTTCAGATCCGCGTGCCGGATCCCCGCCACCCGCAGATTCTCGAACTCCGAGAACCGGCCCACCGCGGCGAACCCGATCCGGTCATAGATCTCCGCCACCTTGTGCAAGGTCGCCGAAGTGTTCTCCGCGACGAACAGCACCCCGCCGGAATACTTCAGCACCACCACGCTCCGGCCCCGCGCGATCCCCTTGCGCGCCAGCTCGGAACGCTCCCGCATCAGCTGCTCGGGAGAGGCATACAACGGCATCGTCACGGTGTCGGCTCCACGTTCTCCGAAAACTCGGCAGTCATTGATTCAGCGGACATCGGCGGCCTCAGACCGGCCGGTGGTGATTGCGCTCCGCGCGCCCGGCCACCACCGCCTCGGCCACCGCACCCGTCCGCTCCGCGGGCAGCACCACCGCGCCGTCCTCCGCGGTGATGGTGATGACGTTCGGGAAAATCCGCCGCACCAGATCCGGCCCGCCGCTCGCGGTGTCGTCGTCCGCCGCGTCGTACAACGCCTCCAGCGCCGTCCGCACCGCCGCGTCGGCATCCGCGTCCGGGTCGTACAGCTTCTTCAGCGACGACTTCGCGAACAGCGAACCCGAACCGACGCTCGCGTACCCGGCGTGCTCCTCGTACCGCCCGCCCGCCGCGTCGTACGACACGATCCGGCCCGCGTGCTTCGCGTCCTCGGCCTCCAGGTCGTACCCGACGAACAACGGCACGACCGCGAGGCCCGCCATCGCCATCTCCAGGTTCGCCTTCACCATCCCGGCCAGCTTGTTCGTCTTGCCGTCCAGCGACAGCGAAACGCCCTCGATCTTCTCGTAGTGCGCCAGCTCCACCGCGTACAGCCGGACCATCTCCACGGCCAGCCCCGCGGTCCCCGCGATGCCCACCGCCGAGTACTCGTCCGTGACGTGCACCTTCTCGATGTCCCGGCTCGCGATCAGATTCCCCGACGTCGCCCGCCGGTCACCGGCGATCAGCACCCCGCCGGCGAACGCGACCGCGACGATCGTGGTGCCGTGCGGCGCGTTCAGCTCGCCCGCGCCCGCGGGCACCCGCCGCGCGGGCAGCAGCTCCGGCGCGGTCGCGCGCACGAAATCCGCGAACGACGACGTCGCCGGCGAAAAGTAGGCCGACGGCAGTCCGGGCCCGGAAAAACCCGCCCCAGAGGAGGTGTTGTCCATACGTGCTCTCGGTTCCCATCTATCCCGTGCCCGGCAACGCCACCGGCAAACCTGCCCCCGGCGCCGCCGCGCGAAACCTCCGGCCCAGCGCGCCCGCCGCACCGCCCCGCATCCGGGACGGCCGCGACGGGCAGGCGGCTACTCGCCGCCCTTCTGCACGTAAGCGCGGACGAAGTCCTCGGCGTTCTCCTCCAGCACGTCGTCGATCTCGTCGAGGATCGTGTCCACGTCCTCGCCGAGCTTCTCCCGCCGCTCCTGGCCCGCCCCGCCGGCGTCGTCGAACTCCTCGTCGGAATCGCCGCCGCCGTGCTTCTCGATCTTCTCCTGCGCCATCTCGCCTCCCGGTCTGGCCGATGTTCCCTAGCCTACCCAGCGGTACCGACGAAAAGGGCCTTCCAGCGGCCCGAAACGCCGGGATCGCGCTAGTCCGAACCGGTGATCGCCTCCACCAGCTCCTCCGCCGTCGCCGCCGCGTCCAGCAGCTTCCCGACGTGCGCCTTCGTCCCCCGCAACGGCTCCAGCGTCGGGATCCGCACGAGCGACTCCCGGCCCACGTCGAAAATCACCGAGTCCCACGACGCCGCCGCGATCGACGACGCGTACTTCTCCAGCGCCCGGCCCCGGAAGTAGGCGCGCGTGTCCGACGGCGGATTCGTGATCGCCGCCTGCACCTCCTCCTCCGTGACCAGCCGCTTCATCGAACCCCGCGTGACCAGCCGGTTGTACAGGCCCTTGCCCAGGCGCACGTCCGAATACTGCAGGTCCACCAGCCGCAGCCGCGGCGCGCCCCACGCCAGCTGGTCCCGCTCCCGGTACCCCTCCAGCAGCCGCAGCTTCGCCGGCCAGTCCAGCCGGTCCGCGCACTCCTGCGGATCCCGCGCCAGCGCGTCCAGGATCTCGCCCCACACCCGCAGCACTTCCTTCGACGCCTCGTCCGCGCCCGTGCGCTCGAGGTTCGCCGACGCCAGCTCGTGGTAGGCGAACTGCAGGTCCAGCCCGGTGAACTTCTTCCCGTTCGCCAGCTCGACCTTCGTCTTCAGCGTCGGGTCGTGGCTGATCTTGTGCACCGCCCGCACCGGCTCGTCCAGCTTCAGGTCGTCGAACCGCACGCCGGCCTCGATCAGGTCCAGCACCAGCGCCGTCGTCCCGACCTTCAGATACGTCGAGTACTCCGACAGGTTCGCGTCCCCGATGATCACGTGCAGCCGCCGGTACTTGTCCGCGTCCGCGTGCGGCTCGTCGCGCGTGTTGATGATCCCGCGCTTGAGCGTGGTCTCCAGCCCGACCTCGACCTCGATGTAGTCCGAGCGCTGCGAAAGCTGGAAACCCGCTTCTTCGCTCTGCTGCCCGATCCCGACCCGGCCCGAACCGCACATCACCTGCCGCGACGCGAAGAACGGCGTCAGCCCGCCGATCACCGCGGTGAACGGCGTCGACCGCTGCATCAGGTAGTTCTCGTGCGTGCCGTAGCTCGCGCCCTTGCCGTCCACGTTGTTCTTGTACAGCTGCAACGGCGGCTGCCCCGGGACGGTGGCCGCCTTCAACGCGGCCTCCTCCATCACCCGCTCGCCCGCTTTGTCCCAGATGACGGCGTCCCGGGCGTTCGTGACCTCCGGCGCCGAATACTCCGGATGCGCGTGGTCCACGTACAGCCGCGCACCGTTGGTGAGGATGACGTTCGCCGCGCCGAGGTCCTCGACGTCCGGATCGTGCCCCGGACCGCCCGGCCCGGTCAGGTCGAACCCGCGCGCGTCGCGCAACGGCGACTCCACCTCGTAGTCCCAGCGCGCCCGGCGCGCCCTCGGGATGTCCGCAGCCGCGGCGTAGGCCAGCACCACCTGAGTCGAGGTGAGCACCGGGTTCGCCGTGGCGTCCCCGGGCACGGCGATGCCGTACTCGACTTCGGTTCCCATGATCCGACGCATGCCCACCACCCTACGGGTTAGACGCGTGCGACGATGCCCCCATGCCAGGCAGTGACGAACTCGTTGCCCTCTATGACGACGCAGGCCACGCAGTAGGCGAGGCCCTCCGCTCCCGAGTGCGGGCGGAAGGACTCTGGCACGCCGCCGGCGTAGTCCTCGTCCGATCGGGCGACGGCCGCAACGTCTACGTGCACCTCCGCACCGCGGACAAGGACACTTTCCCGAGCACCTGGGACTGCTGGGCAGGCGGAGTAGTAGCCGCAGGCGAAACCCCGGCGGATTGTGCCCGCCGAGAACTAGCCGAAGAACTAGGCGTCCACGGAGTGGACCCGGAACCGCTGTTCACCACAATGCGCGCCCGCCACGACATCCTCCCCAGACCGGCCCGCATACACCGTCACCTCATGCGTCAACGCCGACCCGCTCGGATAAACCCAGCTAACCGACTTCCGCTCCCCAGCAGCCAACCCGTTCAAACACCCCGAAACGCGCCCCGAGCCCGGCGCAACACCCTCCTCGGCAACGTCCGAATCAGACAACAACGCCGCCTGAGCCCGCCCCGGATCCGGCACCGCCGAAGAAGAAACCACCGGAGGATCAACGGCCCGCGACACCGGCGGAGCCACTGGCGCACTAGTACCCGGCGAGGGAGCCGGATCGTCGTAATAAGTCTCGAGATTGTTGGGCCGATTGCCGCATCCGGCGAGCCCGGCCAGCGCCCCCAGCCCGACCAGCACAGCGACTGCTGGCACCTGCCGACGACGCACGTTGCCCCTCCGCGCTCAATGGTGCCCGTTCGCCCCGGGCCATGCTGGCCCCCGAGGGTAATGCAATCGCTCAACTCCACCCGAGGTGGGATCGATGCGCCCAGTACTCCCGCGCGTCCCGCGCCAGTCCCCCCAGCACAGAACGCTCGTCGTCGCTCAACCGGACCTGCGTGGCAGCGAGGTTCGCGGTCAGCTGCGCCGTGCTCGACGGACCGAGCACCGCCACCGGAGCCCACTCCTGCCCGAGCACCGCGGCCACCGCGATCGCGTCCGGGCCGACGCCGTGCGCCCCGGCGATCCGCCGCAGCGGCTCCGGAGCCTCCGCGACGAGCCGCCCGTTCGCGAGAGTTTCCTTGACCAGCACCCGTTTCCCGGCCGCCCGCGCCTCCGCCAACGCCGGGCCGACCGAAGGCTCGGACACATTCCACGTCGACTGAACCGACGAAAACACCGGCTGCCCGCCCGATTCCAACTCGAACGCCCGGCGCACCACGTCCGCCTGCGCGGGTCCGGATGTTGAGAAGCCGACCTCGACGCCGTCGCCGGAAAGCCCGGCCAGCGCGTCGATCAGAGCCGGATCAGTGAAAAGTGGACTGTCCACAGTGAGCGAATGAACCTGGTACAGATCCACGTGCCCCGCCAGGAGCTCCCGTGTCTGCGCCCACTGCTCACGAAACCGCGGCAGCGTGTGTTCCTTGACCTCGTGGACATCCGCATCAAGCCGCCACTCGCCCACGTAGCGATAGCCCCACTTGCTGGACACAGTCACATCCCGGTGTCCGCGTTCGGCCAACCAGCCGCCGAGAAACTCCTCCGAACGGCCGTAAGACCGCGCGACGTCGACCCACCGGACTCCCGCCGCATACGCCGCGTCGAGCACCTCGTGCGTCGCGGCCCGCATCGACGGAACGTCCCGTACTGCGGGCAAGTCCCGTCCCAGATTGATGTATGCCGGACGGCCGAGCGCGGCCAGCCCCACCGCGATGCGGTCCATCGGGGCCCCCTTGTCTTTGCTGGATTTCGGAATTGCGGAAAAAGTTTAGGCGAGGCGACGCGAAGCGTTTTCTTATCGCCAGATGTATAGGACGTTATACACTTTGTTTGTGCCGGAGGATGGCCAACCATTGGCCGGAGTTCTGGGCTTGGCGGTGAAGTTTCTCAAGGCGCGCGGCGGGTGCCCGGACGTAGCCTTTGCCGAAGACAGGCGCGATTTGACGGAGGCTGGCCCCTTCCTCCCGGGCAGCGAGGAGCGCCCAGTCGGAGGCGTCGGCGCAGGCCGCGGACGCCCGGCGCAACTCCCCCAGCAGGTCGATCAGGTCGTTGGCGTTCAGCTCCCCCGCTTGGACGGCGGCAGCGGTCGTCTCGAGCCAGGCCAGCACGTCGGCTTCGGTGATCGGCGGGCGCGGGCGGGCGTTGTCTGTACTCACGCGGCGCAGTATAGGGCGTTATACACCGATGTCGAACACAGTGACGGAAACCTGCTGGACTCCGGGCGTGGCGCGGACGTTGACTGGCCGCAGCAGTCATCCGGCCGTTTCGGAGGTTCAGTGAGGTTCGGCATCGCCGCCCGGTTCGTCGCGCTCGCCGTCGTGTGGGGCGCGAGTTTCCTGTTCATCAAGGTGGGCCTGGAGGGGCTGTCGCCGGCTCAGGTCGCGCTCGCCCGCGTGGCGCTGGGCGCGTTGACGCTCGGCGCGTTCCTGGTGCTGCGCAGGCGATCGCTCCCCCGCGATCCCGCCTTGTGGGCGCATCTCGCGGTGGTTTCGCTGCTGTTCTGCGTGGGCCCGTTCCTGCTGTACTCGTGGGCCGAGCAGTACGTGGCGTCCGGGCTCGCCAGCATCTTCAACGCCACCACTCCCCTGCTGACGATGCTGTTCGCCGCGGCGGCCCTGCCCGCCGAACGGCTCACCCGCCCGAAAACCGCCGGGCTGCTGATCGGCTTCGCGGGCGTGCTCACGCTGGTCGGCGTCTGGCGCGGGATCGACCTCAGCCACGAAGTCCTCGCGCAACTCGCCTGTCTCGGCGCGACCACCTGCTACGGCATGGCTTTCGTGTATCTGCGGAAATTCGTGTCGCCGCGCAATCCCGACCCGGTCGTCGTCGCGTTCGGGCAAACCGGTTTCGCCACCGTCATTCTGCTCGCCGCGACACCGGTGATCGCCGCGCAGCCGGTGCGCCTGAATCTCGCCGTGGTGCTGTCCATGCTCGCGCTCGGCGTGCTCGGCACCGGCGTGGCCTACACGTGGAACACCGCCATCGCGACCGCCTGGGGCGCGGCCAACGCGTCTGCTGTGACCTACCTCACTCCAGTGGTCGGCGTTCTGCTCGGAGTGCTGGTCCTCGACGAGCCGGTGCACTGGAACGAACCCGTCGGCGCGCTGCTCGTGGTGCTCGGGATCCTGGCGTCGCACGGGCGGCTTTCCCGCACGCGGCAACCGGTCCTGGAACGGGTCTGAAACGGCCTGTGGGGCCGCCGGAGACGATCCGGCGGCCCCACAAGGTTCACGGTGCGCTACAGGTACTGACCGGTGTTCGTGGCGGTGTCGATCGCCCGCCCCGATTCCTGGTTCTTGCCGGTGACGAGGGTGCGGATGTAGACGATCCGCTCGCCCTTCTTGCCGGAGATCCGGGCCCAGTCGTCCGGGTTGGTGGTGTTGGGCAGGTCCTCGTTCTCCGCGAACTCGTCGACGATCGCGTCCAGCAGGTGCTGCACGCGCAGGCCGGGCTGCTTGGTCTCGAGCACCGACTTGATCGCCGACTTCTTCGCCCGGTCCACGATGTTCTGGATCATCGCGCCCGAGTTGAAGTCGCGGAAGTACAGGACTTCCTTGTCCCCGTTGGCGTAGGTGACCTCCAGGAACCGGTTCTCGTCGCTCTCCTCGTACATCCGCTCGACGGTGTGCTGGATCATCGCGTCGAACGTGGCCTTCTGGTCCCCGCCGAACTCCGCCAGGTCGTCGGCGTGGATCGGCAGGCCCTCGGCCAGGTACTTCGAGAAGATGTCCTTCGCGCCCTCGGCGTCCGGACGCTCGATCTTGATCTTCACGTCGAGCCGGCCCGGCCGCAGGATCGCCGGGTCGATCATGTCCTCGCGGTTGGAGGCGCCGATGACGATGACGTTCTCCAGCCCCTCGACGCCGTCGATCTCCGACAGCAACTGGGGCACGATCGTCGTCTCCACGTCGGACGACACGCCCGAGCCGCGGGTGCGGAAGATCGAGTCCATCTCGTCGAAGAACACGATGACCGGGGTGCCCTCGGAGGCCTTTTCCCGCGCCCGCTGGAAGATCAGCCGGATCGACCGCTCGGTCTCGCCGACGAACTTGTTCAGCAGTTCCGGGCCCTTGATGTTGAGGAAGTAGGACTTGCCGTCCGCCTGGTCCCCGCGAGCCTCGGCCACCTTCTTGGCCAGCGAATTCGCCACCGCCTTGGCGATGAGCGTCTTCCCGCAGCCGGGCGGGCCGTAGAGCAGGACGCCCTTCGGCGGGCGCAGCTGGTACTGCTCGTACAGGTCCGCGTGCAGGAACGGCAGCTCCACGGCGTCGCGGATCTGCTCGATCTGCCGGGTCAGGCCGCCGATGTCCTCGTAGCGGACGTCCGGCACCTCCTCCAGCACGAGGTCCTCGACCTCCGCCTTCGGAACTCGCTCGTAGGCGTAGCCCGCCTTGGAGTCCACCAGGAGCGAATCGCCCGGTTTGAGCGGCTGCTCGGACAGCGGACCGGAAAGCAGGACGACCCGCTCCTCGTCCGCGTGGCCGACCACGAGAGCGCGCGTGGCCCCGCCCTCGACGTCCGGTGCGAGCACTTCGCGCAGCGCGCACACCTCGCCCGTGCGCTCGAAATCGCCGCCTTCGACGACCGTGAGCGCCTCGTTGAGCCGCAACGCCTGCCCGCGCCGCAGCGACGAGACCTCCACCGCGGGCGACACCGAGACGCGCATCTTGCGCCCCGCGGTGTAGACGTCCACCGTGTTGTCCTCGTACGCCTCGACGAACACCCCGTAGCCGCTCGGCGGCTGGGCCAGCCGGTCGACCTCTTCGCGGAGGGCGAGCAGCTGACCCCGCGCCTCGCGCAGAGTTTCGACGAGTTTCGTGTTCCGCTCGGTGAGCTGACTCACCCGTTCCGACGCCTCGGCGAGACGTTGTTCGAGAACGCGGTTCTGTCGCGGGGAATCGGTGAGCCTGCGGCGCAGCAGCGCCACTTCTTCCTCGAGAAAACGGATCTGCCGGGCTTGTTCCTCTGGTGTCTGCCCTGCTCCGCCGGTTGCTGAAGGGTCGGCCTCCTCGCGCCGACCTCCGGGAAGGTCATGATGCATCGGGCACCTCCTCGGAGTGCTTTTCATTCCACGGTACCGGCGATCACCGACAAGAAAAGGCCTTTCCGCATCACAAGACCGGCGCGTCGCGCTTTTTCTTCCGGCCAGCACGGCCGCGAGCGCAGCGCAAGCGGCCGATTCGGTGCCGCGGACGGGAATCCGCTCCGCGCGGGTTTCCGCAACGCGGAACCGAACGCATCGCGGATGCCCGGCGGCGCGGACCGCAAACCCGACTTGCGGGTTGGCTGCGCGCGAAGGCGCGCGGCTGGCTAGCATCCCCGGGTGGCCACGCTCCGCACGTGGCCAGGACTTTCGTTCGCACGGCAGGGGGAACCGAAATGACTTATCCGCCGCAGCAGCCCGGCGGCTACGGACAGCAGCCGAACCCGTACGGGCAGCAGCCCGGCGGCCAGCAGCCGTACGGGCAGCCTCAGCAGGGCGGATGGAACCAGGGCGGGCAGCCGCCGCAGGGCCCGCAGTCCGGCGGATTCCCCTCCGCGCCCGGCCCCGGCGGTCCCGGAGCCCCCGGCCAAGGCCCCTACCAGGGCGGATACCCGCAGCCGGGCGGTCCCCCGCAGTACGGCCAGCAGCCGGACCAGTTCGGGCAGTTCGGACAGCAGCCCGGGCAACCGGGCCAGCCCGGCGGGCCGTTCGGGCAGCAGCCGGGAGGCCAGTTCGGCGGGTTCGGCGAGGAGCCGCCGAAAAAGAAGAAGACCGGCCTGATCGTCGGCATCGCGATCGCCGCGGTGGTCCTCCTCGGCGGCGGGACCGGCCTGGTCATCTGGCTCACCGGCGACAGCAAGGACACCAAGAACGCCGCCCCGCCCGCGTCGTCCTCGGCCCCGGTCGCGGCCCCGCAGTCCAGCGGCAGTTCGTCGTCGTCCCCGTCGAGCTCCTCGTCCTCGGGTTCGAGCAGCGGCAACTACCCGGCCGCGTCCGGCGCGAAGGCCACCTCGGGCGAGCTGTTCGACGCCGCTTCGGCGGCGTACAACAGCTCCGACACCGACGGGCTGTACTCGTTGCTCTGCACCAGCCTCACCAAGGGCCAGAAGCCGACCGACAAGATGCCCTCGGGCATCCACTTCGAGCTGACCGGCAGCCCGCAGGAAAGCGGCGACCAGGCCACGGTGAAGTACCACGTCACGACGTCCACGAAGACCGCCGACGGCACCCTCACCGCCCTGCGCCAGGGCGGGGCCTGGTGCCTCGGGAAGGTCAGCACGGACCACTAGGTGAGACGCCGGCTCGGCACGGCACTCGTCCTGCTCGCGGTCGCTGTCGCGGGCGGTGTCCTCGGCCTGGTCTCGATCGGCCTGCCGGGGCCCGCCCGCACCACGACGGAGCCGCCCGCTCCCCCGCCTCCGCCGCGAAGCAGCGCGTCCCAGAGTCCCGCGCCCGCGGCGGATCAGGCCGCGATCGCCTCGCTCGCGCGCACTCTCGTCGACGCGATCACGCGCGCCGACTCCGCCGAATTCGGCACTCTCACGTGCAAACCGCAAACTGCGGCGGCGTTGAAGGAACTCCAGTCGAAATGGGACGCCGCGGGCCCGCTTCGCGTCTCACTCACCGGACAGCCGGCGATCGCGGGCGACGAAGCCACCGTGACCGTCCGGGTCGAAGGCGCCGGCGGGCACAAAAACACACCGTTCCCGCTTCGGCGCGAGAACGGTCGCTGGTGCGTCCCTGGTTAGCCTTTGCCCTTGCTGGGCCGTCGTGAAACCCGCGGCGACACCGTGCCGTCGGCGAGACGGCGTGCGGTGAGCAGGAAAGCGGTGTGCGCGACCATCCGGTGGTCCGGCCGCACCGCGAGGCCGACGACGTGCCAAGGCCGCATCAGCGTCTCCCACGACTCCGGCTCGGTCCAGCACTGCTGTTCCCGCAGCGATTCCGTGACGCGGGACAGCTGGGTGACAGTCGCGACGTAGACCGTCAGCACTCCGCCGGGCACGAGGTGCGCGGCGACGTTCGGCAACTGGTCCCACGGCGCGAGCATGTCCAGCACGACCCGGTCGACCTCGCCGGTGTGCGTGGCCAGATCGGCGACGGTGAGCGTCCAGTTGTCCGGCTTCTCGCCGAAGAACTTCGTGACGTTGCGTTCGGCGTGCTCGGCGTGGTCGTCGCGGATCTCGTAGGAGAACACCTGTCCCGCCGGACCGACCGCGCGCAGCAGCGAGCAAGTCAGCGCGCCCGAACCGGCGCCGGCTTCGAGGACGCGCGCGCCCGGGAAGATGTCGCCCCACATCACGATCTGCGCGGCGTCCTTCGGGTAGATGACCTGAGCGCCGCGCGGCATCGACAGCACGTAGTCCGGGAGCAGCGGCCGCAGCGCGAGATACGTGCTGCCGCCCGCCGAAGTGACCACGCTGCCCTCGGGACGGCCGATGAGGTCGTCGTGCGCGAGGGCGCCGCGATGCGTGTGGTACTCGCCGCCGTCGGCGAGCGTGAGGGTGTAGTGCCTGCCTTTCGAGTCCGTCAGCTGAACCCGGTCACCTGCACGAAACGGTCCGCTGACCGACAACTTCTTCCTCCACTGCAAACCCGGAACGCCGACGTCGAATCCTCGCAGGTCGTCCCGCGCGCGTCGTGCGCGGGTGCCTCACTGAGCGCGACGGCCCTGCATCAGCGCGGTCCGCAGGTCCTCGCGGCGCAACACTCCCGCGGGGCGGCCTTCGTCGTCGACCACGAGGAACTGCCAGGCAGGCGTCTCGCGCACGCGCTCGGCGATCTCCTCGCCCGGTTCCGACGCCAGCAACACGGTCTCCGCACGGATCGGCTCGGCGGCCTGTTCGGCGGGCGCGTGCGGACTGATGCTCGCCAGCTGCTGCGCGGCTTGCTCGTCCAGCAATCCGGCCGCGACACCGTCCGCGCGCACCAGCACGACGCCCCGTCCCGCCGACGCGGCCAAGGCGTCGGAGACCGGGCTTTCCGCGGGCAGCTGCAGCACTGGACGCACCAAATCGGACAGTTCCAGCCCGGCAGGCCAGCCGCGCCGGGCTTCGGCGGCCAGCTCGGACCGCGCGCCGAGGATCACGAACCACGCGGTCACGACGCACACGCCGAGCCGCAGCCAGCGGTCCGGGCTCTGCATCGCCAAGCCGAGCAGCGCCCACACGATCAGCCCGGTCGCGACCAGCGCGCCGCCGGCGACCGCGGCCTTCGTTCCCTTGGCCCGGAGCCCGGTCATCGCCCAGACCCCGGCGCGCACGAGCCGTCCGCCGTCCAAGGGCAATCCCGGCAGGAGATTGAACAACCCGACCGCGAAGTTGGCGACCGCGCACTCCGCGACGAGCAGCCACACCGCACCGTTCGGCGGGACTGCGAAGAGCAGCAGCGAACAGAATCCGCCCAGCACCAGCGAAACCGCCGGACCCGCCGCCGCGACAAGCCCTTCCTGCCCCGGCCGTCGCGGCGTACGGGCCACTTCGGACAGTCCGCCGAGGAGGAAAAGCCGCAACCGCCGGACGGGAATCCCGAGCCGCAGCGCGACGAGACAGTGGCCCAGTTCGTGCGCGAGCACGGAAAGCCCGAGCAGCACCGCGAACGCGGCGGCGAGCAGCCAGGAAGTCGGCGTCGAAACGTCCGGCAGCAGCCGCCCGACCAGCGGCGCGTAAAGCACCACGATGACGAGCGACCCGATCCACCACGACGGGGCGAGCAAAACGGGCACCCCGCCGACCCGGAACAGCAGCAGGCCGCCGTCCCCGCCGGCTCGCCGAGCGGGCCCGGCGCCGTGCTGACTGGTCGCGGCCATGCCGGACAGCGTAGGGGTCGGCGTGTGGGAAGCCGGTGACCCGGTCGCCCCGGACGGGTGGTGTCGTCTCGCCGCCCCCGGATTCCGGCGGCTCCCGGCGTCACGGGCTTTCCAGATTCGCCGACGCGACCCGCCTCCGGAACTCCCCGTGACAGGCGACGTCGCCGTCTCCACAGCCCCGGATCGGCGTCCGTCCGCCACGCCCGATTCTCCCCATGAAGGATCAACAGCAACGCACGATCAGACGGCCCGTCACCGTGCCCCCTCGACAACCTCGCCCACGCCCGTCGAGAGATCCAGCCCTCTGCCACCGCTAGACAAACTCCCGGCTCTTCTTTTCCAATACAACACAAAAAATCCCGAGGCCCCCGGAAGCCGCACCGCCTCCCCCGGCCCATCGAGCCCCACCACACACCCCCAACCCGACCACAACGCGAGATCGCGCCAGCTTGAGAGCGATCTCGCACGTCCCGGCGAAGCCGGGACCAAACAATTGTCGTACCCCGGCGTTACGCTCTGCCCCATGTCCGACACCGCCACGGTCACCACCCCTCCCGAGGCAGGCGCGCCCGCCAGGAGGCGGCCTGCGTTGTCGCCGTCCCGGGCGAGCGACTTCAAGCAGTGCCCGCTGCTCTACCGATTCCGCGCAGTCGACCGTCTGCCGGAGGTCCCCACCAGGGCGCAACTGCGCGGCACACTCGTCCACGCGGTTCTGGAGCGGCTTTTCGCCCTCCCCGCCGCCGAACGAGTAGCTCCGCGCGCCAAGGAACTCCTCGCCCCGACGTGGACGGAGCTGTCCGGCGACAGTCCGGAGTGGACAGAGCTGTTCGCGGACGGCGAACCCGGCGAGACCGACAAGTGGCTGGCTTCGGCCGAAAAACTGCTCGACTCGTACTTCGAGCTGGAAGATCCGCGCAGGCTGGAGCCGGAGGCGTGCGAGCTGCACGTCGAGATCGAGCTGGGCTCGGGGGTGCTGCTGCGCGGGTACATCGACCGGGTGGATGTCGCGCCGACCGGCGAGATCCGGGTCGTGGACTACAAAACCGGCGCCGCGCCGCGGGAAATCGGCGAGGCCAAGGCCCTCTTCCAGATGAAGTTCTACGCGCTGGTGCTGTGGCGGTTGCGCGGGGTGGTCCCGCGGCAGCTGAAGCTGATGTACCTGACCGACGGGCAGTCGCTGGCCTACACGCCGGACGAAGCCGAGCTGGTGCGGTTCGAGCGCACGCTGGAAGCGATCTGGCAGGCCATCCTGAAGGCGGGCAAGACCGGCGATTTCCGGCCGAACAAGGGCAAGCTGTGCTCGTGGTGCGATCACCAGGCGCATTGCCCGGAGTTCGGCGGCACGCCGCCGGAGTACCCGGGCTGGCCGGAGCCTGATCCGGGCGAGGAAACCGTCCTGGACCGGGCCGACTGATGGGCGACGCGTTCTTCCTCCCGCTCGGCGGCGAGCGGTACGAGGCGACTGAGCACACCACCGGCCCGTGGAACCCGGGCGCGCAGCATTTCGGCCCGCCGTCGGCGTTGCTGGTACGCGGGCTCGAACGGCTGGAGTCGAACCATCCGGCGCAGCTGGCGCGGGTGACGGTCGAGATCCTCGGCCCGGCTCCGGTGGGCGAACTGGAGCAGCGGTCGTGGATCGAACGGCCGGGCCGGACCGTCGAATTGATCCAGTCCGAGCTGTCCGCGAACGGCCGGACGGTCGCGCGGGCGTCAGGGTGGCGGATCGCGACGTCGGACACCGCCGACATCGCCACCGACGGCGGTCCGCTGCTGCCCGCGGCCGACGCCGGCAGCGAAGCGGCCTTCCCGGACGACTGGCAAGGCGGCTACCTCCACGCGATCGAATGGCGTTCGGTCCGGGGCGCGATCTCCGCTCCCGGCCCGGCCGCGGTATGGGCGCGGCAGCGGTATCCGCTGGTCGACGGCGAGGAACCGACGGGCCTGCAACGGCTGTTCGCCATCGCCGACTCCGGCAACGGGGTGTCGCACTTCCTGCCGACAGCCGAGTGGTGGTTCATCAACTCGGAACTCACCGTGCACCTGCGCCGGATCCCCGAGGGCGAGTGGATCGGCCTCGACGCGGTGACGCTGGTCGGGCCGCACGGCGTCGGCACCGCGACCAGTACGCTGCACGATCGTTCCGGTCCGGTCGGCACCGGCGCGCAGGCTTTGCTGGTGCGTCCGCGACAGGCCGGGGGCGGATGAGCGCGCCGCGGCGCACGAGTCCGATAGCCTTCGCGGAACGACCGACAAGGGAGCGCTCCGGCATGCAGATCACCTCGGTGGTCAACCAGAAGGGCGGGGTGGGCAAAACCTCGCTGAGCGTGGGCGCGGCCGCGGCCCTCGCCGAACGCGGCAGGCGGGTGCTGCTCGTCGACCTCGACCCGCAGGGGCACGCGACCACCGAGATGCTCGGCATCGACGAGGTCCCGGCGGACGCGCCGAGCCTGGCGAAGGCGCTGACGAAGCTGTGGAAGGGCCCGATCGAGCAGCTGGCGGTGCCGCACCCGCGCAGCAACATCGGCCGCGGCGGCGCGTTCGACGTGATCCCCACGTCCCCCGGCATGTTCGACCTGATCCGCAGGCTGGACCAGTTCCGCGTGCCCGGCTGGCAGCTGGCGAGGGTGATCCAGTTCGCCCACTACGACCACGTGATCATCGACTGCCCGCCGGCCCAGGACGTCCTGACGAACAACGCGCTGGCCGCCTCGCACGGCATCCTGGTCCCGGTCCAGCCGGACAAAACGAGCATCCGGGCCCTGCGCCTGCTGTCGGAACAGGTCCGCTACGTAGAACAAACCACCGGCCGCGCCCCCATCGCGTGGTTCGGCATCGTCCCGGGTCTCTACCGCCGCCCCATCTCGCACTACGCCGCGGCCGCGCTGCAGGAGATGTACTCCTTCGGGGTCCCGATGCTCTCGCACGTCCCGCTGGGCGTAGTGATGAACGAGGCCGCCGCCCACGGCGTCCCAGTCACGACCTTCGCCCCGGAGACCATCCAAGCAGTCTCGTTCCGGGAAATCGCCGAAACCCTGGACAGCTACCTAGCCCAAAACCCAGGCCCCACCGAGGTCCCCGCCGACGACGAGTTCGTGTTCGAGGATTTCATTTCCGAGGTGGCAGTCGCCCGCAACGTCAACGACAACGGCGCCCGCAAGAAGCTGTACGACCTGATGCCCAAACGCCCCAACCGCCCGCGCTAAGGCACCGTCCACTTCAGACCAACAGGACCACAACGCGGGATCGCGCCGGCGTTTGGGGGCTCACCGGCGTGACAGGCCGAAGGCCCCTCACGCCGGTGAGCCCCCAAACGCCGGCTTAAAAGCGATCCCGCCCGCGGCGGCGAAGCCGACGCCAAAAACACAGCTGGTGACCGCTCCAACCGACAGGACTACAACCGACAGGACCGAATATCCGACGCCAACACAGCCTTGGCACCAGTCTCAGCCAACTCATCCATAATCCGGTTAACTTCCTTACGAGGCACCATCGCCCGCACAGCAACCCACTTCTCATCCGCCAGCGGAGCCACAGTAGGCGACTCCAACCCCGGCGTAATCGAAATAGCCCGCTCCAAAATCTCCCGAGGGCAGTCGTAATCCAGCATCATGTAGTGCTGCGCGAACACCACCCCCTGCAACCGAGCCGCCAACTGCGACTTGGCCCGAGACCCCTCACTCGCAGCCCGCTGCAACAACACAGCCTCAGACGAACAAATCGGCTCCCCGAACGCCACCAAGTTGTGCTGCCGCAACGACCTTCCAGACTCGACCACATCGGCAATAGCGTCCGCGACCCCAAGCTGGATCGAGATCTCCACCGCCCCGTCCAGCCGGATCACCTCAGCCTCGACCCCGTGCCGAGCAAGATCGTCCCGAACCAGCCGCGGATAAGAGGTAGCCAACCGCTTCCCGTGCAGGTCGGCCGGTTTCCAGTCCCGGCCCGCGGGCGCGGCGTACCGGAACGTCGACGCCCCGAACCCGAGCGCGAGCACCTCGTCCACCGGCGCCCCCGAGTCGAGCGCGAGGTCGCGCCCGGTGATCCCGAGGTCCAGTTCGCCGGAACCGACGTAAATGGCGATGTCCTTCGGCCGGAGGAAGAAGAACTCGACCTCGTTGACCGGGTCGAGGACGGTCAGGTCCTTGCCGTCATGTCGCTTGCGGTAGCCCGCCTCGGAAAGCATCTCCGCCGAAGCGGCGGCGAGGGCTCCCTTGTTCGGCACGGCAACACGCAGCATTTCGGTTTCTCCTCGGTATCCGGTGCGCGAGCGCGTCACAGGTAGCGGTACACGTCCTCGGTCGAGATTCCCCGGCCGAGCATGAGCACCTGCACCCGGTACAGCAGCTGCGAGATCTCTTCCGACAGCCGGTCGTCGGACTCGTGCTCGGCGGCGATCCACACCTCGCCCGCCTCTTCGAGCACCTTCTTGCCCTGTGCGTGCACCCCGGCGTCCAGTGCGGCGACGGTGCCGGACCCGTCGGGACGGGTACGCGCGCGCTCGGCAAGCTCCGCGAACAGCTCATCGAAGGTCTTCACGAGGCCGGATCCTTTCATCCCGCGCCCGTCCGCGCCGTTCCGGGTGACCCGGATGCCGCCGAGGTCACAGCGAGGGCAGCAGCGCCGCCAGTTCGGGCACGCCGACGCCGGCCAGCGACGTGCGGAACACCCGGCGCGGGCCGTCCGGGACGGGCACGTCGTTGGGGACGACGAGCACCGTGCAGCCTGCGCTTTCGGCCGATTCCGCGCCCGGCGGCGAGTCCTCGACCGCGACGCAGCGGGACGGCGGCACGCCGAGCAGTTCGGCGGCCTTCAGGTACGGCCGCGGGAGGGGCTTGTTCTGGCCGTCGACCTCGTCGCCGCAGACCGTGACGTCGAAGAATTCCCGCCCGATCGTGTCGAGCGCGAGTTCGGTCAGCGCGCGTTCGGTGGAGGTGACCAGCGCGGACTTGAGCCCGGCCGCGCGGACCGCGGCCAGCGCCTCGCGCGCGCCGGGACGCCAGGGCAGCGCGTCGTCGAACAGCCCGGCGGTGCGGCGGCGGATCCACTCCCCGGTTTCCGCGACCGCTTCCGGGGTGACCGGACGGCCGGTCTGCTCGAGCAGCACGGTGGCGGTGGCGTCCATGTTGGACCCCACGAGCGTCATCCGGATCTCCTCCGAAAGCGTGCCGCCGAGCGCCTCGGCGGCCTCGTACAGCGCGACGTCCCACAGTTTCTCGGAATCGACGAGGGTGCCGTCCATGTCCCAGAGGACAGCCGCCAGTCCGTCCGAAGAGGACGGTGCAGTCACAGTTTCTCCTTGTCCGGTGCGCCGCTCCGGCCGGGCGCGCTCGCCTCCAGCGTCCCACGCGGGCCGTCGTGAGCGGGGCCACACCCGCTCCGTGACACGCGGGGGCGGACACGCTGCGCAGCGTAGGTGCCCAAGGCCGTAGGCTGGTCAGGTGAGTGAGCCTGTCGACGACACCCCGCGGCCCGGCGACCCGGAGCAGGACCGCGCCGATGACCAACGCCCGATCATGATCCTGGCTTTCGAAGGCTGGAATGACGCAGGGGACGCGGCGAGTCAGGCGATCGAACACCTCCAGCTCACGTGGGACGCGACGCCGCTGGCCGAGCTCGAGCCGGACGACTACTACGACTTCCAGGTGAGCCGCCCCACGGTGAAGATGGTCGACGGCATCACCCGCCGGGTCGAATGGCCGACCACGCGGCTCTCGGTGTGCCGTCCCGAGGGCTTCGACCGCGACCTCGTGCTGGTGCAGGGCCCGGAGCCGAACATGCGCTGGCGGAAGTTCTGCGCGGAGATCGTGGAGCACGTCCAGGAGCTGGACGTGTCGATGGTGGTCGCGCTCGGCGCCCTGCTGGCCGACACCGCGCACACCCGCCCGGTCCCGGTCACCGGGACGGCCTACGACAAGGACACCGCGAGCAAGTACCGGCTCGAGGTGAGCAACTACCAGGGCCCGACCGGGATCGTCGGGATCCTGCAGGACTACTGCGTGCAGGCCGGCATCCCGGCGGTGTCGATCTGGGCCGCGGTGCCGCACTACGTCTCGCACCCGCCGTCGCCGAAGGCCACGCTGGCGCTGCTGCACAAGCTGGAGGACGTCCTCGACGTCGAGATCCCGCTCGGCGCGCTGCCGGAGCAGGCCGAGGAATGGCAGCAGACGGTCAGCGAGATGGCCGACGAGGACGAGGAAATCAGCGAGTACGTGCGCAGCCTCGAGGAACGCGGCGACGCCGAGACCGACTTCACCATGGAGGAGGTCTCGGGCGACAAGATCGCCGCCGAGTTCGAGCGGTACCTGCGGCGGCGCCGGCCCGGGCAGGACGGCGGCTTCGGCCTCCGCTGATCCGCGGGTCGGCCTCGTGAAGTACCCGCGCCGGGAAGACCCGCGCGCGGGCGGCTTCTCGTCCGCGACGCGCCGAAGCGGCGAGGAAGCGGTCGAGCGCGACGGCGAGCAGCCGGCTCCCCGTCGGCGACAGTGCCCCCGCGCTCGCCCAGCCGAGCCTGTCCGTCACTCACCGTGGCAGCGGTCGAAGACTGCCCGGAATGCCCAGGCCTCACGGGCCACGGCGAGTCGCATTTCACGTTCCTCAGCGCCGTTTCGCGGTCGGCAAACCCCTGCGGGCAGCGGCTTGCCCGGCAGCAGTGCCATGCGCGCCACAGCAGAGGGAACGCACAGTAGCTTCTGATCTACGAACAGTCACCTGGGCCGCCCGGCGGGATGACGGCGCCTGCGCCGTGGACTGAGCACGCCGCGCCGCTCTGGTGCCCTGCCGAGCGTGTCTCGTTGACTGGCCTGGCGCGAGCGACATCGCGCGGACCAGGAGGTACGAGAATGTTCGGCAAGGCTCTAGCGGCGGCAGTGCTCGCGGCGGGCGCGATCACCGCGTCGGCGGCGACAGCGTCGGCGGCACCGGTTTCCCCGGTGACGGCGAATGGTTTCGGCGCCTGCATGGACTATGCGGTGGGCGAGTACGACGTCGAGCCCTGGCTCGCGCACGACGCGTGCGACGCCGGCTCGTTCGAGGAGTGCTACTGGATCCTCCGCCGCGACTACGTTCCCGCACAGGTAGCGGCTACGGCCTGCCGCCTCTCGTTCGACTGATCCGCGCCGGAGCACAGCGGGGGCGCGAGCGCGCCGATCGCGTCCCCGCTGTGCTCAGGCGGTGAGCAGCTTCCGCACTGGAACCGCGCCGCGGGCCCGCTTCCGCCATTCGCGCGGGTAGCCGAGTGACACCTCTTCGAAGCGCACCCCGTCCGCGGACGTCGTGCGCGGGATGTGCAGATGCCCGTACACGGCCAGCTCGGCGCGGTAGCGCAGGTGCCAGTCCTCGGTCTGCGTGGTGCCGCACCAGAGCGCGAAATCGGGGTAGTACAACGGATTCGTCGGGTGCCGGTGCAGCGGCCAGTGCGACATCAGGATCGTGCGCCGGTCGGCCGGGATCGCGTCCAGCCGGTCGCGGCTGACCTTGAGCCGTTGCTCGCACCAGGCCGCGCGCGACTCGTACGGGTCCGGGTGCAGGTAGTACTCGTCGGTGCATACGACGCCGATTTCGCGGGCGTGCGCGAGCGCCTCTTCGCGGGTCTTGCCCTCGGTCGCCGGGGTGCGCCAGCTGTAGTCGTAGAAGACGAACAGCGGCGCGATGGTCAGCGGCTCGGGTCCGAAGTCCCACACCGGGAACTCGTCCTCGGGCGTGAGCACGTCGATCTCGCGGCACTGCTCCACCAGGAACTCGTACCGCGCCTGGCCGCGCAGCTGGCATTCGTCGTTCGGCGTGGTCCACAGCTCGTGGTTGCCCGGGACCCACACGACCTTCGCGAACCGCTCGCGCAGCCTCGCGAGCGTCCCCCGGATGACCTTGGCGGACTCGGCGACGTCGCCGGCGACGAGCAGCCAGTCGCCGGGATCGTCGGGCACGACCTCGTCGACGATCGGGCCGTTGCCCTCGTGGGTCACGTGGAGGTCGCTGGTGGCGAAGAGAGACGGCACTTGTCCACCGTAACGACTTTCCGCGCCCGGGAGCGCCGGAACCGCCCATTCCCCCACCCCAGAACGACCAGCCCGGCGCTCACGTGAAGGCCTGCCTGCACGTTCAGCAGCACTGTCGGACCGGTCACCGCGACGAGCGCGCCGGCCAGCAGCGAACCGGCCGCCGTGCCCGCGGCCATCAGCGCGTACACCGTGCTCAGCACCCGTCCCGCCCGGTCCGGGCCGGTTTCCGCCTGGACATGCGACAGCAGCCCGGCACCAGCGACCACGGCGGGCGCGCCGACAGCCATGAACAGCCCGACGTACACCCCGAGCACCGTCGTCGCACCCGGCAGGTTCCAGATCGCCACCGACATCAAGCCCGCGGCGACCAGACCCCAGCCCTGCAGCAGCACCGGCGCGACCCGGCGGGCCAGCGTCGCCACCGCGAACCCGGCGGCCAGCCCGCCGATCGCCTGCACGCCGCGCAAGAGTCCGGCGTCGGCCTCGCTGCCGCGGAGGATGTCGAGCACGAACACCACGAACAGCACCAGGAACATGCCCTGCGCGACGGAGGTCAGCAGCGCCGACACGCTCGTCGGCCGGAGCCGCTTGCCCGCCAGATCGCGGACCCCGGCGAGCCAATCCGCCTGCTCCGGCACGGTCTTCCGCACCGTCACCCGGCGGAACGGGAACGCGAGCAGCATCCCCGCCACGGCGAGCGCGACGAGGTAGCCGGCGATCACACGATCCAGCCCACCCCACCCCAGCAGCGCTCCCCCGGCCCAGCCGCCCGCGAGCCGCGCGACACTGCCGTTCACACTCATCAGCCCGTTCGCCGAGGTGACGTCCTCGAGGCCGACCAGCTCCGGCACCAGCGCACTGCGGGCGGGCTCGAACACCGACGCCAGTCCCGCTTGCCCCGCCATCACCGCGTAGACCGCCGCGACCGGCAGTTCGGCGCCGATCAGCAACGGCAGCACCACGAGCGCCTGCCCGGCGCACACCACGGCCAGCACGACCCGGCGGTCCCACCGGTCCGCGACGACCCCGGCGATCGGGCTCAGCAGCACTGCCGGCAGCAGCCCGAGGACGATGCTCAGCGCGGTCGTGACCGCCGAACCGGTGCGCACGAACAGGTACACCGGCAACGCGACCTGCAGCATCCATTCGGCGGTCTCGCCGAAGAACGCCGAGACCCAGAGCCGGGCGAATCCCGGTGCCGCCAGCAGGCGTCTCATGCCGGTTTCCCGTCGTGCCCGATCCGGCGGAACGCGCGCATCCCGAGGAAGACCGCGCGGGCGTCGGCGGGCGCGTCCTTGCGGATGGTGCTGACGTACGGCCGGATCAGGTCGTCGATCGCCTTGGTCAGCGCGTTGACTTCCTCGGGCGTCGCGTTCAGTCCGTAGGAGAAGAATCCGCCGGTCTCGCGCCAGTCCTCGTCCAACTGCTCGACCGTGTCGAGGTACCGCTGAGTCAGCTCCTGCTCCTCGGCCAGCTCCGTGCCGGTGACCGCGAGCTGCGCCGCGGTGAGCGCCGGATCGCCGCCCGGGCGGCCGAGCACCAGCCCGACGTGGCAGGCCTGCCACGGCCGTTCCCGCCCGTCGCCGCCTTCGGCTCGCTCGACCAGGCCGTGTTCCGCCAGCTTGCGCAGATGCCAGCTGCAGTTCGACGCCGTCGAGCCGACCGCGTCCGCGCATTCGCTGGCCGTCGACGGGCCGACTGCCATCAGGTGGTGCACCAGCGCCGAGCGCAGCGGGTGCGCGAGCGCGCGCAGCAGCTCGACGTCGTCGATCCGCTTGCGCGGGGGCAGTTCAGTCATCAGAGGTCCGTCCAAACTCTGAAGGGTTTCTTTCGAAACTTCTCTTTCAGAGTTGCAGTCCGCCGCCCCGGCGTCAAGCCAGCTCCGCTACACCGCGGCGAGGAAAGCGCGCAGCCTCGCCAAGAGCACTTCGGCCGCCTCGGGGTCGTACGCGGGAAGCGACGAGTCGGCGAAGAGGTGCTGGTCCCCGGGATAGACGAACAGCTCCGCGTTCGCGGCCGAGCTGACGAGTTCGCGCGCGGCGGGCAAGTCCTCCTCGAAGAACTCGTCGTTCTCCTTGCCGTGGATCTGGGCCGGAACCCCGACCGGCCACGTCGTTCCGAACTCCTCGACCGGCAAGCAGGCGTCGATGAGCAGCGCACCGCGCGCACCCGGGCGGGTCTGCGCGAGCCGCTGCGCGATAGTGACGCCGAAGGAGAACCCGGCGTAGACGAGTTCGGGCCCCAGCGCCTCAGCCGCGGCGATCCCGCGCTCGCGCAACTTCTCGAGTCCTGCCTCGCGGGCGAAGGCGAACCCGTCCTCGATGCCGGCGAACGTCCGGCCCTCGAACAGATCGGGCGTGTGCACCGTGTGCCCCGCCCGGCGCAGTTCGCCGGCCACGCTCCGCACTCCGTCGGTCAGCCCCTGAATGTGGTGGTACAGCACGACTTCAGCCATGTCGGAAGCCCCTCAGTCAGTGAACGAATCATCTGGAACGTGCGGCCACGCTAGCCGGGGACCCGTCGCCGCGAAAAACCAGTTGCCAGGCGGGGCGCGCTCCGCGTTATGCTCCCGGCCATCATGGACAGCTGAACCGAGCCCTCCCCGCATCGAGGCCGCTCCCGGTCGAGCCCTGCTCCCGGGAAGCCCCGCGTTGCCCGTCGGGGATTTTGCTTCCACCGCAAAGGCCCGGTGATCACTCATGTCTACTGTCCTGCACGCCTCCGACCTCGTCTTCGGCTACGGCGCCCGCACCGTCCTCGACGGCGTCTCGCTCGTCGCGTCGCCCGGGAGGCGGATCGGTCTCGTCGGCGAGAACGGGGTCGGGAAATCCACCTTGCTCCGGCTGCTCGCCGGGCTCGAAGTCCCGCGCGGCGGTGACGTCGTGCGGCACGGCGACCTCGGCTTCCTGTTCCAGGAGCTGCCGTTCGCCGGTACCGCAACGGTTTCCGACGTCCTCGACGAGGCGCTCGCCGAGATCCGCACCGCGGCGGCGACGCTCGACAAGCTCGCCGCCGTGCTCGCCGAACGCCCCGACGACCCGGAGGTGCTCAGCGAGTACGGCCACGTCCTGGAATGGGCGCAGGCGCACGACCTGTGGGACGCGGACCGGCGCGCGGACCTCGTCCTCACCGGTCTCGGGCTCGGCGACATCAAGCACGACCGGCGGCTGCACACGCTCTCCGGCGGACAGCGGTCGCGGCTCGGGCTGGCCGCGCTGCTGGTGCGGCGGCCGCGCATTCTGCTGCTCGACGAGCCGACCAACCACCTCGACGACAACGCCATGGAGTTCCTCGAGCGCCATCTCGCGGAACTGACCGGCGTCGTCGTGCTGTCCTCGCACGACCGCGTGTTCCTCGACGCGGTCTGCACGGACATCGTGGACCTGGACCCGGTTCCGGCGGACCGCCGCGTCGGCGGCGCGACGCGCTACGGCGGCAGCTACACCGACTACCTCGGCCAGAAAAAGGCCGAACGCGCGCGGTGGGAGCAGCGGTTCACCGAAGAACAGGAGGAACTCAAGCAGCTGCGGGAATCCGTGCACGGCACCGCGCGCCGCGTCGCACACAACCGTGCGCCGCGGGACAACGCGAAGATGCTCTACGACTTCAAGACCGGTCGCGTGCAGAAGCAGATCTCCCGCCGGGTCCGCAACGCGCAGCTCAAGCTGGACACGCTGGAGCGCGAGCAAGTCCGCAAACCGCCCGCGCCGCTGCGGTTTCGGGCCCCGCTGACCGCGGACACCAGCGGCGAAGGCCCGGCGGTGTCGTTGCGCGGCATCGCGGTTCCGGGCCGGGTGCAGCTGGACGAGCTGGACGTGGACCGCAGCGCGCGGCTCCTCGTCACCGGCGGCAACGGGGCGGGCAAATCCACCCTGTTGTCCGTGCTGGCCGGTCAGCTGGCCCCGGCGGCCGGGACTGTCCACTTCGGACCCGGCGTGCGCGTGGGATTGCTGGAGCAAGACGTCACGTTCGCCCTGCCGAAGCGGACCGCGCAGGAGGTGTACCGCGCCGCGGCCGGCGAGACGGCTCCGTCGCTGTCCACGCTCGGGTTGCTGCCGCCGAGGGAACACGACCGTCCGGTCGGCGAGCTTTCGGTGGGTCAGCGCCGCCGGTTGGCGCTGGCGGTGCTGCTCGCGGAGCCGCCGGACGTGCTGTTGCTGGACGAGCCGACCAACCACCTGTCGCTCAGCCTTGCCGAGGAACTGTCCGAAGCGCTCGACAGCGCGCCGGGCGCCGTCGTCCTTGCCTCGCATGATCGGTGGTTGCGCCGCCGTTGGGAAGGCGACCACCTGGCGCTGGCGGACGGCCAGCGCCAGGATGTATAGGTCGTTATACAGTTAAGTGCGGCTGGACGGTGGCCGGAGCGAGTTCCGGCCACCGTCCAGTCCAACGGCTCAGAGAACGATGCCCAGCAAGGCGTCCACGGCTTCCTTGATCAGGCCGGGCGCGGCCTGGTCGGTGCCGTCGCGGCGCAGCGCCGAGGCGACCCAGGCGTCGATCGCGGTGAGCGCCTTGGGCGTGTTCAGGTCGTCGGAGAGGTGGTCGCGCAGCCGCGCCACGGTGTCCCCCGCGTCGGGTCCGGCCGGCAGCGCGACCGCTTCGCGCCAGCGGGCCAGCCGCTCTTGCGCGTCGACCAGCAGCTGATCGGTCCACGCCCGGTCCTCGCGGTAGTGCCCGGCGAACAGCGCGAGCCGGATCGCCGCCGGGTCGATGCCGTCGGCGCGCAGCCGCGACACGAAGACCAGGTTGCCGCGCGACTTCGACATCTTCTCGCCGTCGAGCCCGATCATCCCGGCGTGCACGTAGTGCCGGGCGAACGGGTGATCGGCGGCGACCGCCTCGGCGTGCGCCGCGCTGTACTCGTGGTGCGGGAAGATCAGGTCGGAACCGCCGCCCTGCACGTCGAAGCCGAGCCCGAGGCGGTTCACCGCGATCGCGCTGCATTCGATGTGCCAGCCAGGCCGTCCGGCGCCCAGCTCCGATTCCCACGACGGCTCGCCTTCACGCGCGACGCGCCACAGCAGGGCGTCCAGCGGGTGCCGCTTGCCGGGACGGTCCGGGTCGCCGCCGCGTTCGGCGAAGAACTTCGCCATGGTCTCGGCGTCGTAGTTCGACTCGTAGCCGAACCGGCCGGTCGCGTTGTGGTCGAAGTAGACGTCCGGGAACTCGGCGTCGTCCGCGCGGTAGGCGCTGCCGTCGGCGAGCAGCTTCGCGATCACCTCGACGATCTCCGGGATCGCCTCGACCGCCCCGACGAACTGGCGCGGCGGCAGCACCCGCAGCGCCTCCATGTCCTCGCGGAACAGCGCCGTTTCCCGCATGCCGAGCACGATCCAGTCGTCCGAATCGCGTGCCGCGCGCTCCAGCAGCGGCTCGTCGATGTCGGTGACGTTCTGGACGTAGTGCACCTCGTGCCCGTTGTCCCGCCACACCCGGTTGACCAGGTCGAACGCGAGGTAGGTGGCGGCGTGGCCGAGGTGGGTGGCGTCGTAGGGGGTGATGCCGCAGACGTACATCCGGGCGGCGGCCCCGGGCGCGGTCGGACGGACCTGCCCGGTCGCGGTGTCGTGGAGCCGGAGGGGGCGGGGCGTGCCGGGCAGCCGGGGCACGGCGACGGAGGACCAAGTCTGCATACCTCCGACTGTAAGCGTGACGTCCGTCCGCTTTCCCACGAGGTGGGAGAGACAACCGATCTGCCTCTCCCACCCCAAAGGTCAGGCCTGCCGCCGGGCGGCGTTCGCCCGGACGGCGTCGCGCACGTACGCCCCGATGCCGGGCCGCTGCTCGTCCTCCCGGACGAGGAACGCCAGCTGCGCGGGCTCGTCCGCGTACAGGGCCGCGATCCGCTGCTGCATCGCGTACCCGCACTCCCCCATCACCGCGGACAGCATCGCCCGGTGCTCCTCGGCGAGCTCGCCCGCCGCCGGGCTGTCCGCCGCCACGCCGTCGTCGACCAGCGCGACCAGGCGGCGCACCCAGTCCTTCCGCTGCCGCTCCGCCTCGGCCCACTCCTCCTTGGTCTCCGGCAGCTGCGTCCGCTTCCACTCCGGGCAGTCGCCCCAGCGCCGCACGGCCTCCTCCGCGTAGCCTTCCGGCTCCCGGAACCCGCCGAACACTTCGAACTTCTCCTCGGGCGTCAACGCGTTGCCCATGGCTCTCGCCTCCAGCAATCGGTCGACGGCCGCGACCATGCGCTCGATCCGGTCCCCTTGCGCCACCAGCAGCTCGCGCTGCCGTTTCAGGTGGTGGTCGGCGTCGGTTCCCGGCTCCGCGAGCACGGACGCGATCGTCTCCAGGGGAAAGCCGAGCTCTCGGTAGAGCAGGATCCGCTGCAGCCGGTCGAGGTCGGCGTCGTCGTAGCGCCGGTAGCCGGACGCGGTCCGCCCGCTCGGCGACAACAGCCCGATCTCGTCGTAGTGGTGCAGCGCGCGCACGGTGACGCCGGCCAGCGCCGCCACCTCGCCCACCCGGTAGCCCATCGCTCTCCCCCTGTTTCTTCGGCCGAACGGCCCTTGCGAGAAACCACGATCACGCCTCACGCCGCGTGAGGGTCAAGTCTGGTGGACAGCGCGGTCCGGCGCGAGTACGAACAAAGCATGGCTCTGCGCACGCCGATCCGCGCCCGTTCCGCTCTCCCTCCTGGTCCCCGGCTGCCGATGGCGGTCCAAACCGTCCTTTTCGGCGCTTTCCGCAACTCCCTGCTGCCTCTGCTGCGACGCCGCTACGGAAACGTCGTGCGGCTTCGGCTGTACCCGGAGCGTTCGGTGGTGCTGGTCGGGGATCTCGACCTGGTCCGCGAAATCTTCGCCGGTCCGGTCGACACGTTCCACGCCGGCGAAGGGAACATGGTCCTCAAACCCATGCTGGGCGCGCATTCGGTGCTGCTCACCGACGAGGAGGAGCACCGCCGGGCGCGGAAACTGCTGATGCCCGCGTTCAACGGGGCCGCGATGCGCGGGTATCGCGACATGGTCACCGAGCTGACGGTCGCGGAGCTGGAGCGGTGGCCCCAGGGCCGGGCGTTCCGGGTGCACGACCGGATGCGGGCGCTGACGCTGGAAGTGATTCTGCGGGTCGTTTTCGGGGTGACGGACGGGCCGCGGCTGGCGGAACTGCGGGTCGCGCTGGAGCAGGTCATCGACATCAGCGCGCTGGATCTTTTCGGCTGGCACAGCCCGGCGCTGCAGAAGTTCGGGCCGTGGCGGCGGAATCTCGAGCGGCAGCAGCGGGTCGACCAGCTGCTGTACGCGGAGATCGCCGAGCGGCGGGCGGCACCGGATCTGGCCGAGCGGACCGACGTGCTGTCCCGCTTGCTGGCTGTGCCCGGCGAGGATCAGCTCAGCGACCTCGAACTGCGCGACCAGCTGATCACCTTGCTGCTGGCCGGACACGAGACCACGGCGACCGCGCTGGCCTGGGCGTTGCACGAGCTTGCCCGGGATCCGGCGACCGCCGCCGAGACCGCCCGCGCCGCTGACGAGGGCGACGAGAAGTACCTGGAAGCGGTGGCCAAGGAAGCGATGCGGCTGCGGCCGATCATCTCCGAGGTGTCGCGGAAGCTCACGAAGGATGTGCAGGTCGGCCCGTACACGGTTCCGGCCGGGCACATGGTGCTGCCCTCGATTTCGCTGATTCACGCGGACCCGGCGCACCATCCGTCGCCGGAGGCGTTCGATCCGACGCGATTCCTCGGCAGCGGCCCGCCCTCGGGCAGCTGGTTCCCGTTCGGCGGCGGCGCGCGGCGCTGTCTCGGAGCGGGATTCTCGTTGCTGGAGGCCACGATTGTGCTGCGGGAACTGTTCACGCGGTACCGGGTCAGCGCGCCCAGCCCGCGGCCGGAGCGAGTGATGACCCGCCACATCACGCTCGTGCCCGGCGCCGGCGCGCGGATCCTGGTGCACCGCCGCTGACGTCCGTGAGGGGAACCCTGAGGGACTCTGATTCCCCTAGGGTTCCCCTCACGGACTTTTGGCCGAGTGGTCAGCGGCGGCGGGTGCGCAGGTAGTCGCCCACTACTGCCGCGCCCAGGCCGTCCAGGTCCGGGGCGATTACCCGGCCGCCGGAGCGCCGGGCGATGGTGTCCACGAACGCTTCCAGGCGCGGGTCGTCGCCCAGGCGGAAGACGGTGACCGACGCGCCCAGCTTCGCGATTCTGTCCACTTCGGACAGTGTCTTGTAGATGGTCGCCGGTTCCGGCGGGTAGGAGAATTCCGCTTCGCCGTCCGGTTCCAGGTGGGCGGTGGGCTCGCCGTCGGTGACCATGAGGACAACCGGCTGGGCGTCCGGATGACGGCGCAGGTGGCGTCCGGCCAGCAGCAGCGCGTGGTGGGCGTTAGTGCCCTGTTCCCAGGTGCCTTCCAGACCGACCAGTTCAGGCAGCTCCACGGGCATCGCGTAGCGGCCGAAGGTGATCAGCTGCAGGGCGTCGTTGCGGAATCTGGTGCTGATCAACTGGTGCAGGGCCAGCGCGGTGCGCTTCATCGGCAGCCAGCGGCCCTCTTGGATCATGGACCACGACGTGTCGACCAGCAGCGCTACCGCGGCTCGCGAGCGATGTTCGGTCTCGATGACCTCGACATCCTCGACGTCGAGACGCACGCTCCCCGCTCCGACCGCGGTGGAACGCAGGACCGCGTTGCGCACGGTCCGCGGAACGTCCCACGGTTGCATGTCACCGAACCGCCAGGGACGGCTCGAACCGGTCGGTTCGCCTGCCGCGCCAGCGGATTCGGTCTCCCGCTCGCCCGTTTTGCCGCGCAGCGAATTGACCACATCGGACAGTGCGGTCTCGCCCAAGCGCCGCAATGCCTTGGGAGACAACCGCAAGGTGCCGTCCGCGGCGCGTTCGAACAGGCCTTGCTGACGCAGTTCTCGTTCCAGTTCGGACAGACGGCGAGCGTCGACGCCCGCGTCCGGGCCGAGTTGGCGCTCCAGCGCCTCCAGGTCGATGTCCTCCAGGCGGGCGCCTGGATACGACTGGCCCAGCTGCTCGGCGAGGGCGTCCAGCTCCGCCAGGTCGGCCATCGCCTGTGCGCCTTCGCCCAGTCCCAGCGGGTCTTGGCCGCGGAAGCGCGAGGACGACGTCCAGTCCTCCCCTGGCCGCAACGCACGCAACTGGGAGTCCAAAGCGGACAGTTGCTGCGCCAGCCTCGGGTCGCCGAAGGCTTGCTGCGACAGCTCGGCCAGCTCGGCCCGTTGTTCCTCCGACATCGAGTTCAACATCCGCTGCGCGGCGGCGGAACGAGCGGCGAGGACGTCGATCAGCTCTTCGACGTTCTGCGGGTTCTCCGGGAAGAACTCGCCGTGCCGCCGCATGAACTCGTCGAAGCGTTCGCCGATGTCGCTCGCGCCCTGGGCGTGCGCGGACAGCAGCGCGTTGAGGTCGCCGAGCATCTGGTTGATCCGCTCGACGTCCTCGGGCTCGGCGTTCTGCATCGCCTGCTTCATGCCCTGGAACCGCGCGTCCAGCAGCTCGCGGCCGAGGAGGTCGCGGATCTGCTCGTACTTCTGCCGTGCTTCGGCCGAGCGCCAGTCGTACTCGTTCAGTTCGCGGACGGCCGCCGCGGTGCCTGGCGACAGCGCGTCCAGCTGGGCTTCGCGGAAGCGGGCCTCGTCGTCGGGGTCCGGGAACAGCTCCCGACGCTCGGCTTGGAGTGCGTCCTGCAGCAGCTGCTGGACTTCCTGCAGCGTGCCGTCCAGCCGGTGCCGCCGCTGGATTTGCGAGCGGCGCTGCCACAGCTGGCGCGTCAGTTCGTCAAGACCGGCCGTGCGTTCGGTGCCGCGGCGCAGCAGTTCCTCCAGCGCCGAGCGCGGCGACGAACCGCCCATGACCTCGCGGCCGATCTCGTCCAGTGCGTCCCGCAGGTCCGCGGGCGGGGCCAGCGGGTCCGGCCCGTCGTGCCACGGGCCGTAGGCATATCCCTCCGGTAAGAGCGGCATTATTCGCCGTACACCGTCGTGCCGTCGTCGGAGTCCTTCGCCAGCCTGCGGGCGAGGAACAGCGACTCCAGGGCCAGTTCGACCGCCGCCGCGATCCGGCCCGCCGGCTCGTCCGCGGCCACTCCGGCCCGCTGCGCGACCTCGTGCAGCACCGGCAGTTCCGGCAGCGCCGCCAGCACTTCCGCGCCGGGGACGCGTTCACCGGTGGCGACCAGGTGACCGTCCGCGACCGCGTCGGACAGCGGGCGCAGGTCCAGCCCGGCGAACCGTTCGCGGGCGGTTTCCGCGATCGCGCGGCGCATCAGGTGCACGAGGTGCTCGACCTCGCGGCCCTCCTCGCCGGGCTCGAACTCGACCTTGCCGCGCAGCACGGCGGGCACGGCTTCGAGATCGACCGGCCGCGCGACCGCCGGGTCCTCCCCCGTCACCGCGGCCCGGCGCAACGCGGCCGCCGCGACGGTTTCCGCCGCCGCCACCGCGAACCGGGCCGAGACGCCGGAACGCTGGTCGATGACCGGCGACTCGCGCAGGTTGCGCACGAACCGGGCCAGCACCTCCAGCAGCGGCTCGCCGACCTCCGCGACGAGGTTCGCTTCCTGGCGCACGACGGCGACCTCGGACTCGACGTCGAGCGGGTAGTGCGTGCGGATTTCCGCGCCGAAGCGGTCCTTCAGCGGCGTGATGATGCGGCCGCGGTTGGTGTAGTCCTCGGGGTTGGCGGTCGCGACGAGGAGGACGTCCAGCGGCAGCCGCAGCGTGTAGCCGCGGACCTGGATGTCGCGTTCCTCCATGACGTTCAGCAGCGCGACCTGGATCCGCTCGGCGAGGTCGGGCAGCTCGTTGATCGCCACGATGCCGCGGTGCGCGCGCGGCACGAGTCCGAAGTGGATGGTCTCCGGGTCGCCGAGGCTGCGGCCTTCGGCCACCTTCACCGGGTCGACGTCGCCGATCAGGTCGCCCACGCTCGTGTCCGGCGTGGCCAGCTTTTCGGTGTAGCGCTCGCTGCGATGGCGCCAGGCCACCGGCAGGTCGTCGCCGAGCTCGGCGGCACGGCGGATCGAGGCGGGCGTGATCGGGTCGAGCGGGTGTTCGCCCAGCTCGGAGCCCTCGATGACCGGGGTCCACTCGTCGAGCAGGCCGGCGAGGGTGCGCAGCAGGCGGGTCTTGCCCTGGCCGCGTTCGCCGAGCAGGACGACGTCGTGGCCGGCGAGCAGGGCGCGTTCGAGCTGGGGCAGCACGGTGCGGGAGAAGCCGACGATGCCGGGCCAGGCGTCGCGGCCCTCGCGCAGCGCGGCGAGCAGGTTGTCGTGGATCTCGCGCGCGATCGGGCGCGGGGCGTATCCGGCGGCGCGAAGCTCGCCGGCAGTACGGGGAAGAGCGTCGGGAACAGCGTTCACCCCTTCGACGCTACTGACCGTTCCGGCATCCGTCGATGTGGAGCGGCTCCAGCCGGGCGGGGATCGGCGGAGCCGGGAGGAACCGGTAAAATCAGCAGTCGTGTGCCGACCCAGTGCGACCCTCGCCGTCTGGTCCTCCGCGTGGCTGAACGGGGCCGCGGCGTCCGACGACGTCCTCGATGCCCTGCAGGACTGGGCCGAGGCCCACGACGTCGTCGCGGCGGATCCCGCCGCCGCCGACGCGTTCGATCTTCCGCTCGCGTTCCATCGGGCGGCCACTCCGGTGCAGCTGCTGCTCGCGTTGCGGGCGCAGGGCGCCGGGAGTGTCCAGCTCGTCCTGCCCGTTCCCGGCGACGTGCGCGGGTTGGGCGGGGGCGGGCCGTTCGCTGACGCCGCGTTGCGTTGCGGCGAGGCGGTCGTGTTGAGCGGGCTGGCGTTCGGGCTGGTGCCGGAGCCGATCGCCGAAGGGCTGATGCGGTGGACGGTGTATTCGCTCGCCGCGCCGGTTTCGCTGGAGTATCAGCCGTTGGCGGACGCTGAGCATGGGTTGACGGACGCGATCCGGGCCAGTGCCGGGGCGTTGCAGGCGTTGGATGTGGCCAGTGATCGGCCTGGGGTTCGGGCGGAGTTGTCCGCGCATTTGCGGGCCCGGCCGCAGGTTGAGTGGCCTGCGGGGACGCCCGGGCGGGCGTTGCGGGTGTTGCAGCGGGCTGAGGAGATTTCGGCGATTTTGGCTGTGGCTCAGGCGGATGATCCCGGTGGGGCGTTGTCGGCTTCTGCGGTGAATCGGCGGGCTGAGGCGTTGCGGCCGTTGGTTGAGGCTGTTCGGGGGGCTCGGACGGCTTCGGTTAATGAGGCTGTTCGGGTGTTTGCTGAGCAGGGGGATCGGCAGGCTTGAATTTCCGGCTCGTCGCCTGGCGGCGACGTTGCGCCGCCTTGGTTGCGTGGGGCACCCCGAAGCTTGATTGTGACGACGGCGCGGGGGTGCTTGTCAAGGCGGGAAAGATGCCTTGACAAGCACCCCCGAACCGCAGAGAAGGCTTCGTATCGGGGTTGGGGTAGGGCCGGGTGCCTCGATGGTTGTGTGCAGCGGCGGCGGTTTAGCGGTGGGGCTCGCGCCCCAATGTGGCATTGGGTGCGTCAGACGCACCGAACGCCACATTGGGTGCATGCGATGCACCCAATGCCACATTGGGTGCATCCCGCTGGACGGGCGGGGCTGGTCCGTGAAGGGGTCGTTCACGGACTTGCGCGGGTCGTGAGGGGAACCCTGAGGGACTCAGAGTCCCTCAGGGTGGCCCTCACGGAACGTCGTCAGCGGGTAGGGCGGCGAGGGGGTTCGCAGCAGGCGACGGCGCAGGGGGCGCCGTTGACGGTGCAGCCGGCGACGGGGAAAGGCGAGAGTTTCCGCGCGGGGGCATCGGCAAGGTGTTCGCGGATCAGTTCGACCACCATTTCCGCGAACCTCGGGTCCGAGTCCGGCGTCGCGGCGCGGGCGAAGGCCATGCCGTGTTCGGCGGCTCGGTCCGCGGCTTCGTTGTCCAGGTCCCAGATCACCTCGAGGTGGTCCGCGACGAAGCCGATCGGGCTGACCACTACGGAGTCCACGCCTTGGGCGTGCAGGGCGTCGATGTGGTCGACGATGTCCGGTTCCAGCCACGGGATCTGCGGCGGGCCGGACCTCGACTGCCAGACCACGTCGTACTCGGCGATTCCGGCTTCGACGGCCACGAGACGGGCGGCTTCGGCGATCTGGTTCGAGTAGCGGCGGCCGCCCTCGGAAGGCGGGCCGGAGGCTAGATCGGCGCTTTCCGGGATCGAGTGGGCGGTGAAAACCGTGCGCGCGCCGGGGCGGTCGCCGAGTTTCGCGTGGGCCGCGCGGACCGCGTCGGCGATCGTGGCGATGAACAGCGGGTGGTCGAAGAACTGGCGCAGCTTGACCAATTCCGGCGCGTCATCGCCGACGGCGGCGCGGGCTCGTTCGATGTCCTCGTCGTACTGGCGGCACGCGGAGTAGCCGCCGTACGCGCTCGTCGGGAACACCAACGCGCGGCGAACGCCCGCGTCCTTCATCCCGGCCAGGGTGTCTTCGACCATCGGCGTCCAGTTGCGGTTGCCGAAGTGCACCGGAAGTTCGATGTTCTCGGCCGCCAACTGCTTCTCGACCGCAGCGATCGCGGCCCGGTTGAGCCGGTTGATCGGCGAGACCCCGCCGAAGTGCTGGTAGTGCTCGGCGACCTCGAGCAACCGCTCCCGCGGCACGCCTCGGCCCCGGGTGACGTTCTCCAGGAACGGCATCACCTCGTCGGGCCCCTCCGGACCGCCGAACGAAAGCCATAGCAACGCGTCGTAACCCACGGTGCTCCATCCTGCCCCTGTGGCGCTCCGCACGCCTCAGCGCCCCAGTTGTGTACTGAACTATCCAAAATGTGTTAGCGTGGTTGCATGCCGAGGCCACGCGAGTTCGACGAAACCGAAGCACTCGAAGGCGCCATGAACGCCTTCTGGGCGCGCGGATACGAATCCACGTCGACCGAAGAACTGTGCGCCGCCACCGGCCTAGGACGCAGCAGCATCTACAACACGTTCTCCAGCAAGCACGAACTCTTCCGGCGCGTACTAGACCACTACTCGCACCGCGGCATCCGACTGCGGGAAACCCTGCTGGACAACGCTCCCGACGGACTAGGCGCGATCCGCCTGCTCCTCGCCTCGACAATCGACGACGAACTGGAAAACGGCAGACGCGGCTGCCTGATGGTGAACGCCATCGCCGAATTCGGCACCACCGACCCAGAAGTCGCCGCACAGGTGAACGCGGACACCGAAGCACACCTGTCGGCGCTGACGCACTTCGCCCGCACCGGCCAAGCAGACGGCAGCATCACCCGCGACCGCGACGCCACCGAAATCGCGAACTTCATCCACGCCACCATCTCCGGAATCCGCACCATGTCCCGCCGCGGAGCCGAACAAAAAGCACTGACGTCAGTAGCAGAACTAGCGACCAGCGCAGTCTCCCGCCGCTAACCCCGCCGCCCGCAGCCGGAATACGCCCCAATGCGGCATCCGGTGCATCCCACGCACCCAACGCCGCATTGGGTGCATCCCACGCACCCAATGCGGCATCCGGTGCGCCAGACGCACCCAATGCCACATTGGGGCGCTAGCCCCCACCCACGAAACCGCACCGACGCACCCAACGATCGAGGCACCCAGCCCCACCCCCGCACCCCGATACGAAGCGTCCCTGCGGCCTGAAGGTGCTTGTCAAGGCATCTTTCCCGCCTTGACAAGCACCTTCAGGCCGTCAGCACAATCAAGCTTCGGGGTGCCCCACGCAACCACCACGGCAATGTCGCCGCCAGGCGACGAGTCGCCCCCCGCCCCTAACCCCACCCTAATTTTGTACTGTCAGTTTCAGAAAGAGAGACCCCCGTGCCCGCAGCCGTCTTCGTACTCGGGCTCAGCATCTTCGCGCTGGGCACCTCCGAGTTCATGATCACCGGCCTCCTCCCCGGAATGGCCGCCGACCTCGGCGTAACCATCCCGGACGCAGGCCTGCTGATCTCCGCCTTCGCCGTAGGCATGGTAATCGGCGCCCCGCTGCTGGCAGTCGGCACAATCCGCCTCCCCCGCCGAACCACCCTCCTCGGCCTGCTCGTCGTATTCAGCGCCTCCCACGTCATAGGCGCGATCTCCGACGGCTACGCCATCCTCTTCGCCACCCGCATCATCAGCGCGATAGCCTGCGCCGGATTCTGGGCCGTAGCCGCCGCGACCACCGTCAACCTCGTGCCAGAAGCCCGCCGTGGACAAGCGCTGGCAGTACTGGTCGGCGGCCTAACAGTCGCCAACGTCGTCGGTGTCCCGGCGGGAACGCTGCTCGGGCAGCACGCAGGCTGGCGAAGCGCATTCTGGGCAGTAGCCGCACTAACCGTCATCGCAGCCATCGCCGTTCTGCTGTCGGTCCCGCGCACCACCAAGGAAACCGAAGCCCCGCGAATCGCCGAAGAACTCCGAGTATTCCGCCGCAGCCGCTTATGGCTGGCACTCGGCGTGATCGCACTCCTGCAGGCAATGGTCTTCGCGACGTTCAGCTACCTAGCTCCCCTGCTGGTCTCGGTCGCAGGACTCCCCGAATCCGCCGTGCCAGTGGTGCTGGCGCTGTTCGGCGGCGGCGCAGTAATCGGCATCTTCGCCGGCGGCAAACTCGCTGACACATATCCGTTCGCGACGCTTTACGGCAGCCTCGGCATCGCCGTAGCCGCTCTAGTCGCGCTCGCCTTCGCCACCAACGCCGTAGTCGCAGTAGCCGCCGTCTTAGTCCTCGGTGCGGCTGGGTTCGCGGCGAACCCGGCGCTCAACGTCCGCGCCTACGCCGCGGCAGGAGGAACCTCAACGCTCGTCGGCGCAAGCACGACATCCGCGTTCAATGGGGTTGTTTCATCGTGGTTTGTGCTGGTCAAGTTGTGTTGACTTGGTCTGATAACGCTCATCCCGGGCCTGAACGGGCCGCATCGCGGACGCTTTGCTCGTGTTGGGTCAGGACGAGCAAAGCCCGCAGCAAGGTCGTGGCATGGCGGGTGTCGAGGCGGAGTTTGTCGAGGATGTGCCAGTGCTTGAGGGCGGCGAAGCCGCCCTCCACCGCGCACCGCATAGCCGCGAACGCCGCGTTCGCCTGCTTCTGCGCCTTGCTCAACGGCCGCTTCGCCTCGGCCTTGTAGGGGGTCAGCACGATCTGCTCGCACCGTCCCCCGCAGTCCGGGCAGTCACGGCTGGTGCGGACGTCTTTGTGCCAGCCGTGGAAGCCTTTGTCCCCGGCCGGGGTCAGGTCGTGAGCGTGCAGGCGTTCCCGGATCCGCAGCCGGCGGGCGGCGGTGATGTCGGCGGTCTTGCCCGGCAACGCCGCCGACACCCACAACAGCCGGCCGTGTTCGTCGGTCAGGGCGAGCACGACCAGGCCGTGCTGTTTGTGTTTGCCGTTGTAGTTCGCGCGGTTCGCCCGGCCGGTGCGGCGGCGGGTCCGGATCAGGGTGCCGTCCACCAGCACCACCGCCCCGCCCCGGACGGCCTGGCGGCGCAAGACCCGGCCCAGCCGGGCGGCGCGGGCGGCCAGCAGGGCGACGGCTTCCAGCACCCACCGCCGCACCGTGGACGCGGACACGCCCATGCCGGCCCCGAGGGGGGCCAGGCGCGGGTCGTGGCGCAGCACGGCGAGCACGGCCAGGGCCTGCTCGGCCGGGGCGGCTTTGCGCCAGCGGGAACGCAGCCGACGGCGATGGGCGCGGATCAGCTCAGCCAGCATCTGCAGGGTCGATCGCGAGAGAGGAAGCGCGACCTGATAGGAAAAGGACTCGAAGCCCTCGGCGGGTTGTTGACTCACATCTCGATCTTGCCGAGGGCTTCACCCGTTCCCGGCCCCGCCACGCCGGTTCCGGCGCCGCTTCGTCGCCACCACAGGCAACCACCAGAACCCCAGCACCCTGACCAGCCACAACCACGATGAAACAACCCCAATGTGGGAAACACCGTCGGCCCGTGGCTGGGCGGAACGACGATCAGCGCCGGGCTCGGCTTCTCGAGCGTGGCATGGGTGAGCGTCGCACTCGGAGCGCTCGCGTTGGCGGCCCTGACGTTCGCACTGCGCCTCCACCGACGCGACACAACCCCGCAACTGGTCACCGCATAAAGAATGGCCCCGCGGGAACACTCCCGCGGGGCCATCCCACCGACAAGCTCAAATCCCGAGCGCGTGCACCCCGCCGTCGACCATGATCATCGAACCGGTGGTGGCGGGCAGCCAGTCGGACAGCACGGCGCAGACCGTCTTCGCGGTCGGCTCCGGGTCCGCAGAGTCCCAGCCGAGCGGCGCGCGGTCGCCCCATCCGGCCTCGAGCTCGCCGAAACCAGGAATGGACTTAGCGGCCATGGTCTTCATCGGACCAGCGCTGACCAGGTTGACCCGGATCCCCCGCGGGCCGAGTTCCTTGGCCAGGTACCGGTTCACCGACTCCAGCGCGGCCTTCGCGACGCCCATCCAGTTGTAAACCGGCCACGCGACACGCGCGTCGAAGTCCATGCCGACGATCGAGGCGCCGCTGCTGAGCAGCGGCAGCGTCGCGACGGCGAGGGACTTGAACGAGAACGCCGAGACGTCCACCGCGACCTTCACGTCGTCGCTGGGAGCGTCCAGGAACGGCGCGCCGAGGCAGCTCTGCGGCGCGAAGCCGATCGAGTGCAGGACGCCGTCGAGGCCGTCGACGTGCTCGCGGACGCGGTCGGCCAGCGAGTCGAGGTGCTCCTGGTTCGTGACGTCCAGCTCGAGCACCGGGGCGGGCTCGGGCAGCCGCTTGGCGATGCGCTCCACCAGCGACAGCCGTCCGAAGCCGGTGAGCACGACCTTCGCGCCCTCCTGCTGGGCGATGCGGGCCGCGTGGAACGCGAGCGAGGCGTCGGTGATGACGCCGGTGATCAGCAGCCGCTTGCCTTCGAGCAATCCGGGCAACACGTCCTCCAGGTCGTGGGTGTTCTTCTCGGGAAGGTCAGTGGCCGAGGCCGAGGCCGCCGTCGACGGGCAGCACCGCGCCGTTGACGTAGCCCGCCTCGTCCGAGGACAGGTACCGCACGGCGGCGGCGATCTCGGCCGGTTCGGCGTAGCGGCCGGACGGGACGCTGGCGAGGATCTCCTTGCGCCGGTCCTCGGGCAGCGCGTCGGTCATGTCGGTGTGCACGAAACCGGGCGCGACCACGTTCGCGGTGATGTTGCGCGAGCCCAGCTCCCGCGCGAGCGAACGCGCGAAGCCGACCAGACCCGCCTTCGAGGCCGCGTAGTTCGCCTGCCCGGCCGAGCCGGAAAGGCCCACCACGGACGAAATGAACACGAACCGGCCCCAGCGGGCGCGCAGCATGCCGCGCGAGGCCCGCTTCGCGACGCGGAACGCCCCGGTGAGGTTCGCGTTCAGCACGCGCTCGAACTGCTCCTCCGACATCCGCATGAGCAGGGTGTCGTCGGTGAGCCCGGCGTTGGACACGAGGACCTCGACCGGCCCCTGGTGCTCCTCCACGAGCTTGAACGCCGCGTCCACCTGCTCGGCGTCGGTGACGTCGGCCTGCACGCCGAAAAGCCCCTCCGGCGCGCCGGACCCGCGGTGCGTCACCGCGACCCGGTGGCCCTGCTCGGCGAGGTCCCGGGCGATCGCCAGCCCGATCCCTCGGTTGCCGCCGGTGACCAAGACCGACCGTCCCACTGCGTTCTCCTCGTCGTCTTCGCGATTGCGCCCGCCTGAGGCTATCGGCTGCGCTGACCGGCGGCGCACCCGGCACTCCCGTCCTAAGCGACGGTAAGGAACCGTGCCTCGACCTTGATGGTTACTCCCCGGTTGGTCACCGTGAGTCGCGACACAGGAGGTCAAGGATGACTACCCGGATCCAGGACGCCGGCTCGGCGCGGGACGAGCGGCGCGTGGTCGGCAACGTGCTGCGCGGCTCGATCGGAAACCTCGTCGAGTGGTACGACTGGTACGCCTATTCGGCGTTCACCGTCTACTTCGCGAAGGCGTTCTTCCCCGGCGGCGATGCCACGGCGCAGTTCCTCAACACCGCGGCGGTGTTCGCCGTCGGATTCCTCATGCGCCCGCTCGGGGGCTGGCTGCTCGGCCGGTTCGCCGACCGCTACGGGCGCCGGTCCGCGCTCGTGGCATCGGTTTCGATGATGGCCTGCGGTTCGCTGCTCATCGCGGTGACCCCGGCGTACTCGACGATCGGCATCGCGGCCCCGATCCTGCTGGTGTTCTCCCGGCTGCTGCAAGGGCTTTCGGTCGGCGGCGAGTACTCCACCTCGGCGACGTATCTGTCCGAAGTGGCCACTCCCGGCAAGCGCGGGTTCTACTCCAGCTTCCAGTACGTGACCCTCGTCGGCGGGCAGCTGCTCGCGCTCGGTCTGCAGCTGATCCTGCAGAGCGTGCTCACCGACAAGCAGATGGGCGACTGGGGCTGGCGGATCGCGTTCGTGGTCGGCGCGCTCGCGGCGGTGATCGTGATGGCGCTGCGGCGGTCGATGGACGAGTCCGAGAGCTATCAGCGGGTCAAGGAAAACACTGCGAACGCGGCAGGTAAAGACAACGAGCGCGGCACGCTGCGCCAGCTCGTGAAGTACCCGCGGGAGATCCTGCTCGTCGTCGGCCTGACGCTCGGCGGCACGGTCGCGTTCTACACCTACGCCACCTACACGCAGAAGTTCCTGGAGAACACCGCGCACATCCCGCGGCGCACGGTCACCGTGATCATGTTCCTCGCGCTGCTGGTCTTCGCGATCCTGCAGCCGCTCGCCGGGAAGCTGTCGGACAAGATCGGCCGCCGGAAGCTGCTGATGTTCTTCGGCATCGCGGGCACCCTGCTCACCGTGCCGATCATGACGCTGATGGCGCGCACCAGCCAGCCGTTCCTCGCGTTCCTGCTGCTGCTCGGCGCGCTGGTGATCGTGACCGGCTACACCTCGATCAACGCGATCGTGAAGGCCGAGCTGTTCCCGACGCGGATCCGCGCGATCGGCGTCGGCCTCCCGTACGCGCTCACTGTCGCGATCTTCGGCGGGACCGCCGAGCTGATCGCCCAGGCGCTGAAGAAGGCAGGTCACGAGTCGCTCTTCTTCTGGTACGTCGCGGGCTGCGTCCTCGTGTCGCTCGTCGTGTACGCGACAATGCGGGAAACTTCGCGTTCGTCCGCTCTCGAGCGCGGCGAGGACTGATCAGGAGGACGGCCGTGCGCGTGCTGCTCGTCGAGGACGACACCGGGGTCGCCCGGGCACTCGCCGAAACGCTGCACGCGCACGGCCACCCCGTCACCGCGGTCGGCCGCGGCTCGGACGCCCTCACCCGGCACCGGGACGCGGACCTGCTGCTGCTCGATCTCGGCCTGCCGGATCTCGACGGGCTGGACGTGCTCCGCAAGATCCGCCAGGTCTCGCCGGTGCCGGTGATCGTGCTGACCGCGCGCGCCGACGAGCGTTCCGTCGTCCGCGCGCTGCGCTTCGGCGCGGACGACTACCTGGCGAAACCGGTGCGGATGGCCGAATTGCTGGCTCGGATGGACGCCGTGGCGCGGCGGGCGAGCAACTCCTCCCCGGCCCCGAAAGACCCGGTCGTGCACATCGAGGACGTCGAAATCGACCTCGGCGCGCGCCGGGTCGTGGTCGACGGCCGGGACATCGGGCTCACCACGAAGGAATTCGCCGTACTCGCGGTGCTCGCCACGCGGCCCGGCACCGCGGTGAGCCGGCAGCAGCTGATGGACGAGGTGTGGGGCGACGCGTACCTCGCCGTCTCGCGCTCGCTCGACGTCCACATGACGCAGCTGCGCGCGAAGCTCGACCGGCCCGGTCTGCTCACTACGATCCGAGGTTTCGGCTACCGGCTCGGCCGGAGCTGATCGGTGCGCACTCGCCTGCTGGCTGTTCTCGTCACGCTCGCGCTCGCCGTCGTGGCGGCCTTCGCGGTGCCGCTGCTCTCCGCGACAGCCGATCAATGGACGCAGCAGCTGGTGATTTCGCGCAGCAGCGACGTCGATCGCTTCGTGGTGCTCGCGCAACAGGCTGTCGATTCCGGCGACGCGACCGCGTTGAACGCCGACGCGCGAGTGTATTCGTCGTTATACAGCGAAGGCGTGCTGATCGTCGACGCGCAACGGCGGCCGCTCGTCGAAACCGGCGGTCTGACCAGCAGCGATCCCGCCGCGCGGTCGATCATCGAGGCGACGCTGCGGAACGAGCCCGAGGCACCGGTCGAGCGGATCCGGCCGTGGTCGGACGCTCCGGTGCTCTTCGCCCGCCCGGTCGGCACCGGGACGCGGGTGTCCGGTGTGGTCCTGCTGCGGGCTTCGGTGACCGCCGCGGCGGCGGATGTCGGAGCCGCGTGGAGCGCCATCGCGGCCGGGGCGATGGTGGTCGCGGCGCTGTTCGTGTTGCTGGCGGTCCTGCTGTCGCGGTGGATGGTGCGGCCGCTGGTGGAGCTGGAAACCGGCGTGCTGGCGGTGGCGCGCGGCCGCCGGGCGCAGGTGCCGGAACGGTCCGGGCCGCGCGAACTGCGGTCGCTCGCGGCGTCGGTGAACCGGATGTCCGACGCGGTCGTCGAGTCGGCGAACCAGCAGCAGCGGCTCGTCGCGGACACGTCGCACCAGCTGCGCAACCCGATGGCCGCCTTGCGGCTTCGGCTCGACCTGCTCGGCACCGAGGTCGAAAACCGCCCGGCCTACGACGCCACGGTCGCGGAAGTCGAACGGCTGGAACGGATCCTCGACGGCCTGCTCGCCCTCGCCACCGCGGAAAGCACCGCGACCCGGCTGGCCGCGCGCGCCGACGACGAGCCCGCTGACCTGGCCGCGGTCGTGGCGGAACGGGTCGACGCGTGGCGGTTGTCCGCCGACGAAGCGGGCGCGACCCTCGTGCCGTGCGCGGGCCACACCGAGCCGCTGATGGTGCGCACGCCGGAGAGCGAACTCGCGCAGATTCTCGACGTCCTGCTGGACAACGCCGTCCACCACGCCGGGCAGGGAGCGACCATCACCGCCGCTTGGGAGTCCACTTCGGACACTGTCACGCTGATCGTCACCGACGACGGTCCCGGCCTTCCGCCCGAGGATATCGCCCGCGCCACCGAACGGTTCTGGCGCGCCGGAGGCGACGGCGCGCCGCGCGGAACCGGCCTCGGACTCGCGATCGCCCGGGAGCAAACCCGTGCGCGGGGCGGGGTTCTGGAGCTGCGCGCGGTCGAACCGCACGGCCTGCAGGTCCGGATCACGCTGCCCGCCGAGGTGACGCCATGACCGTCACCCGCCGCGCCGCGCTCCTTGGCGGCCTCGCCCTCGCACTCGCCGCGTGCGACGACACTTACCGCGGCCCGGACCGGCAGATCACCATCGCGTCCGGCGAACCCGGCGGTTTCTACTTGGCCTTCGCCGAGGTGCTGGCCGCCGAACTGTCGCGCGCCGAACCGCGGCTGCAGTGCAGTGCGCTGCGTACCGAGGCGAGCGTCGAGAACGTCGAACGGGTCCGCGACGGCACCGCGGATTTCGGGCTGGTGCTCGCCGACATCGCCCAATCCGCCATCTCCGGCGGCGCGCCGTTCGGCAAACCTGTTCCGCTGCAAGCGCTCGGCCGCGTCTACGAGAACTATCTGCAGCTCGTCGTCCGCGCCGAGGACCACATCACCGACCTGCGCGCGCTCGCCGGACGCCCGATCTCCGTCGGCGCGAGCCGCTCCGGTGCCGCGCAGCTGGGCGAACGGGTCTTCGCCGCGAACGGTGTCCCGGTCGAGGCGCAGCACCTGCCGCTGAACGACGCGGTCGCCGCGCTGCACGACCGCCGGATCGACGCGTTCCTGTGGTCCGGCGGGATCCCGACGCCCGCGCTCGCCGACCTCAACCGCACCACGCCGCTCGCGCTGCTCCCGCTGACGTCGGTGCTCCCCCAGCTACGCAAGGCGTACGGGCCGCTGTACGAGCAGGTGCAAGTGCCTGCCGGGGCGTATCGCGGGGTTGGCTCGCTGCCCACCATCGGTGTCGCGAATCTGCTGGTCTGTTCTCCTGCGCTGCCCTTCGACGTGGCTGCGGCGGTTGTGCGGGTGCTTGTAGAGCGCGCCGCCGAACTTGTGCCCGCGCAGGCTGTCGGGACGCAGTTCCTCGACGTGCGGACACTCATCGGGACCCAGCCCGTCCCCCTGCACCGCGGTGCCGCCGACACCTACCGCGCGCTGCACGGGTGATCGCTAGATTGGTCGGGTGACCGAACGCCGACCTCTCGCCGAAATGCCCCTCCGCGTGCGCTACCACGAATGCGATGCGCAGGGCATCGTCTTCAACGCGCACTACCTGGCCTACGCGGACATGGCGGCGTTCGAGGTCGAGAGAGCGCTCTTCGGCTCCCACGACGCGCTGCTCGCCACCGGGGTCGACGTGGTGGTCGCCGAGTCGAACCTGCGGTACTTCGCGCCGTGCCGGTTCGACGACGAGCTGGTGGTCGCGGTGTATCTCGTGCATCTGGGCACCACGTCGATGCAGTTCGAGCTGGAAGTCCGCCGCGGCGACACGGTGACAACCGAGATCCGGCTGCGGTACGTGTTCGTCGACACCGAGAACTACCGCAAGGCCGAACCGCCGCCGGAGGTGCGCGGGGCCTACGCGCAATACCTCCCCGAGGCGGCGTGATGTTCCGAGTGCTGTTCTACCGCCCCGAGATCCCGCCCAACACCGGCAACGCGATCCGGCTCGCGGCGAACACCGGGTGCGAGCTGCATCTGGTGGAGCCGTTGGGATTCACCTTGGAGGACAAGCAGCTTCGCCGCGCCGGGCTCGATTATCACGACCTCGCGCGGGTCCACGTGCATGCGGATCTGGCTGCTGCGTGGGAGGCTTTGCTGCCGTCAAAGGTGTATGCGTTCAGCGCCACGGCGACCCGGCTGTACACGGATGTGTCTTACGCGGCTGGGGATGTGCTGATGTTCGGGCCGGAGTCCGCCGGGTTGCCGGACGAGGTTCAACACGCGCCGGAGGTCACTGATCGGCTCCGGTTGCCGATGCTGCCGAACAACCGGTCGCTGAACCTGGCCAACACGGCCGCCATCGCCGTCTACGAGGGCTGGCGGCAGAACGGCTTCGCAGCGCCGTGAAGGACTCCTTGAGGGAATCTGGTTCCCTCAAGGAGTCCTTCACGGACTTACGGCAGTCTCTGGCCGAACACCAGCGCGGTGGCGGCGCCGGCCATCAGGATGATCGTCCCCAGCACCACCCACGGCTTGCTCGCGTCGGCGTTCTTCAGCTCGTAGCCGATCTGCTCGCCCAGGTCGGCGTACACGCGTTTCAGCTCGTCCGCGCTCGCCGCCTTGTAGAACTCGCCGCCGGACAGCCGGGCGATCTCGCGCAGCGATTCGTCGTCCACGCGGACGTCCTGCTGCTTCCCCTCGATGTCCACCGAACCGTGCTCGGTGCCGAACGAGATCGACGAGATCGGCATTTGCGCCTGCTTCGCCGCCTGCGCCGCGGTGTACGCGCCGCGCGGGGCGTACAGGTCTTCGGGCACCGTCTGCTTGCCGTCGCTCATCAGCACGATGCGCGCGGGCGGCGGGCCGTCCGCGCCGCCGACCACGGCGGAGAAGCTCTGGATCGACTGCATCGCCGCGTAAATGCCCTCGCCGGTGGCGGTGGACTGGGCGAGCTTCAGGTTGTCGATCGCCTTCGACACGCCCGCCCGATCCGTCGTCGGATTGACGAGCACGGTCGCGGTTCCGGCGAACGAGATCAGGCCCAGGTTGACGCCCGGCGTCATGTTCTGCGCGAACTGCTTCGCCGCGTCTTGTGCTGCCTTCAGCCGTGTCGGGGCGACGTCGGTGGCTTCCATCGACAGCGAAACGTCGATCACCAGCATGACTGTCGCCCGGTTGCGCGGCACTTTCTGCTCGGCCGTCGGGCCGGCCAGCGAGACCGTCAGGAACAGCAGCGACAGCACGATCAGCACCGCGGGCACGTGCCGGATCCAGCCCTGCGCCTTGGGCGCGACCTTCTCCAGCAGTTCGAGATTCGCGAACCGCATCACCCGGCGGCGGCGCTGCCGCTGCGACAGCACGTACGCGCCCGCCACCGCGGCGACCGCGAGCAGCAGCAAGAACCACCACGGCGAGCTGAAACCGGCGAGGCTCATGCCGTCGCCTCCTTACTGGTTGCCCGGGCGGCGGCCGCGTGAATGGCGATGGCGCTCATGCGACACCCCCGGACCAGCGACGCTTGCGGGCGACCACGAACCGCACCATGTCCGCGATCCAGTCGGAATCGGTGCGCAGCACCAGATGCGCGGCCCCGGCCCGGCGCAAACCGGCCGCGACCGTCTGCCGGTGCGCGTTCGCCGCCGCGCCGAATTCCTTGCGCAGCAACGCCGAAGCGTGCACTTCGCGCTGCCGTCCGGTCTCCGGGTCGGCCAGCACGACGGTGCCGACCTCCGGCAGGTCCACATCTCGCGGGTCGACGATCTCGATGGCGATCAGCTCGTGCCTTCCGCCGAGCGCGCGCAACGGGCGCTCCCAGTCGAGCGGGCCAAGGAAGTCGGAGATCGCGACCGCCAGGCCGCGCCGACGAGGCGGGCGGCGCAATTGTTCCAGTGCACCAGCGAAATCACCGCGGACGCCCTCGGCGGCACGAGGCGTTTCGGCCAGCCGCCGGACCAGGCCGCGGGCGTGTGGAAGCCCGCCACGCGCCGGGAGCCGGGTGATGCCTTCGCCGTTGGACACGAGCGCGCCGATCCGGTTTCCGCCGCCGCCGGTCAGGTGTGCGACAGCAGCGGTCGCGCAGACCACCAGATCCCGCTTCTCGCACAGCGCGGTGCCGAAGTCGAGGCTCGCGGACATGTCCGCGACGACCCACGTCTCCAGCTCGCGGTCCGCCACCGTCTCGCGGATGTGCGGCGTCGTCGTGCGCGCGGTGACCGCCCAGTCCATCCGGCGCACGTCGTCGCCGGGCTGGTACGGCCGCGCCTCGCCGGGCTCCGAACCCGGGCCCGGCACGAGGCCGAGGTGGTTGCCCTGGAGCAAGCCGTCGAGGCGGCGGCGCACTTCGAGTTCGAGGGTGCGCAGTCCCGCTTCCATCCGGTCGCCGCGCAGGACCGGCGGCGCCCAGCCGGGACGTCCGCCCGGGTCTTTCTCAGAGGTGCCAGCCACGCCGCTACCTGACGGGCGCGCCCGCCGGCACCGGGCCGGCGCCGCCCTGCGGCCGGGCCGAAACCTGCGGCAGCGGCACGGTCTGCAGGACGCGGGTGACGATGTGGTCCACCGGCACGCCGTCGGCCAGCGCGTCGTAGGACAGCACGAGCCGGTGGCGCAGCACGTCCGGCACGACGTCGACGACGTCCTGCGGGAGCACGTAGTCCCGGCCGCGCACGAGCGCCAGCGCCCGCGCCGCGGCGATGATGCCGAGGCTCGCGCGCGGCGAAGCGCCGTAGGACACCCAGCCCGCGACGTCGGAGAGGCCGTGGTCGTTCGGGGTGCGCGTGGTGAGCACCAGCCGCACGACGTAGTCGACCAGCGCGTGGTGCACGAACACCTGCGACGCGACGCCCTGCAGCCGGACCAGCTCGCCCGGGCTCAGCACCTCGTGCGGCTCGGGCGGCGTGACGCCCATCCGGTAGATGATCTCGCGCTCCTCCTCGGCGGAGGGGTACTCGACGAGGATCTTGAACAGGAACCGGTCGCGCTGGGCCTCCGGCAGCGGGTAGACGCCCTCGTTCTCGATCGGGTTCTGCGTGGCCAGCACGAGGAACGGGTCGGGCATCGGGAAGGTCTTGCCGCCGATCGACACGTGCCGCTCGGCCATCACCTCCAGCATCGCCGACTGCACCTTCGCCGGGGCGCGGTTGATCTCGTCGGCCAGCACGAAGTTCGCGACGACGGGGCCGAGTTCGACGTCGAAGCGCTCGGCGCCCTGGCGGTAGATGCGCGTGCCGAGGATGTCGGCGGGCACCAGGTCGGGGGTGAACTGCACGCGGGAGAACGAACCGCCCACGACGCGCGCGAACGTCTCGACCGCGAGCGTCTTCGCGACCCCCGGCACGCCTTCGAGCAGCAGGTGCCCCTTCGCCAGCAGCCCGACGAGCATGCGCTCCACCAGCCGGTCCTGTCCGACGATGACGCGCTTCACCTCGAACACGGTGCGTTCCAGCAGCTGGGCGTCCCGCGCCGGGGTGCCGGGCTGCTGCCCGTTCGCTCCCTCGGCGAAGCCGGGCTCGGTCACTCTTCCTCCAGGGGTTTCACGTCTGCGTGCTCGCCCGCGACCCTACTGGGTCGAGAACTTCCCGCGACGGTAGCCAATCGCATCGCCGGTGTGACAGCTGTGAAGCCCCTGTCAGCGGTGCTTTTCCAGGTCCTCCGGCGTGTCGATGTCGTCGCTCTCGCCGGGTTCGGCGGCCGCCTCGGCGATCCGCAATCCGCCGAGCGTCCGGCGTAGCGACGCGTTCTCCGGACGTTCGGGCATCGCCTCGCGCAACGGCTCGGCGTGCCAGGCGCTTACCAGCCATTGCCGCTCCCCTGCTGCATCAACGAGGACGGCGCCGTCTGCTGTGCCCACAGTGGACCGCAGCCGGTCCACTGTGGAGCGGCGGATGCCCGGGAGATCAGCGGCGAGCAGCACGACGATCTCGGCGTCGCCTACTGCCTCTAGCCCCGCGGCGAGCGCGGCGACCGGCCCCGCGCCAGGAACGGCTTCACGGGCCCAGACGACCGCGTCGTATCCCGGCCGCCTCGGCCCGCACACCACGACCGGATCCGCCCCGGCCAGCGCCTCGACCGCCCGGCCCAGCAAGGACATCCCGCCGACCCGCAGCTCCGGCTTGTCCACTCCGGACAGCCGCCGCGCCGACCCGCCGGCGAGCACGATCCCCGCGAACCGGGTGCGTTCAGTCATGACCCCAGGGTGCCCGCCGCCGGAAAGCGGGAGCGGCGGGGGTGGGTGCTCGGCTCTCCGCCGCGAAAACCCGCGCGCGCTCCGAGGTCGGGCGGGTTAGGTTGCCGACGTGCCCGACGCCGCGCGGCTGCTCGCCGCTTACGACCGCGAAGTCCGCCAAGCCGAGCTGACGCAGGCCGAACCCGGACAACAGCTGACTCTCGACGGCCCGCTCGCCCGCCTCACCGGCGGCCGCCGCGGTTTCGTCTCCGGCCCGCCCGACCTCGGCGTGACCGGCGCCGCGCTCGACGAGCTGATCGCCCGCCAGCGTGCGTTTTTCGCCGCCCGCGGCGAGGAGTTCGAATGGAAAACCCGCAGCCACGACCGTCCCGCGGAGCTTCCCGAACGCTTGCTGGCCGCCGGTTTCACGCCGGAGGAAACCGAAACCGTCCTCATCGCGCCGCTGGACTCGGTCGCTGCCTCGGCCCCGCCGTCCGCCGACATCGTCGTGCGCGAGGCCGACGGCGACGACGACCTGCTGCGCATCGCGACTCTCTCGGCGACGGTGTTCGGCCACGAAGAGGCCGCGGTCGCCGCGGATCTGCTCGCCCGCGCCCGTGCCGATTCCGGGACCACCACGCACGTCGTCGCCGAAGCGGACGGCCGGTTCGTGGCCGCGTCCCGGCTGGAACTGGTGCCCGGCACCGGATTCGCCGGACTGTGGGGCGGCGCGACCCTGCCCGAATGGCGCGGCCGGGGTCTCTACCGCGCGCTCGTGGCGCACCGGGTCGGCGCGGCGCGGGCTCGCGGAGTGGACTACCTGCAGGTCGATGCGCTGCCTACGAGCCGCCCGATCCTCGAACGGCTGGGCTTCACCGCGGTCACCGAAACGACGCCATACGTGTGGAGCCCGCTCAGCCGATCAGGCGCGTCGCGTACGGCATGATCCCGCCGTACCGGACCGAAACCACGCGCACGTACGAACCCGACTGCGGGGCCTCGACCATCTGCCCGTTGCCCAGGTACAGGGCGACGTGGTGGATGCCGCCCGAGCCGCCCCAGAAGAGCATGTCGCCGCGGCGCATCTGGGACAGCGGCACCCGGCGGCCCGAGGTGTACTGGTAGCCGCTGAAGTGCGGCAGGCCCTGCACGCCGGCGAAGGCGTAGATCATCAGGCCGGAGCAGTCGAAGCCGATCTTGCGGTAGTCGCCGTACCGGTCGGCCACGCCGCCGTCGCGGATGCCGCGGGTCGGGCCGCTGCCGTTGCCGCCGCCCCACGCGTACGGCATGCCCACCTTGGACAGCGCCCGCGCGATCACGGCTTCGATCGAACTTCCCGCCGCCGGGGACGGACGGCTGCGGCTTCCGCCGCCGTTGTCATCGTCGCCGCCGTCGTCATTGTTGTTGTTCGCCGCGGCCGCCCGCAGCGCCGCCTGCCGCGCGCGCTCCTCGTCCTCGCGCTGTTTCTGCGCGACCCAGTCCTGGTAGCGCTGGCGCTGCCCCTGCAGGCCGTTGACCTTCGCCTGCGCGGCGTAGAGCTGCTGCTCGACGGAGTTCTTGTTGGCTTCCAGCTGCGTGTTCTGCGCGGCCTGGGCCTGCTGCGCGGACACGGCGGCGGACTGCGCGGAGTCCGCGGTGCCCTTCGCCTGGGTGGCCGCGTCCTGCTTCTGCTGCGCGAGCTCCAGCGCCTTGCGCGCGGCGGAGTCCTTGTTGGCCTTCTCGGTCTGGGCCTGCTGGAGCCGGTCCATCGCGTTGAGCCGCGAGCCGCCGATGGCGTTGAGCAGCTGGGCGCGGGCGAGCAGGTCCTTCGGGCTGTCCGAGGTGAGGTACGCCGAGACCGACCCGATCGTGCTGCCCTGCTCGAAGCTCGCGGCGGCGAACTTCTTCGCGTCCGCGCGGGCCTTCTCGATCGCGCCGACCGCAACGTCCGCCTCCTGGCGCGCGGACTTCGCGTCGTTCTGCGCCTGGGTGGCCTCGTCCTGCGCGGTCTGCAGGTCGACCAGGGCCTTCATGGCCTGTTCCTGCTTCAGCTCGACGTCGTCCTGCAGCGAGCTCAGCTTCTGCTCGGCCTGGGCGAGCTGGTTGGTGAGCCGCCCGACCTCGCCCGCTTTCGCGTTGGCGTCGCCCTTGGCGTCGGTGATCGACGAATCGCTCGGGTTCGGCGGCGGAGGGGGCACCGCGAGCCCCGTGCTCGTCGCGCCGAGCAGCGCGACCAGGGTGACCGCCGCAACCGTCAGGCCGCGCCGGGCTCCGGCGCCGTGCACCGGCGCACCCGCCGTCCCGGACCGTCCCCGCCTGGCCATCACGCCCCGCCACCTCCGCTCGCCGGCCGCCCGCGCGCCGTTTCGGACAAGCACGGACACACCGCGTACCACTGCAGTCACACCACTATCACAAGCAACAGGGAGAACTTACACACCGCGGAGATCATTTCCCCTGTTCGGGGGACCTGCCGGAGGAGCGTGTCCGCATGGCGTAGGTCACTCCGCGTGTCGTCTTGAACGAAATACAGGACACGCGTACTGTTTGGAACGACGGACGAGGTGTGCCCTCCCGGTTCCGGTCTTACGGTGGGGGTGCGCAAGACTCGCCTGGGTCGACCCGACGACCCGGAAACGACACCGAACTGACCCGGGAGGACACGCCGGCGGCGGCGTGGAATCCATGCCACTGGAGTTAGACGTGACTGCACCTAGCAAGGACAGCTTCGGCGCCAAGGACACCTTGCAGGTGGAAGAGAACTCGTACGAGATCTTCCGCCTGGACAAGGTCGAAGGCGCCGCCCGGCTGCCCTACAGCCTGAAGATCCTCCTCGAGAACCTGCTGCGCACCGAGGACGGCGCGAACATCACCGCCGACCACATCCGCGCGCTCGGCGGCTGGGATCCGAACGCGGACCCGTCGATCGAGATCCAGTTCACGCCCGCCCGGGTGATCATGCAGGACTTCACCGGCGTGCCCTGCGTGGTCGACCTGGCCACCATGCGCGAGGCCGTGACCGCCCTCGGCGGCGACCCGGACAAGGTCAACCCGCTCGCGCCGGCCGAGATGGTCATCGACCACTCGGTGATCATCGACGTGTTCGGCCGCGCGGACGCCTTCGAGCGCAACGTGGAGATCGAGTACGAGCGCAACCGCGAGCGCTACCAGTTCCTGCGCTGGGGCCAGGGTGCCTTCGACGAGTTCAAGGTCGTCCCGCCGGGCACCGGCATCGTGCACCAGGTCAACATCGAGCACCTGGCCCGCACGGTCATGGCCCGGGGCGGCCAGGCGTACCCCGACTCCTGCGTCGGCACCGACTCGCACACCACCATGGTCAACGGCCTCGGCGTGCTGGGCTGGGGCGTCGGCGGCATCGAGGCCGAGGCGGCCATGCTGGGCCAGCCGGTGTCGATGCTGATCCCGCGCGTCGTCGGCTTCAAGCTGACCGGCGAGATCCCGGCGGGCGTCACCGCGACCGACGTCGTGCTCACGATCACCGAGATGCTGCGCCGCCACGGCGTGGTCGGCAAGTTCGTCGAGTTCTACGGCGAGAGCGTCGCCCAGGTGCCGCTGGCCAACCGCGCCACCATCGGCAACATGAGCCCGGAGTTCGGCTCCACCGCGGCGATCTTCCCGATCGACGACGAGACCGTCCGCTACCTCAAGCTCACCGGCCGCTCGGCCGAGCAGGTCGCGCTGGTCGAGGCGTACGCCAAGGAGCAGGGCCTCTGGCACGACCCGGCGCACGAGGCGCAGTACTCGGAGTACCTCGAGCTGGACCTGTCGACGGTCGTCCCGTCGATCGCCGGCCCGAAGCGCCCGCAGGACCGCATCGAGCTGACCGACGCGAAGTCCTCGTTCCGCAAGTCGGTGCACGACTACGCCGAGGACGAGCAGCCCACCCCGCACACCAACGTCGACGAGACCGTCGAAGAGACCTTCCCGGCCTCCGACCCGGCCGCGCTGTCGTTCAAGGACGAGACCGCCGTGCCGGTGCAGTCCGCGGCGAACGGGGCCACCGGGCGCCCGACCAAGCCGGTCAAGGTGTCGACCGCCGACCGCGGCGACTTCATCCTCGACCACGGCGCCGTGGTGATCGCCTCGATCACCTCGTGCACCAACACCTCCAACCCGTCGGTCATGCTGGGCGCGGCGCTGCTCGCGCGCAACGCGGTCGACAAGGGCCTGTCGGTCAAGCCGTGGGTCAAGACGTCGATGGCGCCGGGCTCGCAGGTCGTCACCGACTACTACACCAAGGCCAACCTCTGGCCCTACCTGGAGAAGCTGGGCTACCACCTGGTCGGCTACGGCTGCACCACCTGCATCGGCAACTCGGGCCCGCTGTCGGACGAGATCTCCGCCGCGATCCAGGAGAACGACCTCACCGCGGTCTCGGTGCTCTCGGGCAACCGGAACTTCGAGGGCCGGATCAACCCGGACGTCAAGATGAACTACCTGGCGTCCCCGCCGCTGGTCATCGCCTACGCGCTGGCCGGGACGATGGACTTCGACTTCGCGACGCAGCCGCTGGGCCAGGACACCGACGGCAACGACGTGTTCTTGAAGGACATCTGGCCGTCGGCGCAGGAGATCCAGGAGACCATCGACTACGCGATCACGCAGGAGATGTTCACCAAGGACTACGCCGACGTCTTCGACGGCGGCGAGCGCTGGAAGTCGCTGCCCACCCCGGAGGGCAAGACCTTCGAGTGGGACGCCGAGTCCACCTACGTCCGGAAGCCCCCGTACTTCGACGGCATGGCCGCCGAACCGGCTCCGGTGCGGGACATCTCGGGCGCCCGCGTGCTGGCGAAGCTGGGCGACTCGGTCACCACCGACCACATCTCCCCCGCCGGCGCCATCAAGGCGGGCACCCCGGCCGCGCAGTACCTGGTCGAGCACGGCATCGAGCGCAAGGACTTCAACTCCTACGGCTCGCGCCGCGGCAACCACGAGGTCATGATCCGCGGCACCTTCGCGAACATCCGGCTGCGCAACCAGCTGCTGGACGACGTGCAGGGCGGCTACACCCGCGACTTCACCGTCGAGGGGGCCCCGCAGGCGTTCATCTACGACGCGGCCCAGAACTACGCGGCGGCGGGCACCCCGCTGGTCGTGCTGGGCGGCAAGGAGTACGGCTCCGGTTCCTCGCGCGACTGGGCGGCGAAGGGCACCAGCCTGCTGGGCGTGCGCGCGGTCATCACCGAGTCGTTCGAGCGCATCCACCGCTCCAACCTGATCGGCATGGGCGTCATCCCGCTGCAGTTCCCGGCGGGCGAGTCGGCGTCGTCGCTGAAGCTGGACGGCACCGAGACGTTCGACATCGAGGGCATCACGAAGCTGAACGACGGCGAGACGCCGCGGACGGTCCACGTGACGGCCACCAAGGAGGACGGCTCGAAGGTCGAGTTCGACGCGGTCGTCCGCATCGACACCCCGGGCGAGGCGGACTACTACCGCAACGGCGGCATCCTGCAGTACGTGCTGCGGAAGATGACGCAGTCCTGACGGCCTGAAACCCAGCTTGCGGCCCGCTCCGGTTCTCCCGGGGCGGGCCGCACTGGTTTCCGGCTGCCCCGGACCGTCCGTGAGGGGAACCCTGAGGGAATCTGATTCCCTCAGGGTTCCCCTCACGACCCGCGACGGTCGCGAGGTGCCCCTCCACGACCCGCTCCCCGCCGCCGCATGCACCCAATGTGGCATTCGGTGCGTCACATGCACCCAATGCGGCATTCGGTGCGTCACATGCACCCAACGCCACATTGGGGCGCTAGCCCCGCCCGAAACCGCAGCCGATGCACCCGAATCGAGGCACCCACACCACCCCCGCACCCCGATACGAAGCCAAAAACGCGGCGCGGAGGTGCTTGTCAAGGCATCTTTCCCGCCTTGACAAGCACCTCCGCGCCGTAGTCACAATCGGGCTTCGGGGTGCCCCACGCAACCGCTCAAAAGCAATGTCGCCGCCAGGCGACGAGCCGCCCCCGACCCGCAGCGCCCCTCTTAACCGACCACAGCCCCAGTCTTAGGGTCCAGCTTCAGCGGTTTCGCCTTCGGATGCGAGAAGTCGAACATCCCCGTCAACGGCGCCGCCAGCACATCGAACGACCCGCCGCCGATCCGCCCGAGATGCCAGTTGTCCTCGATGAACCGCAGTACCGACGTCTGGTCCGTCATCGTGTGGTCGACGTGATTCACCTTGCTGTACGGCGAAATCACCAGCAGCGGCAGCCGCGGGCCGTAGCCGCACCGATCCGCGAAGCCGCCCAGCTTCACCGGCTTCGACGTGCACACCGACGCGTCCTGGGCCGAATCGTGCGAGCCGTTGAGGATCTTCGGCGCGACGTGGTCGTACCAGCCGTCCGAATCGTCGTACGCCAGCACGATCGCGGTGTTCTTCCACTGCGGCGACGCCTGGATCCGGTTGATCTCGTCAGCCACGAAAGCCTGCTCGTCCAACGGATCCGAGTAGCCCGCGTGCCCGTCCTGGTACTCCGGGGCCTTCAGGAAGCTCACCGCGGGCATGGTGCCCGCGGCGAGTGCGTCGTTGAAGTCGCGGACGTCGTACTGGTGGTTCGCCTGGTCGTGCTGGCCCACCGCGTGCAGCGAGGACGGCGGGAGGTGCTTCCGGTTCGCGGTCGACTGGTAGTACTGGAACGGTTCGTGGTGCGGGCTGTAGTCGACGGACGCCTGGCCGCCCACGTTCGGGTGTTTCGTCCCGCAGACGGCGTATCCGTTCGCCTCGCCGGTGGGCTGGAAGCCGCCCTCGAACCAGCCCCACGTGACGCCGCGCGCGTTCAGCAGGTCGCCGACGTTGCGGCCCTGGAACGCGCCGAGGTTGTCCTTCGCGGTGTGGTTCTTGTCCGAGCAGTCGTCGAACGCCGGGTCCGGGTCGGTGATCATGGTGCCGACGCCGCGGGAGTCCGGCGAGGCCGCGGTGTGCGGGTCGACCTTCGGCTCGCCGGTGACCGAATCGACCGGCTGCAGGCCGTGCGTCTGGCCGGAGACGAGGTTGATCGCGCCGGGGCTGGACGGGCCGAAGACGGTGTTGAAGGAGTTGTCGTTCAGCGCGTAATGCTGGGCGTAGTTCCACATCGCGGTGACGGTGTTGCCGTCGAAGTAGTTCATCACCAGGCCGGGTTCGCCGAACAGCACCGGCTGCCCGGTGCACTTGTCCTTCTCGGTGTACTCGACGAACTTGTCCATCTTGCCGCCGTTGAACGCGGCCTGTTCCTTCTTGTAGTCGTGCGCCTGGTCGCAGGTGAGCGCCTGGTCCGGGCTGAGGCGCTTCGGGTTGTAGGCGTTCGGGTTTCGCTGCAGCAGGTCCGGCGTGAGGCCGTTGACCTTCGGCGTGCCGGGCGCGGCGTGGAACGGGGTGCCGTTTTCGTTGGTGGCGTTCGGATACGTGCCGAAATAGTGGTCGAAGGAGATGTTCTCGCCGAAGATCACCACGACGTTCTTGATCGGCGTCGACGTCGTGAACGTCTCGGCGGCGATCGCGTGCGCCGGTGCCGAGGTCGACGCCGCGCTGCTCGCGCACGCCGCGGCCAGCGCCGCGGTCGCCGCCAGCGCGGCCGCCGCGGTGGCCCGCTTCCTGGTCCGCTTCACTGCAGAACTCCTTCCGCTCAGCCCAGCACTGCCCGGCCGTAGTGGTCGGCCGGATCCGTCACGCCCGGGAAGAGGTGGAAATACCCGCCCCCGAACGGCGAGACGTAGTCGGTGAGCGGCTCCCCGGCGAGCCGCTTCTGCACGGCCTCGAACTGCTGCTCGAGATCGCGCTGGTAACAGGTGAAGACGAGGCCCATGTCGAGGTTGCCGTTGGAGTCCACGCCGCGGTCGTAGTTGACCGCGCGGCGCAGGATCCGCTGCCCGTCGGTCTGCGGGGTGCGCGGGTTCGCGAGCCGGATGTGGCTGGTCAGCGGGATGACGGTGCCGATCGGGTCCTCGGCGTAGCGCGGCGCGTCCTGCTCGGCCGCGCCGTCGAGCGGCGCGCCGGTGTCGCGGCGGCGGCCGATCATGTTCTCCTGCTCCGACAGCGACACCCGGTCCCAGAATTCGACCAGCATGCGGATCAGCCGGATGACCTGGTAGCTGCCGCCGTCGTCCGTCCACACCAGACTGTCCGCTTCGGACGGTGCGGGATTCGCGGTGCCGTCCTTGAAGCCGAGCAGGTTGCGCGGTGTCCCGGCCGGACGCGGCGGCGAGCTGAACCCGTCGATCTTCCAGCGCAGCTGCATGCCGCCGCGAGTCGCGCGGGCGATGTCGCGCAACGCGTGCAGCACGGTGTCCGGTTCGGCGGCGTTGAGCACGAGGCTCAGATCTCCGTGGCACCACTGCGGATCGAGCGCGTCGTCCGGGAACATCGGCATCTGCTTGAGCTTCGGCGGTTTGCGCGCGGCCAGCCCGTACCGGTCGTCGAACAGCGACGCACCGGCGCCGACGAGCACCGACAACTGTCCTTCCGGGACTTCCGGGCCGAGGACGCCGGAATCCGCGGGCGGTCCGGTGATCCCGACCGACGCGGGCGCGCCGCCGCTGGTGAGGAACCGCGCGCGGTCGGTGAGTTCCTTGAGCAGCGCGGTGAGTTCGGTGCGGTTCTCGGCGACGACGTCGAACGCGGCGACGATCGAATGTCTCGCGGGTTCCGCCAGCACGGCCGTCTGCCGGGGACCGTGGAACGGCACCGCTCCCCCGGCCGCCGTCGCGCTTCCGGACAGGCCGACCAGGCCCGCGCCCGCTCCAGCGGCTGCCGCTCCGCGCAGGAACGCGCGCCGCCCCAGGGTCACGAGGTCCTCCTTGGCTCGGCGATCGCCGCGACCGGGGCCAGGCGTTCGGTCAGCTCGGAGACGTCGGCGTTGATCCGCTGCCGCTGCTTCCGGTCCAGGGCGGGCAGCGGTTTGCCAGCGACGGCCCGCAGATCGCGATCGGTGCGGGCGATCCAGGCGTCGAGGTCTTTCAAGCCGGGGAACCGGGTGGTCAGGAGCGGACGCAGCACGTCAAGGACCGCGCGGGTGCCGGTGAGGTTCGCGCCCGCGGTCGCGAGGTTCGAGCCGCTGCCGTAGTCGGTGCGGCCGGTCAGCTCGAACTGGAGGGTGTTCTCCATGATCTCGTGCGCGCGCAGGCCGAGGTCGTTCTGGTCGATCTGGGCGTCGGCGAACGACGTGCGCAGCTTCTGGACCGCTTGGTCGAGCTGATCGGCGACCGGGCTCAACGCGGGCATCGCTTCGTTGTGCCACAAGCCGTTCTCGAGCCGGTGGAACCCGGTGAAGCCCGGATCGGCGGCTCCGCCGGGCAGCCCGGCGGTGGTGCCGTTGATCGCCCCGTCCGAATCGCCGAAGGCGTTGTAGGCGGCGCCGAGCCGTTCATAAGTCAGGTGCGCGGCGAGCCAGGCTTGTCGCGCCGCGCCGCGATTCCCCGACCGGACGGCTTGCGCCAGCGCGGCGGTCTGGCCGGTGAGCGTGCCGAGGCCGTCGGCGACGTACCCGTGGTACTGCTTGAGCGGCCCGAGCAGATCGGCGTTGGTCACCGGGACCACCGCCGGTCCCGGACGGGCCGCGCCGCCGGTGACCTGGACCGTCGGGCCGACGAACGGCGTGCCGTCCTCGGGTGCGCAGCGCAGGGCGTACGCGCCGTTGGCGAAGTTCACCGGCAGCGCGCGCGTCGTGCCCGGGCCGACTCCTTCCAGCTCCCCGAAGACCGTGCCGGTGGCCGGGTCGACGAGGTCGATTTCCATCGTGACAGCGGCGTCGTTGCGGACCTGGAGAGTCTGCGGCCCGGCCGGCGGCGCGGTCCAGCCGTCGCCGCAGGCCGAGCGCGAAACCGCGACCGGACCGGGCTGGGCGGGCGAGCCAGAGCAGCCGGAGAGCACCGCGGTCCCGACCAGGACCGCCGTCCACCTGGCCGCGCCGAACCCGCCCGCCCAGCGCCGCACGTCAACTCCCCTCAGGTGAACTTCTGGCGGACACTTTCACCGATCCGCCGACCGCTGACAAGAGGGTTGTGCCGTTATGCCCGTTTCCGGCGCAAGATCCACCGATAGATCAACCGATCAGCCGTTCGCGGGCGTCGTGAAGGGCTGCCGGTCCGGCTGGAACACCTGGCCGTCGGCGGGAACCTTCAGGTCGATCAGGTACGCGGCGGTCGCGTCGTCGACACCCCGCGCGCGGCCGAGGATGCAGTGGCCGAACGAATCGACCGACAGCAGCCGGGAGTTGCCCAGCTCCTCGGCCATCCGCTGGCCGAAGCGGTACCGCGTGGCCGGGTCGTAGAGGTTGCTGACCACCAGGACCGGCGTAGCGGTGTTCGCGCGCCACGGCCCGCGGTACGGGTCGGACGTCTTCGCGGCCGGCCAGACCGGGCAGGCCGCGATGTCGGAGAACACCTGGTAGCGGCCGAACGTCGGCGATTCCCGGTCCGCCTTGCCCGCGATGCCCGGCACCTGCTCCTGCTTGATCCGCATCGGCTTGTCCGCGCAGTTCACCGCGAAGTACGAGTCGTTGCCGGTGTACGGGCTGTCCGGGGCGAGGTCGAGCAGACCGCCGCGGCCCGCGGACAGAGTGCCCTTCCGTGCGGACTGGGCCTGCAGCGACGGGTGCAGCACCGAGTACGCCTGCTGCAAGCCCTCGGCCAGCTCGCCGAACGAGTCCGGCGAATACATCGCGCTCGACGCCGCGCTGATCAGCGTGCCCAGGTCCACCTTCTGACCGCCGGGCAGCGTGATCGGGTCGGTGCGCACGTGCTCGCGCAACTCGTCGAACTTCGCCCGCGGGTCGCCCGCGCTGAACGCGCACTTGTCGCCGGCCTGAGCACAGCGCTCGAGGAAGCCGTCGAGCGCGATCTCGAAGCCCTGCGCCCGCGCCAGGTCGTAGGTGACGCCGTCGTTGGTGCGCAGCTGCGGGTCGACGTTCCCGTCGATCACGATCGCCCGCGTCTGCTTCGGGAACATCGCGGCGTAGGTGGACCCGACGAGGGTTCCGTAGGAGAAGCCGGTGTAGGTCAGCTGCTGGTCGCCGACCGCGGCGCGCAGCTGGTCGAGGTCTCGCACCACGTCGCGGGTGGACATGTGGTCCAGCAGCGCGCCCGCGTTGCGGCGGCAGAACTGGCCGTAGTCGCGGTACCCGGCGAGGGTGCTCGAGATTTCGTTGCGCGACAACGGAACCGGCAGCAGCTGGCTCTGGACGTCCTGGGCGTCCTCGGCCGTGGTGAAGCAGCGCAGCGGGTTGCTGGCGCCGACGCCGCGCGGGTCGAACCCGACGAGGTCGAAGCGGTCCATCACCTGCGGACGGAAGGTGCGGTCGCCGGAGATCGGCATCCGCAGGCCGGACCCGCCCGGGCCGCCCGGGTTGAGGAACAGCGACCCGATCCGCTGCCCGGGAATCTTCGCGGCGCGCTTCATCAGCGCGATGTCGATGCTGCCGAGCGACGCGTCGTCGTGGTCGATCGGCACGCGGTAGAGCGAGCAGCTGTACAGCTTCACTTGGTCTTCCGGGACACCGCGCAGCTGTTCTTTGGTGCAGTCCTCCCACTTGACCGGCGCGGTGCGCGCGATCTCCGCGGGTTTGGCCGGTCGGGCCTGCGCCGCCGGGCCGGCTGGCGCCGCGACGGCAGTGCCAGCCAGCCCGGTCAGCGCGGTCGCGATCGCCGCGACCAGTGCTCCGGTTCGTGCTCTTCTCGATCCGCGCACGTGGAATCTCCCCTGTTTGCGCGCCCGCCTGATTACGGGGCGTCACCGAGACTGGCATAATCCGGCCAAGCCGGGCACCGGCCAAAAGGAGGATGTGCGGGTTCGGACGAGCGACAACGCGCGCTCAGGAGCAGTCCTCGACGACGGGCCGGACCGAGCCGCGCCCGCACACCGAGAGCTGAGCCCGGGCGGCTCCGCGCCCCGGCTGGGGAAAGGCCGCGCGAGCGGGAAGCGTCCAGCCGACGTGCCCCGGGAACGCTCAGCAGCGGGACAGCACGAACACCGGGAAGTCCCGCCGCGCCTCGTCCCGTTCCATCTGGTAGCCCGGCCAGAATTCGAGCAGTTCCGCCCACATCCGGTCGTACTCCGCGCCTTCCAGCTCCCGCGCCTTGACCTCGATCTCCCGGCCGCGCAGCGCGACCGTCGCCCTCGGGTTCTCGCGGAGGTTGTGCGTCCACGCCGGGTTCTGCGGGCGGCCCCAGTTGGAGCCGGTGAGCACGAACTCGCTGCCGTGCGGGTAGTACAGCAAGTTCGTGCTCCTCGGCAGGCCGCTGCGCCTTCCGGTGGTGGTGAGCCGCAGGGACGGCAGGCCGGCCAGGCCGACCAGGCTGATCCGGCCGCCGAACCACCGGTGCAGCTGCCGGTCGGTCGCGATGATGGCGCGCGACGCGCCCATCAGCCTGGGCTGGGTGCCGAGCTTGCGGGCGAGCGCCGCGACAGGGTTACGCACGCACTGATCTTGCCAAACTCACCCCGAACCGCTGCTGTGAGTCTGTCCACCATTGTTCCAGCGCGAACCCGGCGGCGTTCAGTTCCGCCTCGACGCCGCCGCGCCGGAACTTCGCCGACACCTCGGTGCGGATGTGCTCGCCCTCGGCGAAGGGCACGACCAGGTCCGCGCCGGGGATGCGCACCTCCGTCCGGTTCCGGGCGCGCAGGCGCATTTCGATCCACTCGTGCTCGGCGTTCCAGTGCGCGACGTGGTCGAACTCGTCCGGGTCGAAGTCCGCGCCCAGTTCGGTGTTGATCACGCGCAGCACGTTGCGGTTGAAGGCCGCGGTGACGCCGGCCGCGTCGTCGTAGGCCCGCTCCAGCGTTTCCCGGTCCTTCACCAGGTCGGTGCCGAGCAGCAGCCACTCCCCTTCGCCGAGCACGTCCCGCACCGAGCTCAGGAACTCGGCGCGTTCGCCGGGCAGGAAATTGCCGATCGTGCCGCCCAGGAAGGCCACGACCCGCGGCGCGGTGCCGGGCAGCAGCCGCAGGTGCTGGGTGAAGTCGCCGACCACTCCGCGCACCTCGAGCTTCGGATAGTCCGCCGTGATCGCCGCGGCGGCCTCGGCGAGCGCGGATTCCGACACGTCCATCGGCACGAACGCTTCCAGCGTGCCGTGCGCGGTGAGCGCGTCCAGCAGCAGCCGGGTCTTCTCGCTCGACCCCGAGCCCAGCTCGACGAGCGTGTGCGCGCCGGTGCGTTCGGCGACCTCAGCCGCCCGCTGCGCGAGGACCTCGCGCTCGCTGCGGGTCGGGTAGTACTCCGGCAGGGCGGTGATCTTCTCGAACAGCTTGCTGCCTTCGGCGTCGTAGAACCACTTGGGCGGCAACCACTTCTGGTCGGCCGTGAGCCCCTCGCGCACGTCCGCGCGCAGTTCGGCGGCCACGTCCCGGCGATGGCTCTCCAGATCCGCTTCGGTCATCCGGCGGTGCTCCGTTCCAGGGTCAGGGGAAGGATGTCGACGCCGGCCGCGGTGACGCGCACGGCGTGGTGGTCGGGCACGGCGGTCCAGGCCGGGTCCGGATCGCACGGCTCCGACGCCAGCACCACGCCGGTTTCCGTGCGGCGCACGGACAACGCGTGCGTCCAGGCGGTGCCGACGAGCAGTTCGCCGTCGGTGAGGAGAAGGTTCAGCCGGGAGCCGGGGGCGACTGCCTCGACCTCGCGCACGAGGGCGGTCGCCGCTTCGAGCGGCTCTTCCCCCGCGCGCAGCCGAGCCCGCAGCAATGCCCACAGCAGCGCGGAATCCGTCGGCGCTTCGAGCGTGAACAGCTCGGTCACGTCCAGCCGTCCGGCGAGCCCGCGCATCGAGCCGGGCCAGCCGCGGACCACGCCGTTGTGGCTGAACAGCCAGCGGTCCTCCAGGAACGGCGCGGCGGCCGCCTCGGTGACCGGCATACCGGTGGTGCCGTTGCGCACCGCCGCGACGAACGCGCGAGTGCGCACCGAAGCGGCCAGCGCGGGCAGCGTCTGGTCGGTCCACAACGGCTCGCGGCGGCGGTACCGCTGCGGCGGCGCGCCCGGTTCCGGGTACCAGCCCAGGCCGAAGCCGTCGGCGTTCACCGAACCGCCGCCGCGCATGTCGAGCGGCGCGTACGACTGCACGAGCAGCGCGTGCGGCGCGGCGAACATCAGCTCCGCCGGGGACACCGGCGCGCCGAGATAGGCGAGATGACGGCACATCCGGCTAGCCCGCCTCGCCCGGGCGCGGGTCGCGCGCGCACCGGAAGCCGGAGAAGATCTGCCGCCGGATCGGGTAGTCCCAGTTGCGGAACGTGCCCCGGATCGCCGCCGCGTCGGTGCCGAACGACCCGCCGCGCAGGATCTTGTGCTCCGGTCCGAAGAAGACCTCCGAGTACTCCCGGTACGGGAACGCCGAGAAGCCCGGGTAGCCGTGGAAATCCGTGCTCGTCCACTCCCAGACGTCGCCGATCAGCTGGTGCACGCCCAGCGGCGACGCGCCGGCCGGATACGCGCCCGCCTCGGCCGCGCGCAGGTGGCGCTGCCCGAGGTTGGCGTGCTCGGCGGTCGGTTCCTCGTCGCCCCACGGGAATCGCCGCGACCGCCCGCTCGCCGGGTCGTGCCGGGCGGCCTTCTCCCATTCCGCCTCGGTCGGCAGCCGCTTGCCCGCCCAGCGCGCGTACGCCTCGGCCTCGTAATACGAAACGTGCACGACCGGTTCGTTCTCCGGGACCCGCTCGTGCACGCCGAAGCGGGTGCGCCACCAGCCGTCCGGTTCGCGGCGCCAGAACCGGGGCGCGGTGATGTCGTGCTCGCGCAGGTACGCCCAGCCGGGCTCGCTCCAGAGCCGCCGCTGGTCGTAGCCGCCGGATTCCAGGAACTCGACGTACGCGCCGCAGGTGACCGGAGCGGTGTCGAGGACGAAGGCGGGCACGTCGATCTCGTGCGCCGGGCGTTCGTTGTCCAGCGCCCACGGTTCGGCGGTGGTGCCCATGGTGAAGCGGCCGCCGGGCACGAGCACCTCGGCGGGCAGCTTGCGGGCGGGCGCGGGCGGCGGCTCCGGGGCGTGCAGGACCGGTTCGCCCTTGCGCAGCTGGTGGGTGGCCAGCATGGTCTCGTCGTGCTGCTGCTCGTGCTGGGTGATCATGCCGAACGCGAACGCGCTCTCGGTGAGCCGCCGTCCGTCCAGCGGAGCGGTTTCCAGGACGTCGAACGCCTTGTCGCGAACTTCCTTCACGTAAGCGCGGGCCTCGGCCGGGCCGAGCAGCGGCAGCGCCGGGCGGTCCGCGCGGGCGTGCTGGAAGGCGTCGTAGAGGTCGTCGATGTCCGGGCGCAGCGGCTCCCGGCCGCCGACGTCGCGGACCAGCCACAGCTCTTCCTGGCTGCCGATGTGCGCGAGGTCCCACACCAGCGGCGACATCAGCTTCGAATGCTGCCGCACGAGGTCCTCGTCGTCGACCGCGTCGGTGAGGGCCACGCTGCGCTCGCGCGCCCGGGTGAGGGCGGCGGCCGTGTGCGCCCGCAGGTCTTGCGGGCTCAGCTCCAGCAACGGGTTCTGTTCGGGGATGGTGCTCATCGCTCCTGACTCCTCGAGTCCGGGGTGTGCCGGGCGCGCGGCCCGGCGGTGATCTCGGTCCTGCTCATCGGTCCTGGCGCGGCACTCCGGCGGCCCGGGCGCGCAGCCCGGCGACCAGCCCGGCGACGGCGCCCTCGGGAAGCCCGGTGGCCGGAAGCCCGTCGATGCCCAGCTCCACCAGCTCCCTGGCGACCGCCGCCAGTTGCGCTTCGGCCATTCCGCGCCGCGCGGCGTCGACCCACCGGCCCGCCGCGGGCGCGCACACCTCCCGCACCTTGTCCACTGTGGACTGATTCGCCAGCAGCGCGGTGACCAGCGCTACCGGCGGCAGCCATTCCCCCGGCGGCTGCCCGTCCAGGTACCTCAGCTCGAGGTAGCCCTGCGGCCGCACCGGGGTGAACATCGTGGTGAGGTGGTAGTCGAGGTCCGCGACCGTCGGGCGGCGCAGCACGGTGGCCGCGCCCCGGCCGCTGATCCACTCGGCGAAGGTGAGCCCGTCGGGCGCGTCCCACGGCCGTTCTCCGCGCGGGAACACCATCAGCGGCGTGTCCATCATCCGCCGGGCCCATTCGCGGGCCGGGTCCGGGCCGGGTTCGGGCGACTGGCTCCGCACTGGTTCGGTTTCCAGCACCGCGAGCCAGCGCGCCGAGGCGAATCCGGTGTCCGCTCCGGCGTGCACGCGGGAATTCGCGAACAGCGCCAGCAGCGGCGGACCCATCGCGTGCGCGGCCGCCCAGCGCGCGGCGACCTCGTGGGTTTCGCCCGCGTCCACGCAGATCTGCAGGCCCGCGGTGCTGCACATCATGGTGATGCCGCCCGCCCCGATCGGGGCGAACCGGCGTTCCATGGCGGCGTAACGGGGCGTGCGCAGAATGCGCCGGGGCGGCCGGTGCTCGTCGATGCCCGCGGCGCCGAGTTCGAGGCCGTGGCGGGCGAGAAGACCGGTGAGATGAGCGAGATCGGCCTCCACAGCCGCGTGCAGATCACGCAGCGAGGCCTGCGGCGGAGCGGAGATCTCCACCTGGCACCCGGGTTCCAGGCTCACCGGCGCACCGGCCGGGAGCGGGATCGCGGGGCTGTCGGGGCGCAGCGTCCGCGGGGTGTGCGGGCCGAGCGCCGTGGCAAGGACATCGGGGTCGAGAGGGCGGACCGGGTCGCCGGTGTGGTGCACGGTGAACTCGAGTTCCACCCCGAGCAGTCTCGGCGGGCCGTGCTTGAAACACACCGAAGCGACGTACTGCTCCCCCTCCGCGCGGTCGGCAAGCACCCGCGCGGTCAGGTTCGCCGCGCTCCCGGATCTGTCCGGAAAATCGTGCACTGCAGTCATCTGTCGCCGTCCGGATCAGGAGGTCCGCGGGGCCGGACCTCGTCGCTTCGCGACGCTACACGCGGGGTCTGACAAAAACAGGGCCGCGAAGTCGGGGAGGCGATCGATAAGCATCTCGTAATCTGTGTTGACCTGGGAGTTCACCGGAAAGATCAGACTCGTGCGCACTGCTCCATCCGGGGCACCCCGGCCGCACCGGCAAGGCGGGTTCGGAGCCCGGGCCCAGTTCGACCACGGCATCCCGCACCGCGGCGGCCGCGAGTACAACGCCGGACGCCGAATCCGGGCCGTCCCGCTCACGGCAAGACGTATTCCGTGCCCAGGCCCCAACTCAGCCGCGGGATCCCGCACCGCGGCAACCACCAGATGTGACGGCGGAGCCCAGCGCGAACACATCGATTCCCTGCGGGCACAGGCCGAAATCGGACATCAGCGCCACGCCGAATCCGGAGCACCCGGCTCACGGCAAGGCGGGTTCCGTGCCCAGCCCCAACTCGGCCGCGGCGTCCTGCACCGCCGCGACCACCAGGTGCAACGCCGGACGCCGGATCTCCGTGCGGCGATAGGCGATCGACACCGTCCGCAGCAACGGCGGGGCCAGCGCGACCACGTCGATCCCCGGCGGGCGCAGCAGCCGCAGGCCCAGATCGGACACCAAGGTGACCCCCAGACCGGCACCGACCATCGCCATCGCGGTCGACTGTTCCTCGACCTCGTGATTGATTTTCGGCTGGAAACCGTGCCGCTGGCAGGCAATCCGGATCGCACGGCCGAAATGGGACTTAGGGCTCGCCAGGATCCACGGGTGCTCCGCCAGCGCGTCGAGCGGCGCCGTGGCGGACGGCAGCGCGCCCGCCGGGACCGCCGCGTGCAGCCGTTCCACCGCGACTACCGCGCGCTCCAAGCCGTCGCTCCACTCCATCGGGGCATCGGAGTAGTCGATGACGAACGACAGGTCCAGCGTGCCGTCCCGCACCGCGTCCGCGGTCGCTTCCGGGGCGAGTTCCTTCGTCCGCACTTGGATTCCCGGGTAATCGGCGGCCAGCGCGGTGAGCGCGGTCGGCAGTAAACCCGAGGCTACGGACGCCCACACGCCCGCGGTCAGCCGTGCGGACATCGAGCCCTGCGCTTCCTCAAGCGCGAGCGTCGCGCGCTCGACCGACCCCAGGATCTCCTCGGCGTGCTCGGTGAGCAGGATGCCGAGTTCAGTCAGCTGGACCCGGCGGCCGAGCCGTTCGAACAGCTTCGCGCCGACGTCGCGTTCCAGCTGCGCGAGTTGCTGCGACACCGCCGAAGCGGTGTAATGCAACGCTGCGGCAGCCGCGGTGACTGTGCCCCTGCGACGCAGTTCGCGGAGCATCCTCAAGCGGTGCAACGAAAGCTCCATGTACGAACCCTAAACAACTTCGTGCACATTCGGTAAATGGACGCGGGCCCCGATCGGGCAGCACCCTCGGAAGCAGGCGGCGAACCGCGCCGCCGGCGGACCCGAGGAGGTGAGTGGCTCGATGGACACGCGGATCGCCGAACCGCTGATGAAGCTCACGTGGACGGACCCGGTCACGGGCGCGCGCGGCTACCTGGTCGTGCACAGCCTGGTTTCCGGCGTCGCCACGGGCGGCACGCGGATGCGCGCCGGCTGCACGGTCGACGAGGTGGCCGACCTCGCGCGCGGCATGGCGAACAAGACGGCCGCGTTCAACCTCCCGGTCGGCGGCGCGAAGGGCGGCATCGACTTCGACCCGAAGGACCCGCGCGCGACCGGCGTGCTCACCCGCTTCTGCGAGTTCCTGCGGCCGTGGCTGGACGCCAGCTGGGTGACCGCGGAGGACCTGGGGGTGCCGCAGCACCTCATCGACGAGGTTTTCGCGACGCTCGGGTTGGAGCAGTCGTACCACGCCGCGATCCGCCGGTCGGCTGATCCGGCTCGGACGCTTCGGCGGGTTCAGGCCGGGCTCAATGCGCCTGTTCCTGGCGGGCAGTTGCTCGGGGATGTGATTGGCGGTTACGGGGTCGCGCAGGCTTGTCTTGGGGCGGCTAATACTTGGGGGTGGGGGGTTGCCGAGACCTCTGTCGCGATCCAGGGGATCGGGACTATGGGGGGCGGTGCGGCTTGGTACCTGCATGAAGCGGGGATGAAGGTCGTCGCTGTCGCCGATGCTGCCGGGACGTTGTACGACCCGGAAGGGTTGGACGTGCCTGCGTTGCTGGAGTTGCGGGACCGGTTCGGGGAGGTTGACCGGGGGCGGTTGCCTGACGGGGTTCAGTTGTTGCCTCGTGAGGCTGTCGTGTCTGTTGACGCGGACATCTTTGTGCCTGCGGCTATTTCTTATGCGTTGCGGGTGGACAACGAGAATCTCGTGAAGGCCAAGGTGGTGGTCGAGGCGGCCAATGCTGCTACTACGCCTGAGGCTGAGGCGGCGTTGTCTGCGCGTGGAGTGGCGGTGATTCCGGACTTTATCGCCAATGCCGGGGCTGCTGCTTGGGCCTGGTGGTTGCTGCTTGGCGAGGTGGGGGCGGATCCGGCGGATTCGTTCTTGCGGTTGCGGACTGAGATGCAGGCGAAGGTCGCGTTGGTGTTGGCGGAGTGGCATTTGGATCGGGTTCCGCCTCGGGTTACCGCTTTGCGGCAGGCGGAGGTTACTCGGGAGGCTCGCACTGCTGAGGCGCTTAGTCCTCTTGGGGCACCTGCGTTGATGATTCCCTGACGGCTCGTCGCCTGGCGGCGACATTGCGCCCTTGGTTGCGTGGGGCACCCCGAAGCTTGATTGTGATGACGGTCCGAGGGTGGTTGTCAAGGCTGGAAAGATGCCTTGACAACCACCCTCAGACCCCATTTTGGCTTCGTATCGGGGTGCGGGGGTGGGCTGGACGCCTCGATAGCTGGGTGTGCTGGCTGCGGTTTCGCGGGTGGTCCGTGAGGGGAACCCTGGGGGAATCTGAGTCCCTCAGCTTGAGTTTTAACTCTTGGTGTCTGTTTTTATGGTTTTGCCGGG